>CAMBUH010000001.1 GCA_945870985.1 Chitinophaga pinensis
GCCCAGCTTGCTGAGTTTTTCGGCAAAAGTGGCATCCCCTTTTTCTTCCTCCGGATAAAAGCGCAGATTTTCGAGCAGCAACACTTCACCCGGCAGTAAATCTGCTGCCTTTTGATACGCTTGTTCTCCAATACAATCATCAGCAAATGCCACTGATATGTTTTTTCCCATCTGCGGGTTCAATAAAACTTGCAGATGTGCAACCAGGTGACGAAGTGAATATTTATCTTCCGGTCCTCCTTTAGGGCGGCCAAGATGGCTCATCAGAATTGCACTTCCGCCGGCATCTAAAATGGCCTGAATAGTTGGCAGGGTTGCCCGTATGCGGTTATCATCGGTTATGTGAAAATCTTTATCGAGTGGCACATTAAAATCTACCCGAACCAAAACTTTTTTTCCCTGCAAGCGGGCTGGCTGAAACTGACTCATATAAAATATTTAATAAAAAAAACGGCCCCGAAATTCGGGACCGTAATAGGTTGCTAACAGCTTATTGGTTAATTAACCCGGCAAAATAGTGTACCGTACGCACTAGCTGACTCACGTAGCTCATTTCATTATCGTACCAGCTTACTGTTTTCACCAGTTGCACGTCGCCATTGGTGATGATTTTTGTTTGGGTAGCATCGAACAGAGACCCAAAATGGGTTCCGATGATGTCGGAGCTAACCAATTCATCTTCGGTATAGCCAAAACTTTCGTTGCTGGCAGCTTTCATGGCGGCATTGATTTCATCGGCAGTAACTTTTTTACCGAGGATACTGGTGAGTTCCGTTAATGAACCGGTAATTACTGGCACGCGCTGGGCACTTCCGTCTAATTTACCTTTCAATTCGGGCAATACCAATCCGATGGCCTTAGCAGCTCCGGTACTATTCGGAACAATATTAGCAGCCGCAGCCCGAGCTCTGCGCAAATCACCTTTCGGATGAGGCGCATCGAGTGTATTTTGGTCGTTGGTATAAGCATGGATGGTTGTCATAAACCCTGTAACGATACCAAACTGGTCGTTCAGCACTTTTGCCATAGGGGCTAAGCAGTTGGTAGTGCAGGAAGCACAGGAAATGATGGTTTCGGAGCCATCTAAAATTGCGTGGTTCACATTAAAAACAACTGTTTTCAGGTCACCGGTGGCGGGCGCTGAAATTACAACGCGCTTAGCGCCAGCAGTGAGGTGAGCTGCTGCTTTATCTTTATCGGTAAAGAAACCGGTAGATTCGATTACTACATCTACCCCATGATTTCCCCATGGAATTTGAGCCGGATCTTTTTGGGCATATATTTTTACGGTTTCGCCATTAACTATGATAGAGTCATCCGTTGCAGTTACATTAGCATCAAAACGTCCCTGTGCGCTATCATATTTTAACAGGTGGGCAAGTACGGTAGGACTGGTAAGGTCGTTGATAGCAACAACTTCGATGCCCTGCATGTTATAAATCTGACGGAAAACGAGTCGGCCGATTCTGCCAAATCCGTTGATAGCTACTTTAACTGTGCTCATGGGTGGGTGGTTTTTGATTAAAACAGGTGCAAAATTACGATTATTGCAAGGAAAGCAGCTAAAATTTTGGTGAAATCTATTAAAAACAGGGCAAATGGGGGTAGTGTGAAAAATTGATTTGGCAGAAAAGCGGGGCGAAGCTATTTTTGCAACCCGAATAGAAAAGAACGGCCGGTTCGTCTATCGGCTAGGACAGCCCCCTTTCACGGGGCAAAGACGGGTTCGATTCCCGTACCGGCTACGAAAGTTATTTTCTACGAGTTAGAAAATAAGCAAGCAAAAAACCGACTTCAGCGAGTCGGTTTTTTGCTTTATGTATACATAGTACCTCTATATCGGCCGAACCTGCGGTTCTTTATGCGGCTTACTTGTCATCCATCCATCCATCTCATCTCATCTCATCTCATCTCATCTCATCTCATCTCATCTCATCTAACAACGGATTAAAATCCGTTGTTGTGAAATTGGTCGAGGCTACGCCTCTTTTTATTGGGCTGCATTTTACCGGGGGTAAAAGGCCGAAAAGTAAGTCATTAGCATCATACAGGTAGAGCCAGCGGCTCGGTTTTTTTATCACAACGGATTAAAATCCGTTGTTGATATATTGGGGGAGGCTACGCCTCTTTTTATTGGGCTGCATTTTACTGGGGCTAAAAGGCCAAAAAGTAAGACATTAGCATCATACGGGTAGAGCCATCGGCTCGATTTATATTATCACAACGGATTTCAATCCGTTGAAGCCACCACCCCCTTAGCATTAAAAGTAGAGCCATCGGCTCGATTTATATTATCACAACGGATTTCAATCCGTTGGCTCAACTAGCACCCAGCAAATAAAGTGCCGTAGGCACGAAGCATATTTTACACAAGCGGTTGAAAGATATACTTCCTATCATACTCAATTCGAAAGGTCTCCAACAATTCCAAATATTCTTCTGTAAAATTTTGCCTCTTGTGATGCGCCTGCTGATTGAGTATGTAATGGTAAACCGCATGGATTGAGGTATGACTATATGAGAATACCCCAAATCCTTCCTGCCATTCAAAACGTTGGCTGGTCAACTTATTATCATTGATATACTTAGAGGATTTGGCTTTTACATTTTTCATGAGTTCAGACACAGATATAGCCGGCTTTAGGCTGAAAAAACAATGTACATGATCTTCAACACCGTTTACAATGATTGTTGTACAATTTGATTCGTTTATCAGATTGCCAATTACGCTGAATAGTTTTCCCTGCCACTCTTTATTGATTATTGCACGGCGGTATTTTACAGCGAATACCGTTTGCAAGAAGATTTGATGATAGGTATTTGCCACATTACTGTTAGTTTTTAATCAACAAATATATTGGTCGAAACTAGAGTGCTCACTAGGTATTTGTACGCTATAACAACGTATTGAAATCCGTTGTTAATAAATTGGGGGAGGCTGCGCCTCTTTTATATCAGGGTGTATTTTACCGGGGGTAAAATTGAAGGAGAAGTTCCTGGAACACCTTTAGTCTCTAAAACACAACACAAAAAGATTTAATAATTCCCTATTAACAACCGTTAGTTTTATATAGATTTCTGAAATTTGTATGTTTTTAATAAATAACTATTATCTTAAACCTTTTACGGAAAATTTCGTCTAAAATCTACTGATACTATACTTGTTATGAGAAGGGTTTTGCTATTTATTTTATGGTTTCTTTTGGCTGCGGATTTAGGTGCGCAAAACTTTTCTAATAAGGGAAAGGATTTTTGGCTGGGATATGGATTTCATGTGAATATGGGTTTGGGGGTTGGCACCAATCAACGGAATGCACAAGACATGGTTTTGTATTTTACTTCCGACAAAAATGCAACCGTTACGGTGGAAATTCCGGGAGTAGGGTACAAACAAACTTTTCAGGTTCAAGCCAATCAGGTTACAGAAACTAGTCCCCTACCAAAATCAGGTGCGCAAGATTGCAGAATAATTGATACTGGGTATTATAACCGGGGTATTCATGTGTACAGCGATGTAGATATAGTAGCCTATGCACATATTTATAATGCAAGTGTGTCTGGCGCAACCCTTTTGTATCCTACTAATACCCTCGGAAAAGAGTATTATGCCATCATTTACAACCAGGCCTCTAATGCCAATTTTTCGAATTCTTTCGCTTTTGTAGTTGCCGTAGAAGAAGGCACCACCACGGTAGAAATTACCCCTTCCGATGTTACCCTAAATAAATCTACCACTGCGCCTTTTCAGGTAACCTTGTTGCAAGGGCAGGTATATAATTTAATGGGCACCACATCGGGTTCTAAAGGAACTGATTTAACAGGTACCCGAATAAGAACGATTAGCAGTAGCGGCGCCTGCAAAAAAATAGCCGTTTTCTGTGGATCCGGAAAAATGAGCATCGGGGCGTCGTCTACCAACCCAAGTGTAAATAATAATCAAACCGGCAGTGCCGACAATATTTTTGCGCAGGCCACGCCTGCCAGCGCTTGGGGTCTTAAATACCTCACTGCCCCTACCGGCTCTCAACCGAATAATTACTTTAGAATTTGTGTTAGCGACCCCACCACCAAAGTAAAACTCAATGGGGCTGAAATACCTACAACGCTTCTGCAAAAAAGTTTTTTTTACGAATTGAAAAACAGTTCTGTTTTATCCACTCCCGGAAATGGAATTGGCCTTGGTAATTCTACTACTGGCGTTTGGAATCTGATAGAAGCCGACAAACCCATTACAGTTGCCCAATATTGTACAACGCAGGGAAATGATGGAAACTCTAATACTTTCGGAGATCCTGAAATGATTTATCTAAGTCCGGTTGAGCAAACCATAAATAATATTACCTTAAACTCTACAACGCGAGATAGAATTATTCAACATTATATTAATGTAATTATCAAGAAGGGCGGTGTGGCCTCCTTTAAATTAGATGGTGTATCTAAAAGCACTAGTTTTCTTCCCCATCCGCGAGAACCGGAATTTTCCTATGCAATATTTCCTGTTACCAGCGGTTCACACGCACTTTATTCCGATACGGGCTACAATGCGATTGCCTATGGCTTTGGTTCAGCAGAAAGTTATGGATACAATGCTGGCACCAATATTAAAGACTTATATGCCCCCATATTCCAAAATCCCTATTCCAGACTCGATTTTGCTGCAACCTGTGTGGGTTCTAAGTTTCAATTTTCTGTACCGTTGTCCTATATACCCACTTCCATTACCTGGGATTTTGGAGGTAGCACTAAAATAAGTCCGAACACCAATATCGGACCCATCACGCCCGTTCCCGACAGCACCCCCATAGTTAACGGTAAACAACTGTATTATTTTAGTCCAGCCAATGGTCCCACACAAAAAGACTTTATATATACTACTCCCGGCAATGATACTATCCGACTATTTGCTACCAACCCATCGCCTGATGGATGTAGTAGTTCGAATGCAGAATATGTTATTCCAGTTGTAGTAAATCCTTTGCCAAAAGCCAACTTCAGCGTACCAACAGTTTTCTGTTTAGGAAAACCCATTCAATTTACCGACACTTCCACCGACCTAGTAAATAGTACCGTGGTTAACGGATTGTGGAATTGGGGCGATGGAACTACCGACTCGCTGAAAAATCCAACGCATATATATACGAAAGACGGCAATTACAATATCCGATACCGACCCATCACCGATTTTGGCTGCATAGGTGACACTACCATTCCTCTGATAATTACGGGTTCTCCTGTAGCTAAATTTGAAATGAATGACTCTACCTGCCTTAACAAATCACTCACTTTTACCGATGCTTCTACCATTTCATCTGGATCTATTACAAAGTGGCGTTGGGATTATGGTGATGGCAGAACGGAAGTGCAAAGCACAGGTGCTACCCGGGTGATTTCTTTTACTTCCACAGGTACTTATTCAATAAAATTATTGGTAGAAAATGCATCGGGATGTTTAAGTGAAGCATTCTCCCGAACCATTACTATTCGGCCCATTCCCCAACCCAATTTCAATCTCCCCATAGTATGCTTGCCCGAAGGGATAGCCCGGTTTTACGATTCTACTACAATTGCAGCTGGCTCTGGAAACTTTACATACAGATGGATTTTTGGGGATGGTATCGGTATCGACTCTGTTACAAATCCCATCTACCAATACAAACAAACAGGTCTTTTCGATATCCAATTAACTGTTACTACCCCTTACGGATGTGCCGATAGTATCCGGAAAACCATTCAATCGATTTACCCAAAAGCAAAAGCTGCATTTACTTTTAGTGCGGAAAATTGCTTCAGAGACAGTAGTTATTTTACTGATAATACAAACGGAAAAGGAAGCATTATTGCTAAGTGGCGCTGGAGTTGGGGAGATGCAACTACCGACACCATTCAGCATCCAGTTCATTTATATGCTGCTGCCGGCACTTACCCAATCCGTTTATATACCATCTCTGATAAGGGATGTGTAAGTGATACACTCGCTACTTCCATTGTAATTAATCCCTTACCCACTGCACAGTATAGTATTATTTCAACCTCCTGTGCCGATCGATCAGTGGTTTTTTCAGATGCTTCTTCAGCCAATGCAGGAACTATCAATAATTGGTGGTGGGATTTTGGGGATGGCGTAAAAGAAAATAAATCCACAGCAGCATCATTCGATCATATTTTTTCACCCTGGGGTAACTATACTATTCAACTTCAGGTTACTAGCAGTAAAGGATGTAAAAGTGATACCCTAAAGCGAGTACAAAAAATAAACCCCCTGCCAAAAGTTGGTTTTGTATTACCAGAAATATGTTTAGCCGATGCGGCAGCCGACCTGTTGGATACTACTACTATTGCAGATAATAAATTATCCGGATTAACCTGGAAATGGAGAATAGATAAAGGAAAGCTCAACAATGCTCAACCAGTTTTTGTTAAAGACAATGTTCAAAATGCCCGGGTGCTGGTAACCAAATCAGATAAGTACCTGACTACTTTATTTGTTACGAGTGCAGATGGATGTAAAGACTCGTTATCCAATGAATTAACCGTTAATGGATCTACTCCTAAATCATCCTTTACCATTGTAAACGAAACCGGATTATGTGGGAATGATTCGGTTAGATTAATTAATACTTCTACTGTTGACTTTGGTAATCTTTCTAAACTAGAAATCAGGTGGGATTTTGATAACGCGCCGATAACAGTTGTTACTGACCCAAGCCCGGAGCAAATTAAAACCTATTCGAATAAGTATATCGATTTCCAAGCTCCCGCAACTAAAACGTATAAGGTTAAATTAACCGCCTTCTCTGGAAATGCCTCCGCCTGCCAAAGTAGTTTTACACAAACCATTACGCTCAACAGGAGCCCTAAAGTTAGTTTTGCGGTTCCCCAAAGTATTTGCAACGATGCAGCAATACAGGCAATTTCGCCAGCAGCCACTTCGTTTGCAAGTACGCCGGGCATTCCGGTGTATTCAGGTATTGGAATTGTTGATCCCGTAAAGGGACTATTCAATCCCGCCGTTTCAGGGCCGGGCACATTTGCAATCAAATATCTGCATGTTAGCGACAAGGGATGCAGAGATTCGGCAATCCGCAATATTACCGTGTGGCCTTCTCCTATTGCCCGCTGGGGAGTTGGAAGTGTGGCCTGCGAAAAAAATCTACTCACGTTTACGGATAGCTCACTGCCAAGAGTTGGCAAGATTATAACCCGCAATTGGATTTTTGGGGATGGGCAAACGCAAACACTATTAAACGACAATACCTTTACACATACATACGCTGCCACAGGCAATTATGCTGCGAGTTTACAGGTTATTACCGACAGTGGCTGTGTAAGTTCTATTATTCAACAAACCATCAAAATTAATCCGCTGCCTATCATAGCATTTCAATTGCCAGCTGTTTGTTTACCTGATGGAAAAGGTACTTTTATTAATCAATCTACCATAGCCGATAAAAGTGAAGCCTTGTTTAGTTATCGCTGGAACTTCAACGACCCAACTGAACCCTCAGGCTCTACCTTACAGAGTCCTACCCATCAATATTCAGCCCTGGGGCCTTATCCAGTGCAACTAACGATCACTTCAAAGGATGGCTGTATCGATTCACTTACAAAATTGATGAATACCATCTATCCGCAGCCCGCAGCCAAATTTGAAACCAGGCCATCGGAAGTATGTGTAGGCGGAACGATACAATTTATTGATAAGAGCATTAGCGTTTCCGCTCCGGTTACCCAATGGTTTTGGGATTTAGGCAAGGGAGATAATTCAGTGCTTCAAAACCCAAGCAAACAATTTACAGATTCCGGAAAGTTCACCATCCAACTATATATTAAAGATGGAAAAGGATGTGTGAGTGATACAAGCATAGCCACTGTTACGGTTCATCCTTATCCGGTGTTACAATTAACCCACAATGTGAAAGTACTGGAAGGAGGAACCATTACCTTAAAGCCGGTATTTTACGGTACCCAGCTACAGTTTAACTGGACGCCCCCCAGCTATCTGGATACTGCCACCATTGCTTATCCCAAATCTACCCCACCCGATGATATAACCTACCAACTCAACCTTACCGGCATAGGGGGTTGTAGGGTGAGTGATACAGTGTTTGTTAAAGTATTGAAATCACCCTTGGTGCCCAATGCGTTCTCCCCTAATGGTGACGGCATTAACGACACCTGGCGTATTCAATACTTAGAAAGTTATCCGGGTGCTAGTATTGAAGTATTTAACCGGTACGGACAAAAAGTATTCGTGTCTACCGGATATGATGTGGAATGGGATGGCTTTTTCAATGGATCAGTGCTTCCCATTGGAACTTACTATTATGTTATCAATCCCAAAAATGGCCGAAAAACCTTAACCGGATCGGTATCAATTATCCGATAAATCTTTTTGCGTTCTGTTTTAGCAATGGCTTGAGTAAAGCTTGCGCCTGTGCACTGGCAACTTAATTATTGATAGAAACGGAAGTGCCTATGCTGGAAAACCCCTGACCGCGGGATACAACCAATTATATTACCCATACCCAAACAGATACCTTCAGACAAACCTCTTCCAACACAAATCAGTGATCAAATCAGACTAGTTGAAACAATGGGAGCCTGTTTAAATTTATCATTTCATACAAATAAAATTGTATGGATATGCCACGTATGAAATAGTTTGCAAAGAAAAATACAAATGCTAAAGTTTATCAAAGCAACCATTCGAGCAGGCATTCTTTTCTTATTACCGGTAACTGTTACACTGGTAATTCTTAGCAAGGTATATCTACAGGTAGAAAAGTTAATGGTACCTATTATCCACCAATTACCCGATCAGGTTGGGGTGTTTAGGCTGCGCCTCCTGCTAACTATCGTGCTGCTGGTATTTGTTTTCTTTATTGGAGGATTGCTTTTTCGGGTAAGCCTATTCAGAAAATGGGTGGCCGCTCTTGAAAATCAGGTACTAACTTTAATGCCGGGCTATTCTCTATTAAAAACAACTACCGGAGAAACATTGGGGGAAGAGCTGCATGAAAAAGCTGAACCTGTTTTAGTAAGGGATAACGACCATTATCGTCCGGCTATTTTAGTAGAAATCAAAGACAATTGGGCAACCATCTTTTATCCCGAACCTCCTAAATATACTTCTGGAGAAATCACATTAGTTCCCTTTGACCAAATCGAATACTTATCCGGTAATCTTTTTGGTACGATTCAGGTTTTAAAACGGAATGGAAAAGGTTTGTTAGACCTCAGAAAATAAACTAAAAAGCTTCATTTAAGCCAAAAAATATTCCACTAGAACCTCTGCCCTTTGCATAGTCGATACAAATCGTGCTGCGGCTTTGCTTTTGAAAGAGAATGCGTAACCCAGTTCCAGCAGCGGGTTCCCAAAACTGAAATATTTTTTTTCCCAAATCGTCGGAAGCAGTTTGCAGATTTACAAAACAAACTCCGCTTAATAAGTGATTGGAGGTAATGGGAAATCTGTATTCGGTTTCAAAATATGCATAAGAAGGCCCCTTCACCCTGCTAATTGTATAGCCTCTACCCATGCGATAATAGGCGTCGGAACCAGTTCCGGGCAAATCCAGATAGGGAACTTTACCGCTTACCATATACGAGCCCCAGTGCCAAAATGCCAACACCTTATCCGGACGTTGTTTACTTAAACTCCAGTATTTTCTAAATTCATATTGAAGTTGAACGGCTCGCTGGGAGCTTCCCATCCAACCGGCGTTTGTACCTAATGTAAGTTCGGCATACATCCCTCCATATGAGCGGATGGGATGTTCACGGGTATTATATTGTAAAGACAATAATAAACCGTTAGCGTTATAGTCTGTTGAACTAAATCCATTTCTTACTGAATATAAAAAATGGGGAGTACTGAATGTGGGGGAGAGTTTTTCATCAGTTATGCGCTTATGCATATTGATATTAATCCCACCTCCAATAAAAAAATGAGTGGCTACTTTCACATACACTTTCTCTTGAAGTCGAATATAATTGAAAGTAATTGGAAAAGAACTATCCGAATTTTCTAGTGGGAATTCATCTAAATTAAATTCGTCTTTACTGTCTCGTGCGTTGCCAGAACCAATTCCAAAATCTACTATCCCAAAACGAGAAAGTTGCCAGTTCCCCTGAAAATTGAGTCGGTTTTCTGGAAGAAAAATATTATGGCGAGCCTGCAGGGTAACTATATTTTTAGAAGTGTATAAAGCTTCCACACCAACCACAGAAGCCGTAGTTTTTTCTGCCGTTCCCAATTGAAAACTCATTACCGATTTTGCCCCAATTACAAACCCTAAACTGGGATTATATCCAAATGATGGCAAAATGGGAATCCCCGGCTTTTTAGCAGGCTGTGTGGAATCTGTTTTTTTCTTTAGCACCTGCTTAAATACATCCCCTAAATCCCGGATGGTAATCCGTTCTTGTGCATACGAAAAATTACTACAACAGATAATACAAAATACCGTCTTCCACCAAAAGGTAAAAGACGGTACAAGTAATTTTTTTTTCAGGCTGCTGCCTGAACTAAATAAATGCATCAATAAAGATAAAACTATTTCTTAGCTGGTGAGAGTTTAAACACCAATCCACCACCCAAGCCAACTTGTAACATGGAAGAATAAGAAGCAAGGCCAATTCCAGCACCACCAGTACCAAAATAAGCACCACCACCTACTGCTTGTGTAACCGACATCAACTGAGCCTGCAATTTAATACCTACCGTTTCGGTAATATACACATTCGTACCCAATTTAAATCCATAACCGAATTTTGTAGTCGTTTTATTTCCGCCAGCATCTGAATTTTTAATGCTGAAGATAGTCATACCAAGCATACCACCTACATAGGGTTCAACCTTTTTGCTGGCAACTGGAAAGTAACGGTTACCACCGATCATGATATTGTTAATGCCAACCAAAAAAGTCTTATTCTTTGTGCCATTTTTATAATACGTCATGGGAGCTTCAGTATCCATTCTCAAATAACTTACTTCCAAGCCGGTATACTTATGTGGCATGAATTCAATTCCACCTCCCCACATAACATTACCACGGATAGTGCCCTTATAATAGTTGTTGGCATCGTAGTAAGAATCTATATCATCGTCAAAAGCATACCCTGTGTAAATGTGAAAGCGGGTGTTTTGGCCATAAGAAATGCTAACGATTGTAAGCAAGAAAGCGAGGATGAATGTTTTTTTCATATAATTTTTTTTTAAATGCCAATGATCCATGGCGTTATAGTAACGCAAATATAAAATCAGTTAGTATAGCATTGCCATTTTGATTGTTTCAATTTGCCATTTTAGTGATTTTAAACAAGAAAAAAGCTTGATTATCAATAAAAAATTTATTCTATGGAATAATCACCGATGCACCGGCAGATAATTTAACCCGATAACTTACCAAATTACGGTTGAAATGATGCTGGTATTGTTGGGTAATGGTTGCAATAAATGGTGCGACTTCAGCAGAAGAAATCAGGTTAAGTGTACATCCGCCAAATCCTCCCCCCATCATCCGGGCACCTATAACCTGGTTAGATACTTGTGCTTCTTTCACCAAAAAATCAGCCTCGGGGCAACTGACTGCATATAAATCCCTTAGTCCTATATGGGTAGCATACATTTTTTGGCCAAAAGAGATAATATCCTGGTTCTTAAGATTCTCTGCTGCAGCTAGAAGCCGGCTATTCTCCTGAACAATATAGGTACACCTGCGATTAGTAATTGTATCGGCGGGAATACTTAGGTTTACCTGTTCTATGGTTGCTCCACTCAAAAATTGTATCTGCGGAAACTTTTGCTGTATTTTTTCTAGTCCCGCCTGGCATTCCTCTCTGCGCAAATTATATTCCGTGCCTGCAAGTGAATGCTTTACACCTGTATCCAGCAATACCATCTCTATATCCGGAAAGTGAAAGGGCAAGTAAGTATAATCGAGATTAGAACAATTCAGCATAATCAGTTCATTGTCTTTTCCAAACATACTAGCAAACGGATCCATGATGCCGCATTGTAGTCCTATAAAATTATTTTCGGCAGCCTGCGCCATCGTAACCATGGTTAGGGTTCGTAATTGAAAATTGAAAAGCTGATCCAAAGCCAATAATCCAGCACATTCAAGAGCTGCAGAAGAAGAAAGTCCTGCGCCCACCGGCAAATCAGAAAGAATTACCGCATTAAATCCGGATGGAAATAGTTGTTTTTGTTGTAATTGCTGAATAACCCCCAACAGATAGTTGGGCCAACTTTTTACGGAATGTGTGAGTTCATCTATCCGTCCACTGTATGTATCTGTAAAGTCTGCGGAAATCAATTCAATCCGATTATCTGCTCTGCCTCCTATTGCAATATAAATAGCCTTATCGATAGCCGCGGGCATTACATACCCAAGATTATAGTCCGTATGCTCCCCGAGAAAATTAATTCTTCCAGGTGCTTTTACTACATAGGCCGGCTCTCCGAATTGAGCAGTATATAAGCCTAGTAACTGAGAAAGTGGGTCGTTAGGTAACATCATTCCAATATATATTGCTCATGAAGATCGGGTATTTCTATAAAACGAAATCCTTTATGCAGTAACTTCTCTTTAAATGCTTCTTGCACCTCATATTCTCCATGCACTAGAAATAATACTTTAATAGCAGCAATATCCTGACAGGCCACAAACTGACAAAGATCATCATAATCGCCGTGGGCACTCATACTTCGCATCTCTCCTACTTCGGCCGCCACATCATACATTTCTCCAAATATTTTCACTTCCTTAGCGCCATTAACCAACCGACCACCGAGCGAACGGGGTTCGCAGTAACCCACTAATAGTATGGTGGTGGATGGATTACTGATATTATTCATGATATGATGCTTTACCCTTCCCGCATCAGCCATTCCGCTGGCAGAAATAATGATACAGGGCTGTGCAATATCATTCAATCGTTTACTTTCTGCAGCATCTTTAATAAAATGTAAGCCCTTAAAGTCAAAAGGATCTTCATCCTTTTCCATCAGTTTTCTAATTTTATTATTAAAATATTGAGGGTACTTTTTCAATAGTGCAGTCGCCTCTCCGCTCAGGGGGCTATCCACATAAATGGGTATTTTCGGCAATCGGTTTTCTACTTCAAGTTGATTAAGAGCATATAATATTTCCTGCGTGCGCCCTACGCTAAATGCCGGAATAATTAATTTCCCTTTTTTCTGAATACAGGTTTTTTCAATCCACTCTAATAATTTATCGGGGGCTCCGGTAATTTCTTCGTGTAACCGACTTCCATAGGTGCTTTCTAATAGCACGTAATCGGCTTGACTGAAAGTAGCAGGGGCTCGTAAAATAGCATCATTGTATCGTCCCACATCTCCACTAAAAGTTATTCGCGTGGTTTTTCCATTCTCAGTAATCCGTAAATGAACGGCTGCGCTGCCAATAATATGTCCGGCATCGGTAAACATAACTTCCAGCTCGGGTAAAACAGATTGCCATTGATCGTATTCTAGGGTGATGAATAAATCCAGTGCCCGGGAAGCGTCTGACAAATCGTACAAGGGCTCAAAAGGAGGTAGCCCTTGTTTGGCTCTTCTTTTATTGATAAATCGAGTGTCGTCTCTTTGTATCTCAGCAGAATCTTCCAATAACAAGGCACTTAATTCTTTGGTGGCCGGTGTAGAATAGATGGCTCCCTCAAAACCCTCTTTCACCAATTTGGGAATCAAGCCGCAGTGGTCGATATGTGCATGGGATAAAATGAGAACATCTACCTCACTTGGTGCAAATCCAAAATTAGCATTGAGTGGTTGGGTATCTTTTCCCATTCCCTGAAACATGCCACAATCGAGCAAGATTTTTTTGCCGGAACGAAGTGTTATTAGGTGCTTAGAACCGGTTACGGTTCGGGCTGCCCCATGAAAACTGATTTTCATTTACTAATTTTTACGTGCCTTGAAACTCCAAGTGATAAGAAATTCGGCTACTACTTCATTATTTTCATTAGTTCCCACCGAACGGGTAACAATTTGGGTGCTTTCGCCGGAAGCAATGGTATCCTCAACCGCCTTATCAATTAATGCCCCATCCTTACAGGTAAATAAAATAAGTCCAGTTGCTTTTTTTATAAAAGAGGCCTCCAATTTTACTACCAGCATACTAACAGCCGGGTTTCGGCGATACACCTGTCCAAAACTCATCAACCCAGTACTCATCTCTGCAGCCATCGATTGAACCGCAAAATACATAGAGCGGAATGGATTTTGGTTAAACCAACCATGCCTTACAGAAATTACGGTAGTAGCAGCATTCAACTCTC
The DNA here is from genome assembly GCA_945870985.1 of Chitinophaga pinensis. GTDB lineage: Bacteria > Bacteroidota > Bacteroidia > Chitinophagales > Chitinophagaceae > Sediminibacterium > Sediminibacterium pinensis_C. Next base: position 14,308 of record CAMBUH010000001.1, read on the forward strand.
TAATGCGTAAGCCACATAAAAAAGCAGTAGGCAGTTTTTGCAATAGAAAGAACCGAAAACTAATTGGACTACTGATTTTACTTCTAAAGATTTCGAAATGTGGATTCATATTTGCTGTTTAAAGATATAAATAGGGATAGTTGGATGCTTGAAGTGCCTTATTCGTGCAGCTGAGCAAGAATTCCTTGCCTTTTGGGGCATCATAACTTTTGCCCAGTTCTAAGTAGCTTGAATTTTGTGTGTGAATCAAATTCCCATCTGCATTTAATACAAGAAATACTGGAAATCCGAATCGATTAGGAAACCCATACGCTTTAAAAATAGCGGTGTTTTTATTTTCCTTACTATAGTTAAGATGATACACTATATAATTGGCCTGAATGAGTGCTAGTTTGTTTTGTGCCTTTGCCACCGCAAGAACAATTTCCTTTTTAGCAGCTGCTTTTGGATGATATAAAGAGAAGGCGGCAGTGGCAGAAAACGAAATGGTAATCCATATAATAATTACAAGTACTTTCATTTCGCTCAATTTGTAAAATATCAACTATAATAACAAGGCGGCCAATGCATAATCGGCTACCAATATCAAAATACAACTTATCACTACTGAACTGGTACTGGCCCTCCCGATTTCGAGTGCTCCTCCCTTAACATTATATCCAAAATAACAGGAAATACTACTGATAATGAATGCAAATGTGTAAGATTTATATAAGGCAAAATTGATATTGTACTCATTCAGGTTTTGCCGCAATCCAATATCGTATATATCTGGCACCAGAATGCCAGTAGCAGCACCTGCAAATCTTCCTCCCCAAATACCCAGTACGGCAGACAATACAACCAAACAGGGCATCACTACCAAAGAGGCTAGAATTTTAGGCATAATCAGATAACTTTTCGTGTTAATGCCCATAATTTCCAAGGCATCAATTTGCTCGCTGATTCGCATATTTCCTAATTCACTGGCAATTTTACTGCCAACAACCCCAGCCAGCACAACACACAGAACAGTTGGAGATAATTCGAGAATCATACTGTCTCTAACTATCTGAGCGATGGTAGCCTGCGATACCAGTGGGCTTACCAATTGATAGGCTGTTTGAATGGTAGTTACTGCTCCCAGAAAAATAGAAATTATCACTACTATAGGGAGGGCGCCCAGGCCAATTTCAACACACTGGTGCATGAACTCCTTCCAATACATGCGTCCGCTTTCGGGCTTGGTAAACATGCCCTTCAACATCAACAAATACGTTCCAAAATGGGTAAAAAAATTCATGGGGCTTGTATCAATACTTGCAATTAAAAATTATTTTTTCCTCTTTTTCAGGCGTTTCCACCAAGTGCTCTTTTGAACGGCTGCGTCGGTATCCATCCTGCATTTCAATTGGGCATCCATCACTGCTACTGTTGCCATATTAATAATATTTCTTACAGTGCTTCCCAGTTGCAAAACATGCACCGGTTTTTTTAACCCCAATAATATAGGTCCAATTGCATCTGCCCCACCCACTTCCTTCAATAAATTGTAGGCCACATTGCCGGAAGTAAGGCTAGGAAATATCAGCACATTCACATCCTGATCAACCAAATCACTGAAAGGATAATTATCTCGCAAAATTTCTTTATTAAATGCCATGCTTCCCTGCATCTCTCCATCTACAATCAAGGAGGGATTCCGCTGTTTAAGTAACCGGGTTGCATCCGCTACCAATCTGGCTTCGGGTGAATCACTGCTACCGAAATTACTATAGCTTAACAAAGCAATCCGGGGAGTAAGGTTGAAATTTCTTACTTCTTTGGCAACCATCTGGGTAATATCAGCCAGTTCTTCGGCGGTGGGATTAAAGTTTACGGTTGTATCAGCCAGAAACAAAGGTCCTTTTTTGGTGAGTAGCAGATACATGCCTGCAATTTTCTTCACGCCTTCTTCCGTTCCAATAATCTGTAGCGCCGGACGAATGGCTTCCGCATAATTTTTAGTTAGTCCGCTTAACATGGCATCTGCATCACCTGTTTCCACCATCATACAACCAAAATGGTTGCGATCTTTCATCATCTTCAAACTCTCGTAGTGATTCACGCCTTTTCGCTGACGTTTTTTAAAGAAGAGTTGACCATAAAATTCACGCTTAGCCTCCTGTTCGTCGCTGCGCGGATCAATGATGGGAATATCAGATAAGTCGATATTATTTTCTTCTGCAATCTTATTGATCTTTATCGGATCGCCCAATAATATTGGATACGCTGTTCCTTCATCATATAATATACTGGCGGCTTTTAAAATTTTCTGGTTATCCGCTTCTGCAAACAATAGCCGCTTTGGATCTTTTCGGGCTTTGTTACTAATTACCCGCATCAGTTGATTGTCCAGTCCCAGCCGCTTATTTAATTCCAGTTGATACGCTTCGGTATTGGTAATATTTTTTTGCGCCACCCCACTGTCCATGGCAGCCTGTGCAACCGCCGGTGCTACTGTGGCTAATAACCGAGGATCTAGTGGCTTTGGTATAATATATTCAGGACCGAAAGCCATGTTCTGCTGATTGTATGCCATATTCACAATATCCGGAACCGGCGATTTGGCTAGGTTTGCCAATGCCTTAACTGCGGCCAGCTTCATGGGCTCATTGATCTGTCGGGCGCGAACATCCAGTGCCCCGCGGAATATATAAGGAAACCCAAGCACATTGTTTACCATATTGGGATAATCCGACCTTCCGGTAGCCATAATAATATCTTTCCGAACCGAGGTAGCCAACTCATAAGAAATTTCCGGATCTGGATTGGCCATAGCAAAAACAATGGGATTTTTTGCCATCGATTTAATCATGTCAGTTGAAACCACATTGCCCACGCTCAATCCCAAAAACACATCGGCATCCTTCATGGCCTTATCGAGTGTCCAGTCTGATTTTTCCACCGCAAACTTTCGTTGAATATCTCCCAGGTCTGTTCGTTTTTGATGGATAACGCCCTCCTTATCAAAAAGTATAAAATTACTGTACTTCGCTCCCAACGCGATATATAGCTGAACACAAGCCAAGGCAGCTGCCCCGGCACCATTCACCACAAAACGAACCCGCTCGATTTTTTTCTTTTGCAATTCCAATGCATTCAGCAAGGCAGCACTGCTGATGATAGCCGTACCATGCTGATCGTCGTGCATCACTGGAATATTCATTTGCTCGCGTAGTTGCTGCTCGATGTAAAAACATTCTGGAGCCTTGATATCTTCGAGGTTAATCCCACCAAAAGTGGGTCCCAGTGACTTTACTATTTGTACAAATTTTTCCGGATCTTTTTCATCAATCTCAATATCAAAAACATCAATATCAGCAAAAATTTTAAACAATACTCCTTTCCCTTCCATTACCGGCTTACTCGCTTCTGGTCCGATATCACCCAATCCCAAAACAGCAGTGCCATTTGTAATTACCGCCACTAGGTTTCCTTTAGCGGTATATTTATAAACATCTTCGCGATTAGCAGCAATTTCTTTGCAGGGTTCTGCTACTCCGGGGCTATAGGCTAATGAAAGATCACGCTGGGTTTTGGCTTCCTTGGTAGGTACCACTTCTATTTTGCCCGGTCTTCCACCAGCATGGTATTCGAGTGCCTGTTCTTTATGTAAATCAGTTTGCTTCGCCATTTGCTAGATTTTCATTCCGGTAAGGGAAAATTATAGTCATTTCACTAATCTAATACAAAGTAAACAAATATTCGTTAACCAACCGATCCGTTAACGGATTGTGGAAATACGGTAGCGCCCAACCAGGCCATAACACCGATTCCTTTTTCAATTGCCCGTTCATCAATATTAAAGCGGGGCGTATGCACCTGATGTATAATGCCCTTTTCTTCGTTACGCACACCAATTCTAAAAAAACATCCCGGTATTTGCTGAGAATAATATCCAAAATCTTCGGCCCCCATGCGCAATTCAGTTTCCAACACATTGTGGTTGCCCATCCAAGTGGCTGCTTGTTTCCAAACCAACTCAGTAAATGCCGGATCATTATCTACCGTAGGGTATCCTATATCGATATGGAGATCAAGTTCTGCCCCCATCCCTTCTACTAAGCCCGTTGCCTGTTTTCTGATTAGTTCGTGAGCCTTATAGCGCCAGGCCTCATCCATTGCCCGAAAAGTGCCCATCATTTTTACCTCACTGGGAATTACGTTGGTGGCATTTCCCCCTTGAATAGAACAAATAGATAATACCGAAGGAGATACCGGATTGTTATTTCTGGAGATAATTTGTTGCAAGGATACCACCAGTTGTGCAGCAATTAATACCGTATCTGCCGTTAAATGAGGGGCAGCCGCATGTCCGCCTTTGCTTTTAATGGTAATGTATATTTCATCGGCACTAGCCATTACCCTGCCTTTTCTAAAACTCAGCTTTCCGAAATCTAATCCAGGATGAACATGCAGGGCAATGATTCCCTGGGGTGCAGGATTTTCCAGTACCCCATCGCGAATCATATAACTTGCTCCACCCGGATTTTTCTCTTCGCCCGGCTGAAAAATCAGCTTTAAGGTTCCTTCCCACTCCTCTTTTAACTCAGCTAAAATTTTAGCTGCTCCCAATAATAAGGTAGTATGCACATCATGACCACAGGCATGCATTACCCCATTGTTTACTGAGCGATAAGCCACTTTATTTTCTTCCTGAATTGGCAGGGCATCCATATCAGCCCGGAGTGCCAATACTCTTTTAGTAGGATTCTTTCCTTCTAAGATTGCTACTACCCCGGTTTCGGACATAACCTGATAGGGTATGCCCATTTCGGCTAATTTTTCTTGAACAAAACTACTGGTGGAAAATTCCCGGTAACTTAGCTCAGGATGGGCATGTAAGTGATGGCGAACCTGAATAAATTCATCAGCATATTTACTGGCAAGTGTTTGTATTTTTTCAGCTAACATATGCTTCAATTAACCGGGAGTTCATCTTCCCGGGGATTATATTCTACCGCATCTTCCACAATATAAACTCCCTGGGGGTAAAACTTATTCAACAAGATTTTTAGTTTGTCGGCCTCCTCTCTACGAATAAAGTTGCCGATTCGTACTTTAAAGTTAGGGCTCTGATAAATGGTATATGCTTTATGCTCGGGAAAGTTGGACATTACTTCTGATTTGATTCGCATGGCTTCTTCCCTTTTATTGGTGCTGATAACCTGAATGCGAAATCCTTTGTATAGTCCGTTGCCAGCCATCATGGATAATTTCTGATTGATTACTCGTTGCTTTTGCGAGAGCACTTCTAATCGAGGATCTTTAACCACAATGGTAGTATCCGCTGCTTTTACGGATAACCCGATGAAACATCCGGCGAACCAGGTAATAGCTGATAGTAACCCTTTCATACTGCGCTTTTAAAATGTGTAATCAGTAGTTAGTTGATTGATTTATTTTTCCATTTACAATAGCCACCCCCGAACTGGTTCCCAAACGAGTGGCTCCTGCATCTACCAGTGCTTTGGCAAATGCATAGTCGCGAATTCCGCCCGAAGCCTTAATCTGAACCGCATCCGGCAAATGTTTTCTAAATAGCGCCACATCTTCTACCGAAGCTCCTTTTTCGGCATATCCGGTAGAAGTTTTTAGAAAGTCAATTCCTGCTGAACCATATATATCACAACAGGCAATGATTTCGTCACGGGTTAACACGCCCGATTCTATAATTACTTTAATTACCCGATTTTTAGAACGAATTATCGGCAGAATATGATTGATTTCATTGGCAATTAATACCCAATCCTGATTTTTGATGGCTAAAATATTGGCTACCACATCCAATTCATCGGCACCATCTACCATAGCCAGCACTACTTCGGCAATCTTGGCTTCAATGGCGGAATATCCAAATGGAAAGCCAATTACCGTGGCCACTTTTACGGTACTGTTTACCAAATGTTCTTTTGCCATTTTTACAAATGGCGGGGGTACACAAACTGCGGCAAAACCATATTCGTTGGCTTCGATACACAATTGATTGATATCCTTCACCAGGGTAGTGGGCTTGAGAAGTGTATGATCAATCAGGTGATTCATCTGCATAAACCATTATTTACAACCAAGCATTATACCTCCCTACCGTGGCAGGCTTTAAATTTTTTACCACTGCCACAGGGGCAAGGATCATTTCTGCCAATTTTTGGGGCAGCTACTACCGGCTGTTGCTTGGAAGCTGAAGGATCAAAATATTCATTTTCAGTTGGTGCTCCATCCACATCCATTTTGCTGGTATTCATGTGACTCATGTCTGTTTTTTCCTGCCTTCCTTCTTTCAGCTCATCGCCATCGTTGAGTGGAATACTGGCATGACAAAGAAACTGAACCATATCGCGGTTTACCGTTGCATCCATTCTGCGGAAAAGTTCAAACGCTTCCATCTTATAAATAACCAGGGGATCTTTTTGCTCGTAGGTGGCGGTTTGTACGCTTTGCTTTAAATCGTCCATAGCACGTAGATGCTCTTTCCAGGCATCATCAATAAATGCAAGCGCAACCGTTCTTTCTAATGCATTGGCCAGCTCCTGTCCTTTTGTATCCAAGGTTAGTTGCAGATTAGCCAATGCCTGAATCATTTTTCTGCCATCGGTAAAGGGCACCACCACATTATCGATTTTGCGCCCCTGTTGCACCCGAATATTATTGAATACGGGGATTGCCTGTTTGCTCATATCCGCCTTCTTTCTTTCGTAAGAACTGATGGCAGCGAGGTATAATTTTTCGGCTAATGCGGCGTGGGAAGCTTTGTTCATTTCAGCTTCTGCAAAAGGCACATCAATTCCAAAGTTCACAATAACAGCAAGGCGGAATCCCTCAAAATCATTCATGTCTTTATAAGCAGCCACTTGCTCTTCGGCTACGGAATAAAAAGCTGTATCCAAATCGAGGGCTAGTCTTTCTCCAAATAATGCGTGATTCCGTTTAGCATAGATAACGGTACGCTGTTTATTCATCACATCATCATATTCCAGCAAGCGCTTTCTGATTCCGAAATTGTTTTCTTCCACTTTTTTCTGAGCACGTTCAATCGATTTTGTAATCATGCGCTCCTGAATCACTTCGCCTTCTTTATAGCCGGCAAAATCCATCACTTTGGCTATCCGCTCACTCCCAAACATGCGCATCAAATCATCTTCTAGCGACACAAAAAACAAAGACGACCCGGGATCACCCTGACGACCCGCCCTACCTCTCAACTGGCGATCTACCCTTCTAGATTCATGCCTTTCTGTGCCTAGTATGGCCAGTCCGCCTGCTTCTTTTACACCCGGCCCCAGCTTAATATCTGTACCACGACCTGCCATATTGGTGGCAATGGTTACAGCCCCTGCAAAGCCGGCCTCAACCACAATCTGTGCTTCCCTGGCATGTTGTTTGGCGTTGAGTACGTTGTGAGGCACTTTATTTTGGTTCAGCATCCGGCTGAGTAATTCACTAACTTCAACAGAAGTAGTTCCCACCAACACCGGACGCTTAGCTTCACGTAAACGGATAATCTCTTCTATTACCGCTTTAAATTTCTCGCGCTTGGTTTTGAACAATAAATCTTCTTCGTCTTTCCGGATAGCCAGCACATTGGTTGGGATACTTACCACATCTAACTTATAAATATCCCATAGCTCAGCCGCTTCTGTTTCGGCAGTACCCGTCATACCCGCCAACTTATGGTACATCCTGAAATAATTCTGCAGGGTTACCGTGGCATAGGTTTGTGTGGCTGCTTCAATTTTTACATTTTCCTTGGCTTCAATTGACTGGTGTAATCCATCCGAGTATCTTCTGCCATCCAGGATACGACCGGTTTGCTCGTCTACTATTTTTACGGCGCCATCCATCACCACATACTCCACATCTTTATCAAACAAAGTATATGCCTTCAGTAACTGATGCACGGTATGTATCCGATCTGCTTTAACAGAGTACTCGTTGATAATGGCTTCTTTGCGATGAATTTTATCTTCGGCAGATAAATTTTCCTCGGTTTCCACTGCGGATAACGACATGCTGATATCGGGCAGTACAAAAAACTGAGGATCTTCCCCGGCACGAGTAATCAATTGAATTCCCTTTTCTGTAAGCTCAACTGAATTATTTTTCTCTTCAATATAGAAATAAAGTTCTTCGTCGGCCTTGGGCATTTCCTTCGACTGATCTGCGAGATAATAATTTTCTGTTTTCTGCAAAATCACCCGAATACCCGGTTCACTTAAAAACTTAATCAGGGCACTATTTTTGGGCAACCCTCTGTGGGCTCTAAACAAGGCCAATCCACCATCTTTTGGATCGTCGTTTCCGTCGGCAATTTTTTTGCGGGCTTCATTTAAAAATTGATTCGCAGCTCTTTTCTGCGCATCCACCAGCTTTTCTATTCGAGGTTTTAGTTCAAAAAACTGTTGTTCACCGGTAACATGCCCTACCGGGCCAGAAATAATTAAGGGGGTACGGGCATCGTCAATCAAAACACTATCCACCTCATCCACCATAGCAAAATGGTGTTTGCGCTGCACCATTTCTTCAGGTGCATGTACCATATTATCACGCAGGTAATCGAAACCAAATTCGTTATTGGTACCATAGGTAATATCAGCAAGATAGGCATTGCGACGGGCTTCGCTGTTGGGTTCATGCTTATCAATACAATCTACCCGTAACCCCAGCCATTCGAATAAAGGACCGTTCCACTCACTATCTCTTTTTGCCAGGTAATCGTTTACGGTTACTATGTGAACACCTTCACCGGCCAGAGCATTCAGGTAGGCGGGCAAGGTAGATACCAATGTTTTACCTTCACCGGTAGCCATTTCGGCAATCTTTCCCTGATGTAATACGGAACCGCCAATCAACTGCACATCATAATGCACCATATTCCAGGTAATCTTTCCTCCGCCGGCCGTCCAGCTATTGCTATAAACAGAATCATTGCCCTGAATAGTAATGTAGGGTTTACGAACAGATAAATCACGGTCTAACTGAGAAGCCGTGCTGCGGATTTCAGTTTGCTGTGTAAATCGGCGGGCTGTTTCTTTTACAACGGCAAAAGCTTCTGGCTGAATGGTAAACAGAACTTCTTCTATTTTTTTATCACGATCTTTTTTCAGCTTATCAATGCTGCGATAAATTTCGTCTCTGCCATGAATATCTTCTACCGGCAATTGCTCAGCAGCCGTTTTCTGTTCTAAAATCTCGGCATCGATAGTTGCCAGGTGAGCTTGGATACGAGCCTTAAATTCGGCAGTTTTATTACGGAGCGCCTCATTGCTTAATCCAGCCAATGGTTCTCCAAATGAAAGCGCCTGTTGAACTATGGGCATTATTTTCTGAACATCTTTTTCACTTTTGCTGCCGCCCAATAACTTTGAGATAAATTTGAACATATTTTTTAATTCGTTGATAGATTCAATTGCATAGCCAAAAAAGGTGCTGAATTGCCCAAAACGACAATTTGACACTTCTTTTTCGAGCGGTCAAAGGTAAACAATTTGGCACCATACTTAGGCAATTGGGGTTTACCAACCAGATTTATCGCAAAACTTAACACAATTATGCGCTGTTCAACTATTTCTTTTGTTTGCTGCTTGCTGCTGATGGCTCCGTTTGTGAAGGCTCAAAGTAATGTTTGGGACTCGCTAAACAAGCGAAGACTAACCATCAATCAAAATCATTTGTATGTGTTGGGATCTTGGGCCGCTGCCAATATTGTTCAGGGAAGCATTTCTGCCACCAATACCACCGGAAGTACCCGTTACCTGCATCAAATGAATGCCTATTGGAATACCGTTAACTTAGCAATTGCAGGATTGGGTATTTGGGCCTTGAAAATGCAGCTTAGGCAAAAAATTACGCCTGCAGACCTGCTTCAAGAGCAAAAAACCGTTGAAAAGCTGTTATTACTGAATTCCGGACTGGATGTTACATACATTATGACGGGTTTATATATGAAAGAGAAAGGACTGCGGCTGCAAAACGACCGGAATATCGGATTTGGGAATAGTTTGGTAATTCAGGGTAGTTTTTTATTGGTTTTAGATCTGGTTCAATACTTTGCGCACCAGAAAAATGGTAAAGCTATTTACGATCAAGCGAAAAAAGTGCAGTGGGGGGTTGGTGAGAATGGACTTGGACTCACTTACCGGTTGTAATGGCAGCTACTGGAACATTTTTCCGGCTGAATCGATGGTATTTTTGCACATATCAATGGAATTTCACCCCGTTTTGGTTAGTTTTGCACCCCAAACAAATGGGGCAAACAATAGAGCCAATTAAAGGTGCCTATTTCCAGACTATAAACATTGAAATTATTTATATATGGCAGGTCAGTTAAAAGAAGTACGGAGTCGGATTAAAAGTGTACAGAGCACTCAGCAAATTACCAAAGCCATGAAAATGGTGAGTGCTGCCAAGTTGCGTAGAGCCCAGGATGCAATTACACAGATGAGGCCTTATGCCAATAAGTTGCAGGAAATGCTGAGTAATATTGTGAGTAATTTAGATGGAGGGGTTTCCATTAAACTAGCCGAGGAAAGAACAATTGAAAAAGTATTGCTGATTGTGATTACCAGCGACCGCGGTTTGTGTGGGGGATATAATGCCAATCTTATTAAGTTAGCCAAAGCCACCATTGCCGAAAAATATACTGCCCAACACAAAAAGGGGAACATCACCATTTGGAATATTGGCAAAAAAGGATGGGAAGGCATGACGAAAGCCGGATATAAAACCGACGCCCGTTTTAAAGATATTTATCTGAAGCTCAGTTTTTCTCAGGTGCAAGAAGCAGCTGCTGCCGCAATGGTTGCTTTTGAAAGCAAGGAATTTGATGCCGTAGAATTGGTGTACAGTGAATTTAAAAATGCCGGTACCCAGCGATTTGTAGCAGAAAGATTTTTACCCATTCCAAAGGTTGCCAAAAAGGCCGGCGAAAAAAAGTCGGACTTTATTTTTGAGCCTGCAAAAGATCAGTTGATTGCCGAATTGATGCCTAAAATTTTAAATACACAATTGTACAAGGCGGTATTGGATGGTAATGCCAGTGAACATGGTGCTCGCATGACGGCAATGGATAAAGCTAGTGACAATGCCAACGAATTACTGAAATCTTTAAAAATAAGTTACAACAGAGCAAGACAGGCTGCCATTACTACCGAATTAACCGAAATAGTAAGTGGTGCTGCTGCATTGCAGGGCTCCTAACTGTAGTAAAACTTTTTTTACCCGGATACCTTATCAACCTACCATGGAGCTTAGTCAGATTATACCCCACATAGAAGTATTAATTTTTGCCAGCGAAAAGCCGCTTACTGCTGGCGACATTCTGGAACTGATTAACAATGCTTTTGGATTTATGGAGGAAAGGGCTACCATAGAACAAATAGATGCAGCACTTGATGGTATTCGCGAAAAATACAGTGCAGAATTTTATCCTTTTGAAGTAAAACAAAGCGGGGGTGGCTGGCAGTTTTTAACAAAATCAGTATATCATCCCACTATTGCACAATTGAATGGAGATAAATTTTTAAAGCGGCTTTCCAATGCTGCCCTAGAAACCCTTTCCATTATCGCCTATAAGCAACCCATTACAAAAGGAGAGATTGAAGCGATTCGGGGTGTGAACAGTGATTATAGTATTCAAAAATTATTAGAAAAAGAACTGATCATCATCAGTGGTAGAAATGAACATCTGCCGGGAAGACCCTTGGTGTATGCCACTTCACAAAATTTCATGGATTATTTCGGCATCAACTCATCCGGAGATTTGCCTGAAATAAAAGAAGTGTTAGCAGATCAGATAGTAGAAGCAACGGTAGTAAAGCCCGAAGACTTTACGGATTGGCCAGTTGCCGAAGAAACAAAGGCTGATGAAGAGTTGCCATTGGAAGAAACCTTGTCAACGGAAGAATCTAACATAGACACAACGCAGGCTGAGACTGATGAAACTCCCCAACCACCGGCTGAAGCATAATCGCAGGTTCACATCCTCCCTACAAGTATAGTATATTCGCATATGTTCAATCCCCTTTCAAACGAGGTATTGCGGCAGTTAGCCGATGAGTTTGGAACTCCCCTGTATGTATATGATGGAGAAAAAATTGCCGAACAATACCAATTATTACAATCCGCTTTTAACCCAGCCTCTACCCGATTTTTTTATGCTTGTAAATCACTAACCAATGTAAATATTCTTCGGCTGATTAAAAATATGGGCTGTGGAATTGATTGCAGCTCAATTAATGAAGCATATCTGGCTATTCGGTCAGGCTGTTCACCCAACAACATATTATATACCAGCAATGGGATAGCTTTTGAGGAAATTGTAGCCGCTACCGAATTGGGAATCCATATTAATATAGACAGCCTGAGCAACCTAGAAAAATTTGGAGCTCGATTTGGCCATTCCTATCCGGTGGGCATCCGCCTACGCCCAAACATTATGGCAGGGGGCAACTTAAAAATTTCTACTGGTCACGAAAAAAGCAAATTTGGAATTCCGCTTGAAGATATCCAGCTTGTATTAGACCTGGTAAAAACCTATAACCTGCAAATCTCTGGCTTACATGTGCACACGGGCAGTGAAATAAAAGACTTAGCAGTTTTTCTACAGGTTGCCCAGTTATTAATTGACCTGATTCCAAATTTCCCCGAATTAACCTGTATCGATCTGGGTGGTGGATTTAAAGTCCCCTACCGGGATAATGAAACTGGAACTGATCTGAAGGAACTGGGTAGTAAAACCGCCGAAATACAAGCAGAAATTCAAACAAAATTTGGCAAGCAACTGGAAATATGGTTTGAGCCTGGCAAATTTTTAGTAAGTGAATGTGGCTACCTGATTACCCAGGTGAATGTATTAAAACAAAGTGGGCCAATCTTGTTTGCCGGTATCAACAGTGGTTTTAATCACTTGATCAGACCTATGTTTTACGATGCCTACCATCGCATCAAGAATATCAGCCATCCCAACGCAGCAGAAAAAATATATACCATTACCGGAAACATTTGCGAAACCGATCAGTTTGCCGAAAACAGGGCGCTGGCAGAAATCAGAGAGGGCGACTATCTGGTATTCTATAATGCCGGTGCGTATGGCTACGAAATGGCCAGCAACTACAATGCTCGCTTTAAGCCGGCGCAGGTATTACTTGAAAATGGAACATCCCGATTAATCAGCCGACGAGATACATTGGATGATTTACTTCGATTACAAATTTTATAGTAGCTTTATTAGATTCTTTCGCGCAACGGTCTGTTATGATTCAACCCAACAAAAATGATTGAGGTACAGCATTTATATAAAAGTTTTGGAGAAAGAGTGATTCTCGAAGATATTAGTGCAGTAATGGAAGCAGGCAAATGCAACCTAATCATTGGAACAAGTGGCAGTGGAAAAACAGTACTTACCAAATGCCTGGTTGGTTTATTTACCCCAGAAAAAGGGGAAATTCTTTTTAATGGCAAGAATATGCTCGAGATGGAACAAGACGAGCGCAAAATGCTGCGACAGCAAATTGGCATGCTGTTTCAGGGAACAGCTTTGTTTGATTCGATGACGGTTGAAGAGAATGTATTATTTCCGTTGAATATGTTTACTAAGTGGACTGCCGCCGAAAAAAGAAAGCGGACTACCGAAGTGCTGGAACGGGTAAATCTCAAGGATGCACATAAAAAATATCCTGCAGAAATCAGCGGTGGCATGAAGAAAAGGGTAGGTATTGCGCGAGCAGTTGTAATGAATCCCCAATATTTATTTTGCGATGAACCCAATTCGGGCCTCGACCCGCAAACTTCGATGGTAATTGATAAACTAATTCAGGAAATCACCCGCGAGTATAATATTACTACGATTGTTGTATCGCACGACATGAATAGTGTGATGGAAATTGGCGACCATATTATTTACTTACACCAAGGTCGCAAACAATGGGAAGGCAGTAATAAAGATATCATATTCAGCAAAAACGAACTGCTGAACAAATTTATCTTTGCCTCTGAATTTTTACAAGATGCCAAAGAATTGCGGATGATGGAACAACTAAAATCCAATCCCCCCTCATAATCATTCTCATGAATGCGTTACGCCCGTGTATTGTTAGTTTTGTATTACTCATGAGTACAAAATCTTTGTGTCAGGATACTATACCTCCCTTTTTAAAAAACAAGCAGCTGCCAGCATTTGAATTATTACTAACTGATAGCAGCAAATACAGCAGCAGTAATGCGTATAATTATCCCTATTTCACCCTGATTTATTTTTCACCGGAATGTGGACATTGTTTAGAAACTACGGAGCAACTGATTCGCCATTCGGATAGTTTGCAAAATACGCTGTTGGTAATGGCCGCCTATAAAACAGTGGATGAACTGAGCACTTTTAGTAAAAAATACCACCTGAATTTATTTCAAAATGTATTGGTGGGAAGAGACACTCGCTATTTTATTGCGCCTTACTATGCTATTAGCTATACCCCCTTTGTAGCGGTATATGATGCTAATCGGAAACTGTTGCAGTACTGGTCGGCGCCAGATCACCCTTTTGTAATCGGTGAATTAATGGCTGTTTTACAAAGAAAATAACATTGTTTTTGCGTTTTTTACTGCATAACACCCTACCAAATACTAACTTTGCGAGGTAAAAATTAAATCAATCAATAGCTGCTTATGAAAATTACTGTTGTAGGTGCCGGAGCCGTTGGAGCAACCTGTGCCGATAATATTGCTCGCGCCCAACTGGCCGATGACCTAGTTTTGTTGGACATTAAAGAAGGTCTCGCCGAAGGTAAGGCACAAGACATGATGCAAACCGCTACCCTGTTGGGTTTTGATACCCGCATTACCGGAAGCACAAACGATTATGCAAAAACTGCCGGGTCGAATGTAGTAGTAATTACTTCTGGTATTCCTCGTAAACCGGGTATGACGAGAGAAGAATTGATTGGAACCAATGCCGGTATTGTAAAAGGCGTTACACAAAACATATTGCAATACTCACCGGATGCCATCATCATCGTAATCAGCAATCCGATGGATACCATGACGTATCTGGCACTTACCAGTACCGGACTTCCTAAAAACCGCATCATTGGTATGGGAGGTACATTAGATAGTGCAAGATTCAAATATCAGTTAAGTCAGCACCTGGCATGCAGCCCTGCTGATCTTAATGCAATAGTAATCGGCGGCCATGGCGACACTACCATGATTCCCCTGATAAGTAAAGCAACCTGGAATAGCATTCCGGTTACACAATTTCTTTCCGCTGCTCAGCAGGAGCAAATTGTTTCGGATACGATGGTAGGCGGTGCAACCCTTACCAAATTACTGGGTACTTCTGCCTGGTATGCCCCGGGTGCAGCTGGTGCTGCACTGGTTGAAAGCATTGTGCGGGATGAGAAAAAACTCTTTACCTGCTGTGTAAGTTTGAATGGCGAATATGGGCAGTCTGATATTTGTTTAGGCGTTCCGGTAGTAATTGGTAAGAATGGCTGGGAGAAAATTCTACCGCTGGAATTATCCGAAACAGAGCAGGCAATGTTCAATAAAAGTGCTGAAGCTGTTAGAAGTATGAATGAAGTGCTGAAAACTTTATAAAATAGCTGATCAATCAGTGAGAACCCGCCTATTCGGCGGGTTTTTTTATGCAGGTTATGCCTCATATTTCCTTTCCATCAGCTCCTGCACCCATTGCTGTATTTGGGGTAGGTTTTGTTTTTCCATACAATTAAAATGACCTCTTGGGCAGCGGTCGTGGCCAATTTTACTGCAAGGACGGCAGCTGAGTTCAACTTCTGCTCGGCGTTGGGAAACTGGCAGGTTTCCATAATAGGGCGTCATACCAAATGCGGGAACCGTATTACCCCAAATGCTAATAATGGGCTTATGAAAAGCCGCTGCAATATGCATTAAACCGGTATCATGGGTAATAATCAATCGGGCCTTCTTAACTAAATCGGCACTCTCGGCCAATGAAAATTTACCACAAGCATTGTATATTTTAATGGGGTCGATAGCTGCAATGGCTGCCCCATTTAGCTGATCCTCTTTTCCGCCCAGTAAAATAATCGGAAAAGAAATGCGGCTACAAAGTTCTATCCAGTGCTTTACCGGCATCTGCTTGGTGGCATGTGCGGCCCCAATTACCATACCGATATACCCCATTTGATGGGAGAAAGGAATCTCATCGGAACGAACCTGCTCATTATTCGGAATAAAATAGTCTAGCCCCTTACCATCGTTCACTACCCCAAAAGATTGAACGGTTTGCAGATATCTGTCTACTATGTGCTTATCTGGCAGGCGATTAATCTTAGCCACAGTCAACAACCATTTTTGCCAGTTGAGTTTAGGAAAACTAAAAGCAGGAACCCCTTTTAGTGCGCGCTTGATTTGCCAGGTACGTAAATTATGATGTAAATCTATGATGGCATCATACCCCTCCGTTTCTAGTTGGTGCATCATCAATTCTTTGCTGGAGCCCAAATTGATAATTCTGTGCACATAGGGGTTGGCGTTAAAAATTCCCCGAAACTGTTGTTTGGTAAGCACATGAATTTCTGCACCGGGTACTTGTTGGTGCAAACATCGGATAACAGGTGTAGTAAGCACAATATCCCCGATGGATGAAAAACGAATCACTAAAAACTTCATGAAATCCGGCGTATGAGATGTAAAAGTAGTGCTTAAGTAACTATTTACCCTTAGTGGAAGTCCATCAACCTATAAAATTCTCCCTTTATGCTTCTATATAATTCAGGTCTTTATGAAAAGTTTCCTCAGTAAAATAATAGGCCACCAATGTAATACCCATCACTATAGCACCGGTTATCATTCCGCTGGAACTTAAACTAAATCCCCATGCTTTTTGAAATAGGTCTAAAAACATCCAGTTGATCAACGGCAAAGCACCTCTAACCATATTAGGAATAGTGGTGGCAGCCGTTGCCCGAAGATTAGTACCAAATTGTTCAGCACCCATGGTTACAAAAATTGCCCAAAAGCCGGTACTGAATCCCAAATAACCACAGATGGCATACATAGTGCTGTCGCTCGTATTAAACGAACTGAAATAGAACAAAAGACCCAATATGGATAATCCGTAAAAACTTAATAAAGCTTTCTTACGACTTTTAAATGCCTGACTTACTAAACCAATAGCAATATCGCCGATTGCTATACCTACATAAGCAAACATAATAGCCCTTCCACTATCAATATGATTGGCCCCATATAATTCACCGGCAAAGCGGTTACTGAAGTTTACCAATATGCCGATAACATACCAGGTAGGCAGCCCAATGAGGATGGCCAATATATATTTTTTAAACCGGCGGGAGTTATTAAAAAACATACTAAAATCGCCTCGGGAAACCCCTTTTTCTTTAGCCTCTTTAAACATGCCACTTTCGGCAACCGAGATACGTAGTAACAGTAATCCTATACCCAATGCCCCTCCAATTTTATAGCAGATTCTCCAGTCGTTGGTGAACTTATATATAAAATAAGCAAAAACAGCACCGAATAATCCGATTCCGGCTACCATAGAAGTACCTACCCCTCTTTTTTCTTTGGGCAACAGTTCACTAACCAATGTAATTCCGGCACCGAGTTCTCCCGCCAATCCTATACCGGCCAAAAATCTAAGTAGGGCATATTGATCAACGGTTTGTACATAACCCGTAATAAAATTAGCCACCGAATACAGGGCAATAGATCCAAATAATACACTCAGTCGTCCTTTTTTATCGCCGAGAGTACCCCACAACACCCCTCCAATCAACAATCCAATCATTTGCCAATTGATAATTTTTGTGCTGGCAGCCAGCACAGCCGCTTTATTGCTAAGTTCTAGTCCAACACCCTCTAAACTAGGTTCCCGAACAATGTTAAACAACAACAAATCATAAACATCAACAAAATATCCCAGGGCTGCCACCAATACAGGGATAGAAAATATCGAAACTTGCTTTTGACTCATACATACTATTTAGTGTATCAATAAACTTACGAAATACTTTCAATTAAAATACGCAAAAAAGAATACAGCAGCAGTGGCATGCCCATCAGGTTTCAATAAAATCCATGTCTCTGCCATAGGTTTCTTTGGTATAGATTAAAGCCCATATGGCCAGCGATAAAACTAAAACTGCACAAATCATTCCTGCTTGCAGATAACTATGGGTAAACTGTTGCAGCAACTTTTGCAAAAGAATAATCAGGGGCAATAATCCCCTAACCAAGTTGGGGATGGATATGGCTGTTGTTGCCCGAAGATTCGTGCCAAATTGCTCAGCCGACATAGTTATGTATAAAACAGAGATCCCAGATCCAAATCCTAAAATTGCGCAAATCGAATACATTGTAAATAAGGTTCCCCAACCTTGAGACTGCCAGAAAAAGAGGAAAACCGCACTAATCAGGATAACATAAAACACCCAAAGTGCCTTTTTTCTGCTTTGCAAATAATTACTTAGCAATCCGGCACAGATATCGCCCAGTCCGATTGCGATGTATTGATAAAAAATTGCCTTAGCCGGATCAACCCCTGCGATACCCATTTCTTTTCCAAACTGATCAGAAAAGGTAATCAACACACCAATTACAAACCATACGGGAAAGCCTATTAATACGCCACGCAGGTATCGCATCAATCGAGGGCGATTGTTGATGAGCATCCTAAAATCTCCGCGTCGGGTTGCTGTTTCTTTTACGGTATTGTATAAGCCGCTTTCCATCATATTTGCCCGTAAAAACAACAATAAAAATCCTAACCCACCACCGATATAGTAACAAAGCCGCCAATCTTGAAACAGGTTGTACACTAAAAAAGCTACCAAGGCACCACAAACTCCGGTAGTTGCAATAATGGTGGCAGCTAATCCTCTTTTGTGTTTGGGTAACATTTCTGTAACTAGGGTGATGCTGGCACCGAGTTCTCCTGCTAAACCCACTCCGGCAATAAAACGAACCAATACATATTGTGGAACAGTTTGCACCATGCCATTAGCGATATTGGCCAATGAATAGAGTAATATAGAACCGAAGAGAACGCTCAGCCTCCCCTTTTTATCACCCATAATTCCCCAGGCAATTCCTCCCACGGTTAGTCCAATCATCTGTACACTAATAATCAGCTCTCCACTGTGCAATACCTGATCGGGGCTGAGGCCCATTGATTGTAGACTGGGTTTTCGGATGATGGAAAATAACAGCAAATCGAAAATATCAACAAAAAATCCAAGAGCGCCAACCAGCACCGGCAAAGAGAGTATGCCCGGAGATATTGATTTGCTTTGCATAGTTCAGGATGGATCGCTGTTGGATGTAGTATTTCCTTTATGGAAAATCAACTTATAAATAATGGGAGCGGTGGTAACCAATACAATACCCAACACAATCACTTCTAGATGTAACCGTAAATCAAATCCAAACTGAGACAGTATCCACTTTTGCAAAAAGTGTCCGGCAAATAACATAGTAAATACCCAGGCAATACAGCCTACCACATTATAATAGCTAAACTTCTTGTAGTTCATATCCACAATGCCGGCAACAATGGGGGCAAATGTTCGAACGATGGGTATAAACCGAGCAATTACGATAGCACCTCCACCATGTTTTTCATAGAAATCATGTGCCTGGGTTAGGTATCTTTTTTTAAAGAGCATGTTATCTTTCCAGTCGTACATTGCATGTCCCACTTTTTTTCCAAACCAGAAGCCCACAAAATTGCCAATGATTCCGGCAGCAGAAATCAGCAGGGCGATTACAATCAAATCTAACACTTCACTACCCGGACCAATTACTGCCCTGGCAATATCACTACTATAAATGCCGGCAACAAATAATAGGCTATCACCGGGCAGAAAGAAACCGGCAAAGAGCCCTGTTTCGGCAAATACTACAAATAATATCAACCATAATCCGCCATGTTCTATATAAAACTGTGGCTGTAAAAGTTGAGTCCAGTGAAATTCGGCAGCAAGCAAGGTTGGCAATAGCATGGGGATGTTTGATTGGGTATTATAGGGTATCTGGGATTTCTTGAGCAGGACCTAATTCATTTTCCCATTTACTTACAACGGTGGTGGCTAGGGTATTTCCCAGCACGTTGGTAGCGGTTCTAAACATATCGCAGAAATGGTCGATGGGGAGGATAAGGGCAATACCTTCGGGCGGTATGTTAAACATGGCACAGGTGGCGGTAACAATAACCAGGGATGCGCGGGGAACTCCGGCAATGCCTTTACTGGTAAGCATCAGCACGAGCAACATGGTTAATTGAGTGCCCAAATCGAGGTGAATGTTATTGGCCTGTGCAATGGCCAAACTGGCAAAAGTCATATACATCATACTTCCATCCAGATTAAACGAATAACCAAGGGGAAGGATAAAGGATACAATTTTATTCTTGCAACCAAACCTTTCCAATTCTTCGGTGAGTTTGGGAAAAACGGCTTCGCTGCTGGTGGTGCTAAAAGCGATGATGAGGGGCGAAGCAATTCGGCGTAATAATTCGGGTAATCTTTTTCTGAGTATTAAATACCCAACCGAAAGCATAATTACCCAAAGAATGGCAATGCCAATTAAAAAGTAAAGCATGTATTTGCCATAAAACACAAATACTTCCAATCCTTTAGATGCGATCACAGCAGCAATAGCCCCAAATACTCCTAGGGGGGCAACATTCATTACGTAGCCTACCATTTTTAGTATCACATGCGAAACGGCATCCAGTGCTTTTACAATAACCTTGGCTTTGTCGCCCATAGAGGCTGCCGCTACGCCAAAGAAAATACTGAAAATTACCAGCTGCAAAATTTCATTGGTAGCCATGGCTTCTATCACACTCCGCGGAACGATGTGCTCTACAAATTGCTGTAAGCTAAACTGTTGGGTATTGCTTACCAATTTTCCGGCTTCTGTTTTATCTAATACTGCATTTGAAAAACCAGCTCCCGGCTGAAAGAAATTCACCAATACCATACCCAACAGCAAACTAATCAATGAGGCCCCAATAAACCAGAGCATGGCTTTACCACCTACCCTTCCAACGGCTTTCAAATCGCCCAGCTTGGCGATACCCACCACCAGGGTAGAAAAAACCAAGGGGGCAATAATCATCTGTACCATCCGGATAAAGACGGTGGTTAATAATTTGATGTTTTTTGAGAAAGACTCAATAAACCCGGGTGATGCCTGGGTATGCACTATATACCCCAATAGGGCTCCGGCAAACATGGCAATTAGGATGTATAAAGTGAGCCGGTTAGACTTTTGCATATACCAAACAGATTATTTCGCAATATAAGGATTCCACGTTAAACCCATCCCTTATCCCCATTTCAAAAACTTTTATAGCGGAAAACAAAGAATTGCCTATTTTTCCACTAGTTTTTATTGAAAATCTTAACTAAGCATTTATGAGTTTATTCAGCAGAAAAAAATCGTTGGATGTTCTGATGGCGCAGGCCGGGGACTCCGAAAAAGGACTAAAAAGAACCCTGGGTGCGGGTAGTTTGATTGCCCTGGGTATTGGAGCCATTATTGGTGCAGGGCTATTTGTAAGAACCGCAGCAGCTGCCGGAGAACATGCCGGACCAGCCGTTACCTTATCCTTTATTGTTGCCGCAATCGGTTGTGCGTTTGCCGGATTATGTTATGCAGAATTTGCATCTATGATTCCTATTGCCGGAAGTGCCTATACCTATGCCTATGCCACCATGGGTGAATTGGTTGCCTGGATTATTGGTTGGGCTTTGATTTTGGAATATGCACTCGGTGCGGCCACCGTTTCTATCGCCTGGAGTGAGTTTTTAAATAAACTATTAGAACAATATCATCTGGGGTCAATCCCCTACGAATGGAGCCACTCCCCTTTTGAAAAGGCATTGGATGTTAATAATGTGATGCATGTGGGTATTATGAATGTACCTGCCCTGTTCATTTTATTACTGCTTTCTTTGTTACTCATCAAGGGTACCCAAGAATCGGCGATGGTAAACTCTGTGATTGTTATTGTTAAAGTGGCTATCGTTATTTTGTTCATCATCATTGGCTGGAAATACATTAACCCTGCCAACCATACTCCTTTTTTAATTCCTGCAGATGCTCCCCCGGCCCTCAAACCTGATGGTACTTTTTACGATTATAGTGGACTTTTCAACCATGGTTTATATGGCGTTTTAACAGGTGCAGGTATCGTATTTTTTGCTTTTATCGGTTTCGATGCAGTATCCACGGCTGCGCAGGAAGCTAAAAATCCTCGAAAAGATATGCCTATCGGTATTTTAGGTTCCTTGGTTGTTTGTACCATTTTATATGTACTTTTTTCATGGGTATTAACCGGTGTTGCCCCCTATACTGATTTCGTTAAATCTGGCAAAGAAGCTTCTGTTGCCTATGCCATTGAAACCTACATGAAGGATCAGCTTTGGCTGGCCAAGGTAGTAACCATTGCCATTCTTGCAGGGTTCTCTTCGGTTATCCTGGTGATGTTAATGGGTCAGAGTCGGGTATTTTATACAATGGCAACCGATGGTCTTTTACCCAAGATGTTCTCCGATTTACATCCAAAATACAGAACCCCCTATAAATCGAATATGATTTTGTTCTTATTTGTAGGAGCATTTGCGGCATTTGTACCTTCCAAAGTAGCCGGCGACCTTACAAGTATTGGAACCCTTTTCGCCTTTATTCTGGTGTGTGTAGGTGTTTGGGTAATGCGCGTAAATGACCCGGGTAGGGAGCGGCCGTTTAAAACCCCCCTCGTACCGCTGGTTCCCATTCTGGGGATGGTGGTTTGTGCTGCAATGATTTATGGATTGCCAAAAGAAACTCAACTGGGTGCATTGGGATGGATGGCAGTTGGATTACTAGTATATTTTGGATACAGCAAAGCCAACAGCAAATTAAAAGAATAGTCAACTCTATTTTTTATATACTTACAATAGCCGAATCAGTACCTGATTCGGCTGTTGTATTTCAAAGGGTTGGTTTCTACGGTTGCAAAGCGTAATTTTGCAGTCCCGGTTAGGCTACCGGATCAAAACACATACTATGGGAAGGATTTTTGAGGTTAGAAAAGCTACCATGTTTGCCCGATGGGATCGCATGGCCAAACAATTCACCCGCATTGGGAAGGAAATTGTAATTGCAGTAAAAGCCGCAGGCCCCGACCCTGCTACCAATCCCGCTTTGCGGAGATGTTTTCAGAATGCCCGAAGTGTGGGTATGCCTAAAGATCGGGTGGAAGCCGCCATTAAACGGGCTACCGGAAAAGATACTACCAACTATGAGGAAATTTTATATGAAGGCTACGGACCGCATGGGGTAGCCATCTTGGTAGAAACCGCCACTGATAACCACGTAAGAACAGTAGCCAACGTGAAAAGTCATTTCAATAAAGGCAACGGTGCCATGGGAACTACCGGAAGTGTAAGCTTTCAGTTTAAGAAAATGGGGGTATTTAAACTAAAACCCGAGGGACTAAATACAGAAGAACTGGAATTTGAATTGATAGATGTGGGGCTGGATGAAATGGGGGAAAGTGTGGATGAGCAGGGAAATGCCATTATCGTTTTACGCTGCCAGTTTGTTGATTTTGGTAAATTACAAAAGGGTTTAGAAGACAAAGGAATTTCCCCTATTAGTGCCGAGCTGGAATGGATTCCCGAAAATACAGTTCCCGTTAATGATGAGCAGGCAGAAGAAATTAGTAAGCTGATAGAGCGGCTTGAGCAAGACGACGACGTGAATAAGGTATTCCATAATATGGGTTAATATAAACCCGCTAATTTTTATCGGTGGAGCATTCCACAACACAACTCGCTGAACACAACAAGCGCCGGTTGATTTTTTTCGACGGGGATTGTAATCTTTGTCAATATGCCGTTCAATTTGTTATACAACGCGACCAAAAAGGGCGTTTCTGTTACGCTTCTTTACAAAGTGAAATAGCGAATAAATTGCTTTCCGATTCTGGCCAAGTACCATTGGAATTAAGCACTTTTATTTTATGGGAGGAAGGAAGAATTTTTTATCGGTCAACAGCCGCACTTAGAGTAGCAAAGGGTTTGCCGGCATTATGGCCTTTGTTGTATGCATTTATTATTGTACCAATCTTTATTCGGGATGGGATTTATAATTGGATAGCAGCTAACCGGTATCAATGGTGGGGGAAGTCGGCAAGTTGTTTGATACCAAAGCCAGAGTGGAAAAATCGTTTTCCGGAAACCCTCGAAGCGCTGAATACACGCGTGTAACTATTCCTGCATCATTTGCAGCACCAGTTCTACCACCTGCTCGGCATTGGGCTTGCCAAAATAGTCGCCATCGCTGCCATAGCCGGTGCGGTGTTCTTTAGCGGTGAGTGTTCTGGGGCTCACATCTAGGTAGCGGAAAGCTTTTTGTTCTTCTATTACTTTTGCCAGCATGTAAGCCGAAGCACCTCCGGGTACATCTTCATCCACAAACAGGATGTGGTTGGTTTTTTTCAGCGATTCAATAATGGCATGATTGGTATCGAAAGGTAACAGCGTTTGCACATCTATGATTTCGCAATCAATTTCCATCTGGGCTAATCGCTGAGCAGCTTCTTCTACTATGCGAAGGGTAGAACCATAGGATACAATGGAAATATCCTGACCCTGGCGAATAATCTCGGGTATGCCCAGTTGAACGCGGAAATCGAGGGGGTTATCGGGCATTTTTTCTTTCAGCCGATATCCATTCAAACATTCTACAATAATTCCGGGGTCGTTCCCTTGCAATAAGGTATTGTACATACCCATGGCCTGCACCATATTTCGGGGAACGCAAATATGCATACCCCGGAGTGCATGCACCATCATACCCATGGGTGATCCGGTATGCCAGATACCCTCTAAGCGATGTCCGCGGGTGCGGATAATGAGCGGATAACTTTGCAGGGCAGTGGTTCTAAAATGAACGGTAGCCACATCATCACTCAAAGTTTGCAGGGCGTATAAAATATAATCGAGGTATTGTATTTCAGCAATCGGTCTTAATCCACGCAGTGCCAATCCTATGGCCTGTCCTACAATAGAAAGTTCACGAATACCTGTATCGGAAACCCGATCAACCCCATGCTTCTCTTGTAATCCCGCAAATCCCTGATTCACATCGCCAATTTTGCCTACATCTTCCCCAAATGCATATACAAAAGGATTATGGGTAAGTAGCTGATCGAAATAGCGATTAATAATTTCATAGCCATTCAACACTAATGACTGCTCGGAATACAGTGCTGGAATACCTTTAACTAAGCGGGTGTTTTTGGGTCCCTCATTGTATAGATGGGTATCGTATAATTGTTGGTTGGCAGCTTGGAGTTCGGTTAGATAGCCTTTTACTTTTTCTGCGCTTGGCGAGTTGGGTGCGAGTTCGAGCGCGATGGAGAGTGATCGCATCCCATCTCTGCGTAATAATTCTTTACCGGAAAGTAAGTGAGATGCCATAGACTGCAGCTGCTTATATACCTGCATATCATTTATTACCATTTCGCGTATCAGTTCTCCGGCTTTTTTTGCCTGTTGCTGAATAGGTAACTGATAATCGTCCCATGCGATTCTTCTACTTTCTTTTACAAAATTTCTTGCCTCCGCTTCTAGGGTATTGAGTTCATCAGCAGTGGCGAGTTCGCATTGCAGTAACCACGCTTTCATTTTTTTATTACAATCCCATTCCCGCTCCCACTCCAGTCGTTCGGCCGTTTTATATCTTTCGTGGCTTCCGCTGGTGGAATGCCCCTGAGGTTGGGTAACTTCCTGCACATGAAATAGCACCGGAACATGATCGATGCGTAATTGATGTATAGCCGATTCAAACACTTCACACATGCCGGCATAGTCCCAGGCTTTTACAGTATAAATCCGAATGCCATTGGTGCCTTCTTCTTTTTCCATTCCACTGAGTGCTTCTGAGATAGACCCTTTGGTAGTTTGGTATTGAGTAGGAACAGATATGCCATAGCCATCATCCCACACAAATACTGCCAGGGGTATTTGCAAAACGCCTGCTGCGTTAATAGCTTCCCAAAAATGACCTTCCGATGTACTGGCATCTCCAATGGTGCAAAAGCAAACCTCATTTCCTGATTTGCTCAGTTTCGAAAATAATTCGGGCTGAGGGGCATTGCGAAATAATTTAGAGGCCCAGGCTAATCCAACGGCTCGTGGCATTTGAGATGCCGTAGGAGCCATATCGGAAGAAGTATTTTTTCTATTTACAATATCCAACCAATTTCCATCGGAATCGGTAACTGGAGTGGCAAAATGGGCATTCATTTGACGGCCGGCACTAAAAGGGTCGTTTGCCGGATTAGGGTCGCCATATAGTTGCGCAAAAAATTGCTGCACAGTTGAAATACCAGTTGCAAACATAAAAGTCTGGTCGCGATAATAACCCGCCCTAAAATCGCCCGGCTGAAAAAATTTGGCAACGGCAATTTGAGCAACTTCTTTACCATCACCAAAGATGCCAAATTTGCCTTTTCCGGTTAATACCTCTCTTCTACCTAGTAAACTAACTTCACGACTGATAACAGCTATGCGATAGTCTAGCAAGATTGCTTGCCGGAATGCTTCAAACGACATTTTACTGTCTGCCCCCTCTTGAGATACGGGATAATCCATGCGGCAAATTTAGTGTTACGCGCTCAATAGGGCGAAGGAAAATAGTGTAGAAAGTAAAAAACAGCCATTCAGGCAACAAAATGGGGAGAAAATGGTATCTATAGAGTGTTAAAAACTTATAAAAATGCCTGTTTTTACGAACAAATGACAAAGAAGTAACGAGTTTTAAGTAATTTTAGGTAACAAAAATATACTCTATGAAAAAAATTTTATTTGCCATATTTCTGTTAGGTGCTGGTTTTACAGCATCTGCCCAAACCGAAGCTACCACCACTACCCAATGGGAAATTGGTAAAGTGTTGGAAATCACCAATGCTAATTTCAATGCGGGAGAAAGACCAGTAGGTGTTCCGGTTGATTATGTTATTGAGATTAAAAATATCAGCAAAGACTCAGTTACGCTGCTAAATGCTAAAGCGGGTTGCGGTTGTACTACCCCAAATTTTACCCCCAATCAGCGTTTCGGTCCTGGTCAAACCGTTAAAGTTTCCATCAGTTTTAATGGGGGAGTTACGGGTCCTTACACCAAGCTTACGCAGATATTTTTCGACCATGACATGACGCAAAATGCTATGTTATCGGGAGTAGGTGTGGTTCCCAAGCAGGAAGCTGCCCCAGCAACCCCTCAAACTGCTACCCCTGTTAAACATTAATTACCCTAATTATTAATAGATGAAATCTTTTTTATTTCTGCTGTTTTTTTTCAGCATGATTTCTCTGGTGAATGCGCAGTCTGAAGTAACCTTCGCGGAAAAAACCCATTCATTCGGAAAAATCCAGCAGCATGTTCCGGTAACCTATGTTTTTAGTTTTACCAATAGCTCTACTCGTCCGGTTGTGATTGAGAATGCTGAGGCAGAATGTGGCTGTACCAAACCGGAATATAATAAGGGAGCCATTATGAAAGGGAAGACCAGTGAAATAAAAGTTACTTATAATTCAGAGAATGCCGGCAGTTTTAAAAAGAATGTTACGGTAAAATTTGCTGGATTATCAACCCCCTATATCTTAACAATCGATGGGGAAGTGATCCCAGAAAAGAAATAAGCCCGGTTTCAACTTAACAAACAAAAAACGCAACCCCTTTCGGTTGCGTTTTTTGTTTTGAACAGCGGCTGAGTCGTTCTATCTTTGTGGTATGCCAAACATTAGTAAGCGTGGGCAACTTATGCCCGCCTCCCCCATAAGAAAATTAGTGCCCTTTGCAGAAGCCGCTAAGAAAAAAGGAATCCGGGTATATCATTTAAATATTGGTCAGCCCGATATAGTAACCCCACCTGCCATGCTGGAAGCTGTAAAAAACAGTGATTTTACTATTTTGGAATACAGTCATAGTGCCGGTAATGAAAGTTATCGCCAAAAGCTAACCCAGTATTATGCTTCTGTTGGAATTGAGGTAACCGCGCAGGAAATTATCATCACCACCGGGGGCAGCGAAGCGATTCAATTTGGCATGCTGGCCTGTTTAGATGCAGGCGATGAGGTAATTATTCCAGAGCCCTTTTATGCCAACTATAATGGATTTGCTGTGGCTGCGGGGGTAACCGTTATTCCTGTTACTTCTTATATTGAAGATGGTTTTGCATTGCCTCCCATTAGTGAGCTAGAGAAAAAAATTACCCCGCGTACCAAAGCGATTGTTATTTGTAATCCCAATAATCCAACGGGCTATTTATATACGGAGGCTGAAATGGACCAATTGAAAGAGTTGGTGTTGAAGTATAACCTGTTTTTGTTTTCGGATGAAGCGTATCGAGAGTTTTGTTATGAGGGGAAGCATATCAGTGCCATGCACCTGAAAGGGGTGGAAGAACAGGTGATTTTGATGGATACAATCAGTAAAAGATACAGTGCTTGTGGTGCCAGGAT
Organism: Chitinophaga pinensis; assembly: GCA_945870985.1. Classification (GTDB taxonomy): domain Bacteria; phylum Bacteroidota; class Bacteroidia; order Chitinophagales; family Chitinophagaceae; genus Sediminibacterium; species Sediminibacterium pinensis_C. The sequence continues at coordinate 42,846 of CAMBUH010000001.1, forward strand.
TGGTGCACTGATAACCAAAAACAAGTCGGTGCTTGAGGCAGTGATGAAGCTGGCCCAGGCCCGATTAAGTCCGCCCTCTTTTGCCCAAATTGCCGCAGAAGCTGCGATTGATTTGCCGGCCGATTATTTTAATGAAACGCAGGAAGAATATCGTTCGAGGAGAGATTTGTTAGTTGCCCGGCTGAATGCGATACCGGGGGTGTTTTGTCCAAACCCCGGCGGGGCATTTTATGCAATTGCCCGCTTACCTATAAATGATTCGGACCAGTTTTGTCAATGGCTGCTGGAAGATTTTGCTTTTGATGGAAAAACGATTATGCTGGCTCCGGCAACGGGTTTTTATGGAACGCCCGGATTGGGCAAAGATGAGGTACGACTGGCCTATGTGCTGAATAAGACCGATATCAATACTGCGATGGATTGTCTAGAAAAAGCCTTGGCCATCTACTCAGGGAAAAAACCATATTAAATTAAATATTAAATTATTTTTAATTTAATATGATGTTTTTATTAAGTTTTAGCAAGAAATCATTGGAAAAACAAAAAAAATATCCTATAATCATATTTTATATGTTTTTCAGAAAAAAAGCGTATATTTACATAAGCACCTGATTATTAAGTCCCCTATTTAGAATATTTCACCTTTTTTCATATTTGGCAAGCAATCGTAAAAATCCCCTGTTTCTACAGGGGATTTTTTTATTACTTCACCGACCTTACAAACTCACCTTGCTCATTTTGCAATGAATAACACAAATTGGGGTTTACTTGCCCATACACTCTTCCGTCTCTCACCTCAAAACTCATATATAGTTTCCCATTCTCCCGCCAACCTTGCCCGCGCTTTTCTTGTCCTTTTTCATAATACACTTCTTTCAGGGGTTTTCCCGAAGCATACCACTCTTTAAACCACCCTTCATATTGTCCGTTTCGGAAGTGATATTCAAAACGAGGCTTACCATTATCCCACCATCCGGTATGTACGCTATCTTTTTCACCCAGATGAAAATATCGGCGGGCATTAATTTTGCCGGAAGTATAATACCATTCAGCCCACCCCTCCTCCTTACCTTGAAAATAAGATTGCCGGCTAATTACCTGTTTCGCAGAATCGCGTTGAAGAACCGTGCCGCTATATGGTTGCCCTTGAAAATACATACTGCCATTGTTCCAATGTAAGGAAGTGTCGGTGCTTTCAACTAGTCGGTTAGGTATTAGTAGGTTATCAGCAGCAGTGTTCCGTTTATCGGAAGGATGATTTCGGCAACCGCCAGCCACTATTGCAAACAACCCTATACCCAACAAATAAGCCGGCTTCATGGTTGTAATAATTTTTGGATATCCTTCATAAGTAAATCAACTTCTGCTGCTGAAGTACCCTTATAAATTCCCCGAATTGCCCGGTTCTGATCTATCAATAAAAGATTCTCCGTATGTAAAAAATCCTTGCTGGTTTTCTGCATACCCATATCTTCATCTGCAAAATAGTCTCGCCGAGCCAATTGGTAAATACTATCCCGATTACCTGTTACCAACCACCATCTTTTACTGTTGACTCCATACGTGTTTGCATACTGCAATAACTTGTCGGGCTGATCGGTTTCGGGCGTTACACTATAACTCACTAACATGATTCGGTTATCCTGCAAAAATTGTTCTTGCACGCGCTTCAGCTGCAGGGTTAGGTTACGGCAAATACCCGGACAGGCTGTGAAGAAAAAACCGGCCACGTATATTTTACCGGTCAGACTCTTTTCAGTAATCGTATCTCCTAACTGGTTTACCAGCCGAAAAGGGGCAATATGATGTTGGAAAAAGGCAGGGTTGGTGTCGGTATTTTTCCAATGGGGGGTAAATCCGGGATCTGAATAGTATGGCAGGGAAGTATCTGCAGCAATAGTTGGCTGGTTGGAGGGGGAATGGCAGAACAAAAAAACTAAACTGAGTAGACCTACTAAAAATGATTGAACTACCGGCAAACGGTTATTTTTCCTGTTCCGGATTATTTGGGCTGCTGACCAAGCTAGCAGGCTGTATCTGAGGTTGTAATGCTTTTTCAATATCCTTATATTTTTGGTATTGTGCAGCACTTAACACGCGGCGAATCTGCTCATCTCGTTGCTTAACTAAGTCTGACCCATTTTTCAAGGCGGAACTTTTTTGTAAGAATTGATTATTCATTTAACCGTTGAAATTGAAACTGGCGGCAAATGTATAATAAATAACAACGTATTAAAAAGATTTTATTAACAAAAACGATATAAAACATCAAATGTTGATAAAATGTGTGTGCCTACCTGTAATTTCTATTGAGTAACCGATCCCTTAGCACCATAAAAACCGGCCCCATTAATATAGGGCGCATCTGCCGTTATATGATAGTGATAAATACCATTCGGATAATCAGCCGTAACGCTGGTATGCCCATGATAGGCATCTAAATCGGCACTCACCATGGTTTTACCGTTTTCGGAAGGGCCATATACTGGAAATCCATCCAATAAAAATCCAATCAGTGCCGATTTGGTTTGATTCAGGGTTATATACAAAGGTTCGATATGATAATGATAGGTAGCCGTTGGATCTGGGTGTCCGTTATATTGATCAAAAGAATTGATTTCATTGGTTAGTGGCTGATTGGGCCCGGCATATTGATTATAGATAGCCACCCCATTTACTGCAATACCTATGGGGCCGAGTGGGGTTGGTTGGTGGGCAGCATCCACTGCCGGATTAGCAGGAATTTTAAATACAAAACTTTTAGTACCGATGGTGTTGGGATTTTTATTAAAAGCAGGATTGTTGCCATTGTATGCCTCATACCGGCTATCACTTGTAGCGAAATAACAACTCTTGTGATCCGGCACTCCATTGCTTTTCAGGGTGATAAAATTTCCATCAGAACTAATAACTACAGCAGTAGCAAATTTTTTAAACACAGCGGGTACAATTGCAGTAGTTGAAGATGTATTGGTATTCGTATCTTTTTTACAACTCATTGCACTTAACATACCAATGCATACAGTAATAGTTAACAACTGAACAATTCTTGTTTTCATGTTATTTTTTTGATTGTTTTTTATAAAAAGTTTTGATAGAACTAGTTAACTGAATCGCCTGATAATCTCTTTCCCGGATGGTGCGGAGGAGGAGGCCCTGGTGGGTGGTGACCAGGTGGTGGTGGTCCATCTCCCGGACGATGATGAGGGGGCGGCGGCGGTGGTCGATCGCCTGGAGGAGGACCCGGAGGCATTTCGCCATTGCCATTCATCTCGGAATTACCTGAAAATGATGGCGGATGATTGGGTTTACTGAGGTTATCCGGCAGCTCTTTTCCAGGGGGCTGATTTGGGCGGGGTGGCATACCGCCAATTATTGTACCCACCATTTGCCGAAGGAGCGAATCGAACCTTTCCATTTGTTGGGGGGTAGTAACTGCTCTAACTTTTTTAATAAAAGAAAAAGTTAGTTTATCCAATGCCTGTTCGTTATCAGCCACCAAGCGGGTTGCCTGGTCTAGCTCGGATTCAGATACATTGGTTTTACGTGTTAAAGAAAACAACGAATCCTTTAAAGTCCGTTTTTTTTCCAACAGAGGTTGCATGCCCATTTCATGTTCGCTTCGAAGCGTTAAAATTTGTTGGCGCTGGATGGAATCAAAATGCATCACCTGCATAAGATGACCCATTCCGCCACTAAAGGGCTCTCGGGGAGGATGCGGTTTTTTCATCTGCATCGTCCAAAAAACAATCAATGAAATCAGGTTGGCAGCAACCAGCCCTACTATTGCAATAGCCCACCAACGAGGAAGAACAGGGGTAGTCATAATGGTTTATTTATCAGTTAGGTTATATCCCGAAGTAACATTTAACTCGAAAGCCAACTGCTGCAAGCTATTGTTAGTTGCTGTGGATGTTTGCAGATCTGATGAGCGGGCGGAAAAAATAATCCAGCAATTCAGCAAAAAAATTATACCCAAAGTTGCAGCTATTGCAGCCGGGCGAAATATCAGCCAATGTTGCCATCCCAGCACATCAGCTGGAGCAAAAAGTTGATGCATCACTTTTGCAGAAAAAAATGGGGGGGCAGCAGCCTTTTGTATAGAATGAAGGCTATTCAATATTGCCTCTGTCTGTTGAATATTTTCCATTTAGTTTATTGCTTTGAATCGTATGATTGCAAATATTTTCTCAGATTTGCTTTGGCCCGATGTTGCAAGGCCTCTATTGCTTTTACGGTTGTTTCCATAATTTCAGCTGTGTCTGCATAACTTAACCCTTCTGTTTTAATCAAAATCCAGGCAATCCGTTGTTGTTCTGGTAATGATTGAATGGCTTTGAACAAAATGGCAGCCAGTTCTTTTTGCTCTGCTTGCACCCCGGGATGATGGAAATCAGTGCCGGCTGTTTTTTCATTTCCTGCAAACCAATTTTTCCATCTGTGAAACCCTTTTTGTTTTCTTTCCCAGCCCAGTGCTTTGGTTACCGCAATCCGATACATCCAAGTACTTAACTTAGCGTCTCCCCGGAAAGTACCAATAGACCGAAAAACCTGTATATACACTTCCTGAGCTAAGTCTTCGGCAACTGCGGCATCCTGCACAATTCCCAGAAGGGTATTAAATACCCAGTCCTGCGTTTCGCTCAACAGCTGTTGATAGGCTGCCGACTCTCCCTGCTGTAAGGCAGCAATAAATTCCGAATCGTTCAACTGTTAGGTATTAAGTGAATAAGATGTTACAACTTACTAAAACCTTCGCTAAGTGCTAAATTCTCGCTTTATTTGTATTTCCCAGCCTTCAACGGTATTGGCAATGCCAGATAAATTGTTATAAAATCCAAAAAAATAATATATGGGCAATTTTTTGTGGGGTAATTGTATCCTTATTCTATGAAAAAAATATGGCTATTTCAGGGGTTAGTATTTTGGTTATTCAGCTGCCAGTTTTCATGGGGGCAGAGTTACCATGCCATGAATGGCTCTTCGTATACAGGTAGTATATCCCGCTTTAACAATCCGGCATCCCCTATACTAGGAGCATATGCTTGGGAAGTATCCCCTCTTTCCTTTCAGGTATCGCTTACCAGCAACTCGTTTTATTTAGATACCAGCTCCTTTCGGGTTAGAGGGGGGTTGATGAATCATTTTGTTCACGGAAATGCAGATATTAGTATCCTAAATGGTATGTTTAAAATCGGTTCAAAATGGGCATTTAGTGGAGGAATCAGGGCACGCTCGTATAACCATTATCGAACCCAGCCTGTAAATATTGTAGATACCACTACCAGTTTATCCAGTTTTTTGCAAGACAACCGCACTACCCCCTATATTGGAGGATTTATAACTCATACTGGCTGGTTAGAGGGAGATTTAAATGTATCCAGATTATTGGTATCGAATGCATCAGGAAAATTGAGTGCCGGTATAACCTTACAAATTATGAAAGGAGTATCAGGGGCTTATCTTTCTTTACGGCAGGTTACCTACCAAGAATTGGTGAGTGGGCCAGATACAGCCTATGTTTTTACGGGTGGCAGTGGTAAATTTGGCTATTCCTCTCTATATGATCCTGCCACTACTATTGATAAATTT
>CAMBUH010000002.1 GCA_945870985.1 Chitinophaga pinensis
CAATGGTAGCCGTTTGCTCGGGAATTCGACCATGTGCTCCCGGAAATCCGTTGGCACCCTCTGTAATAGCAGCATTACCCGTAAGGTGATGGTTTCTACCGGTTAATAAAGTAGAACGAGTAGGAGAACATAAGGCAGTGGTGTGCCATTGGGTATAAATCAACCCGTTTTTAGCTAATTTGTCTAAAGTAGGCATATTGATGGCCCCTCCGTAGGTTGACCAAGAAGCCAATCCAGTATCATCATATAATACGAATAAAATATTGGGAGCCCCAACAGGTGCTCTTTTAGGGGTGTAAGCTGCCCAATCGGCTTTAGACTTGCGAATGTCTAAATCGATCACTCCCTTAAAGTTTTCTTTTCTTACTTGGGTTGGGTCGGCCTGTGAGTGCGCATTCGAAACGGCGACTAATAAAATTCCCACCCAAACCAATCTGGCGGCTGCCGCCAGCATTTTAGTGATGTTAACTTTCATATTACAGATTTTGAGTGCATAATAGTTGAAAAAGCTTTAATTGCTTAGTGAAATGACTAAAATTATGTAACAATTTTGGAATTAGAAACAAAACAGCTCGTTAACTGTTGTTTTTAGTTACAAAATCAGAGGGTGTGAGACCGGTTTTCTTTTTTACCGCCCGGATAAATGAGGCCCGGGTATTAAAGCCGGCTTCCTTACCAAGGGCTTCCAGTTTGTACTGGGAATTGGCGTCTGGTTGCTTTACCAGATCTAGGAAAAAATCTACCCGATATTCATTTATTAGTTCATTGAAGTTTTTTCCATATTCCTGGTTAATAAATGCTGAAAGCAGGTAAGAGGGGATACTAACTTCGTTGGAAAGGTCGGATATGGTATAACCGGTTTTGCGGTAAGGACTATTCACAAGTAAATGATTTTCCAATACCTGCCGGATGGTATTCCCCTGATCTACCGACAGATAAATTTTTTTCTTATCAATAGCTACTGTAGAAGGATCTGCAGATTCAGTTGCCAGTTCAGTTTGGTCAGGTATTGGGGCATCGGAAGCGGGTGCCACCGGTTGCTGCAACCATCCCCGCATTCCATATAAAATAGATGGCCTGTATAATAAATAGGAGCAAATAAATAGAATAGTAAATGCGATGGTAAACAACACCAACAGATTCAGGTCGGCAGGCATTACCATATGAAAGAAAACCTGAAAAACAATCAGAATACAAAATACCAGCATGGTTAAACTAAAGAGCACCAACCATTTATAGTTGGTAATATTCTGATGATTCCCCTCATTCCGATAAATGATGGGCCGCCATTTGTAAAGAATGCGCATTTGTGCAAAGGCACTGGCCACAATCACCCCCACCCGCATCCATACCCCCAACCCATCGTAAAGTAGGGATTCAGGCTCTACGATAATCAGTTTACGGTTGGCAATTATTTTCTCAAGAATAACTTGCTTTTCGGCTGAGGATAGCACAAAAAATGGAATCAGGCATGCAGTATGGATGAGGCCGGGTATAAACCAGAGCAAATCCTTCTTTCGAAACCAAAAATTCTGCTCCAACACACTGCGAACATACAAATAGCCAAAGGGGGCAAAGCAAAAAGATGCCCAGGCTACGATTCGCCAGGTATGTGGAAACTGAAGAAAAAAAGAGGTGGTCATCAAACTGTAATTCAGCGCAAGCAGGGAGAAACAGCCTAAATATCCGGCCAGTAGCCGATTGGGGAATATATCCGTTTGGTTAACGGTTAGCAGCATCACTGATACCAATAAACCTAATAAAGCCACAAAAAATACAATGGTAAATGGCCAATTAATTACTTCATTCATCATAAACACTTCACTTGTTTCTTCAAATATTTACTGGCGTAAGGTACATCCTTAATCAAGATAAAAGATTTACCGGACTTTATTTAAAAACTACCTAGAAAAAATCTATCCATTTACGCACAAAATATCCTTTTAAATCCAGCTCATTAACCTGAAAACTCCATACAACCAGGCCTTGCAAATAAAACGCGCTGAGCGCAAAGAAAAGGCCAAGATACATAACACAAAAAAATATACATAAGCATTGCTCTACTCCCCAGCCTCATCCCATACCATACCCTCGGATTTTAATCCGCCTATAAAGAGGCGTAGCCTCGCCCCATATTATTCCAACGGATTTTAATCCGTTGATAAAAAAACCCCAGCCTCGCCCAATATTTTATCAATGGATAATAGCTAACTATCTTTAATATTATCCCCCTGTTATTTCGGGTATTAATTGTACCTTTGCCGGCTCAAAAACAAGCAAAAAAGCACTCCCATGGCCACGATAACCCGAGAAAACATCAGCTTACTAAACGACAAACTTACCATAACCCTTGCAAAGCAAGATTATCTGTCAGGCTTTGAGCAAAGTTTGAAGAAATATGCCAAAAATGCCAATATCCCTGGTTTCAGAAAAGGCATGGTGCCGGCTGGACTGGTAAAAAAGATGTATGGCCAGGGTGTTTTTAGTGAGGAAGTGCTTAGAAAGGTGGAAAATGAGCTGAATAAATATATGCAGGAAGAGCAGTTAGACATTTTTGCTCAGCCGCTTCCCCTTGCTGATTTTGCCCCTCAGTTAGATATGAACCAGCCCGGAGATTACCAATTCGAGTTTGAAATTGGTCTTAAACCCAAACTAGATTTGAAACCAGAAGCTCTAAAAGTTACCCGCTATGTGGTGAATGTAACCGATGAAATGATTCAGGAAGAATTGGAAAATCTGCAAAGAAGAAATGGGGAAAGATCCGAAACGGAAACCATCACCGGCAAAGATGATGTGTTGCAGGTTACATTTTTACAGGTTGATGAAGCAGGAACTGAAGTAGAAAATGGGGTAAAGAAAGATACCAGCTTATTGGTAACCGATTTTACGGATACTTTACAGCAGCAACTAATTGGAAGTAATCAGCAAAATGCTCCCACCCTCACGCTGGAAGCTGCTTTCAGCGAGAAACATTTAGGCGCTATTTGTTCTGAACTGGGCATGCAGGAGTCGCAAAAAAATCAGCCCTTGCGTATGCAAATCAATAAAATTACGCATATAACCCTTGCCCCATTAGATGAGGAGTTCTTCGAAAAAGCTTATCCGGGTAAAGAAATCAAAACAGCGGCCGAATTAAGAGAAGCTATCCGGGAAACGATTGCTGTCCATTTTGCTCAACAAGCTAAAAACCAGGTATTCGATCAAATTTACCATACCCTGGTAGATCATACCCCTATGGAATTCCCTGAGAATTTTCTAAAACGCTGGTTGCAGCAAGGGGGAGAAAAACCCAAAACTGCCGAAGAAGCTGAAAAAGAATACCCTTCATTTGCCAATCAACTAAAGTGGACGCTGATCAGTAATCAGGTGATACAAGACAATAAAATTGAGGTAACCCCCGACGATATCCGAGATTTTGCTAAAATGCAGTTGTTCAGCTATATGGGTGGCCAGCTAGATATGATGGGGGAAAACAAACAGTGGGTAGAAGATTATGCCAACCGTATGTTGCAAGACAAAAAGTTTGTGGAAGACAGTTATCACCGTATCAGTACCGATAAAATGTTTCAGTGGCTGGAAGGGAAGGTAAATGCCACAGAAGAGCCGATTACCCGGGAAGCTTTTGCCGAAAAACTGCATCACCACTCCCACTAAGCAATCGTGCCATAATAGGCTGATATTGTGACAATTATTGAATAATTACTTGGCGGAAACTGACTAGTTGTCGCTCCTTTACTCTTGCACAGATTTTGTAAGGCTATATCCGGCAAGGGTAAATCTCTTATCTTCAAAGCGCAAATACATACATATGAATACGGGAAAAGAATTTGAACAATATGCAGTAAAACACCGGGGTATCAGCAGTGGCACCCTGCACAATTACCGTCAACAGGGCTTTACCAACCTTACACCCTATATTATTGAAGAGCGACCCCTGAATGTAGCCAGTATGGATGTATTCAGTCGTTTGATGATGGATAGAATTATATTCCTAGGCGAGGGAATCAACGACTATGTTGCTAATATAGTAACTGCGCAGTTGCTTTTTTTAGAAAGTACCGACCGCACCCGTGATATTCAGATGTACATCAACAGCCCCGGTGGAAGCGTATATGCTGGGTTGGGTATCTATGATACGATGCAGTTTATTAGTCCGGATGTAGCCACCATTTGCACCGGAATGGCCGCTAGTATGGGTCAGATATTGTTATGTGCCGGCGTACCCGGAAAAAGAACCGCCCTAAAACATGCCCGCGTAATGATTCACCAGCCTAGCGGAGCCATTGGAGGACAGGCTACCGATATCGAAATCACCGCACGTGAAATTAAAAAACTAAGAGAAGAGCTATATACCATAACTGCACACCATACTGGCAAGCCGTTAGAAGTAATTACCAAAGACAGCGACCGCGATTTTTGGATGACGGCCCAGGAAGCCAAAGACTATGGCTTAATTGATGAAGTGCTGTTAACGAATCCACGCAAAGAGAAAATCAAAAAATAATACCCTTCCCTACCCCTAAATACAACCAACATGAACCTGAATAATATAACTACCCGCATGCATTGGCAAAATGAAGATGACGATGAGCAGGAAAACAAAGAAGAGAAAAATGAACAATTGGGTGCGATGATGATGAAAAAGCTGGATACCCTGTTTTTTCAAAAAAGAACGATCTATCTATGGGGAGTGGTAAATGACAAATCTGCCCGCGAAATCGTTACCAAATTACTCTTGCTGGATGCCGACAAACCCGGTGAAGAAATTAAGTTCTATATCAATAGTCCGGGTGGAATAGTAACCAGCGGTATGGTTATTCATGATACCATGCAATTAATTAAAAGTCCGGTAAGTACTACCTGTATGGGGCTGGCTGCCAGTATGGGATCTATTCTGTTAAGTGCAGGTACCAAAGGAAAAAGAGCTATTTTCCCCCATGGAGAAGTTATGATCCATCAACCCAGTCTGGGAGGGTATTACCAGGCCAGCAGTGCTGATATTGAAATCCAAGCCAACCAAATCAGAAAAACCAAAGAAATCGGTGCCCGTATTCTGGCCGACAATTGCGGTAAAACCGTAGACCAGATTATGAAAGATTTCGACCGGGACTACTGGATGAATGCCCAGGAAGCCGTTAATTATGGCATTGTAGATGCCGTATTAACCAAATTATAGGGGGTTTTTTCACTATTTTCTGTCAATCTGCCCATTCTTTCAAATAGAAGGGTAGGTTTTTTCGTTATTTTACACGCGCTACACATTATTATTTTCTACCAACGGTACTATTTATGGCTAAAATTGCATCACCACTTCATTGTTCTTTCTGCGGCCGCAGCCGAGAAGAGGTTAAAATTTTGATTGCCGGGCAGGACGGTCACATTTGTGAAAACTGTGTAGAACATGCCCGGGAAATCATCGAGCAGGAAATTAACGTTAAGCAGGAAATCAGTTCGGTAGGAGGTAGTCATAAATTGCAGGTTAGGAAACCCCTGGAAATCAAGAAATTTTTAGATGAATATGTGATAGGGCAGGATGAGGCCAAAAAAGTATTATCTGTAGCCGTATATAACCACTTTAAGAGAGTAAACACTAAATCGGTATTGTCGGATGATGTAGAAATTGAAAAGAGTAATATCATCATGGTGGGTGAAACCGGAACCGGTAAAACCCTTCTGGCAAAAACCATCGCCCGTTTGTTAAATGTACCCTTTGCCATTGTAGATGCTACAGTATTTACCGAAGCCGGTTATGTAGGAGAGGATGTGGAAAGTATGCTTACCCGCCTATTACAAAACTGCAACTATGATGTTACGGCAGCTGAAAGAGGCATTGTATATGTAGATGAGTTGGATAAGATTGCCCGCAAAGGCGATAACCCCTCCATCACCCGAGATGTAAGCGGAGAAGGGGTTCAGCAAGGTTTATTAAAGATGTTAGAAGGAACAGAAGTACTTGTGCCCCCGCAAGGCGGACGGAAACATCCTGAACAAAAAATGATTAAAGTTGACACGAAAAATATTCTCTTCATCTGTGGGGGTGCATTCGATGGGATTGATAAAGTGATTGCTCGCCGCGTGAATACCAATGCAATTGGATTTAGTGTAAATAAAGATGAGCAGGAAAATCAACGTAAAAATTTATTGCAGTTTATTAATGCACAGGATTTAAAATCCTTTGGATTGATACCCGAGTTGCTTGGTCGATTGCCGGTAATTACTTACCTGAATCCACTCGACCAAGAAACCCTTCGCAATATCCTTACCGAGCCGAAAAACTCCCTGATTCGTCAGTTTAAGCGCCTCTTCGAAATGGAGGGGATACAATTGCAAATTGATTCGGAAGTGCTCGACTTTATGGTAACCAAGGCACTTGAATATAAATTGGGCGCTCGCGGATTGCGAAGCATCTGTGAAAGTATTCTTACTGATGCCATGTTCGAATTACCTGGAACCGCTACCCGTCATTTACACATTACCCTAGCGTACGCCGAGCAAATGTTTAATAAGAGCAAACTGAGTGCATTAAAAGTCGCTTAAGCGCGTCTCCCCATACTCTCCATTAACAGTGGGCATAACTTTCGGGAATCATTCGAGGGTAGTAATTTAATTTTACAACGTATCATTCAATTTATACCCTTTATATGCAGGAACTCATTAACAAGCTGATAAAAGAGGCCGGAATTACTCCCGAGCAAGCTAAAAAAGCTATTCAAAGTATTGCCGGATTTGTAAAAGAAAAATTCCCTATGCTGGGCGGGGCCGTAGATCAAATTTTTTCCGCTGGTAGTCAACCCGACGACACCATTTAGGATTCCTACTGAATTTGCACCCGATTGCCGAGTATTGTTAACAACGAATCGTTGATGAATACCAGTTGGCGCAAGCCATTGAGGTTTAGAAAAGGACCATTTTGTTGCCGGTACACAACAATCGCCTGTGCAATTTCGAAATCAATACCCCCAATCTGTGATAAACGCTGCGCAGATAACGTGTTCAAATTAGGTTTCCCTTTTTCTGCAACCGATAAGCGCAGATAAGGTAACAGCTTCTTATATACAGAATCAGCCAACCCATACACCTGACGAAGATCTTCTACAGAACGAAATCCTCCCAATCGCTGTCGGTAATGAATGATTCGTTTGCTTAAAACCTTACCAATGCCCGGCAATGATGCCCAGGCTGCCGAATCTGCCCCATTCATATCTATTGCCGAATATTCGACAGGCGATGTGTTGGAAGTTTGCCTGTGTGGATAAATGGAAGCAGGTTTCTCTAGCCTTATATAGGGTAATAATCGCTCCACATCCGATTCGCTTATTCCCCAAATTTTTCGAAGATCGTTAGGTTGCCGAAACCTGCCGCCCTTACTAATATAGCGCTGAATAGTTCGGGCAGTTTTTGCAGGTAGACCCATAGCAATCCAATCATCCTCCTGTAGTTGGTTAGGATTAAATGCGTGCAGAACAATATTGTTTCGATTATGAACTCCTTCCGTTTCGGCAGCAATAACTGTTTCAGAACTAGTTGGTAACAGACTATCCGCTGCAAACTGTGTTAACTGAAATCGGATGGCTTTTTGCTCTTTAGATGGGGGCATTATTAAATGATACCAATAAGGGGCCGTTAAGAAAACACTCATAAGTACCATAAAACTTACCAGTGCTATTCGTTCATTTTTGCTGAAAACAAAAAAAGATTGCCAATGCGATTGCATATTTTCCATTTTGCCGGCTTAGGAATACCGGGTAGCTAATATTCGAGCGGAAATCAGCAGTTGCCGAGGGTTAGTTCCAATCCATCATACCCGAGGTGGAAAGTAGGGGGTAATTCGGCAGAAACGGTGGCATGTGTTCCCAGTTGATGACTGATATGGGTAAAATACACTTCCGGTATCTGAAGCGATTCTGCCACTTGAATTGCTTCAGCAAGTGTAAAATGCGACAGGTGTTTTTCTCTTCTAAGGGCATTCAGAATTAGTATACGCGAGCCCCTGATTTTTTCCATTTCTTCCGGCTCAATGCGATTGGCATCGGTTATATAGGTAATATCTCCCAATCTAAATCCCAATACCGGCATGCGATGGTGCCATACTTCAATGGGCTGAATAGGAATATCACCCACCAAAAAGGGCTTATTATCAATGGGCTCAATACGTATTTCTGGTATACCCGGATAAGTTAAATCGGCAAATGCATAATAGTAGTCTCTTCGCAATGCCTCCTCCGTTAAAGAATTGGCATATAAAGGCATGGCCTTTTTGTTGAAAAAGTTGTAAGCACGAATATCATCTAAGCCGGCGATATGATCTTTATGCGGATGTGTATATAGCACAGCATCTAGCTGTAAAGTGCGACTGCGCAACATCTGATACCGAAAATCGGGTGTGGTGTCTATTACCAAAGTGGTGGTGGGTGAGCTTACCCGTATACTGCTTCGCAAACGATTATCACGAGGGTCGGTGGATAGGCAAACGGCACATGTACAACCAATCATAGGAACCCCTGAACTGGTTCCGGATCCCAAAAAAGTTATATGTAACTCGGGTGCAATCACCCAACAAATCTAGTATAAATGGAAAGGAAAAGATTACGTATTTACCGAAATCAAGCAGCGTGTTCTACCTTTTTTACAATCGAATCCAGTAATTTCTGTGATTCTAAAGTCAAATGATCGTATGAGATAGGAATCTGAGGGATAATATCAATCAAGATACTGATGCGCCCCTCGGTGGAGAGAAATTTATTGAGCACCACTATTTTCCTTGATTCGAGCAAACACCAGCCACTTTGAAAAGTACCCCGTTCGTACCGGATGATGTATCCCGATTCGGCAAGAATGGCAGTGTATTTATCCAGCGTTCCTTGGGTATACTTCATCAGAGCAACAATTTCTATTCAAAATTAAACAGCACAGGGTTGTGATACGTTTTCTTTTATCCACATATCTGAAAAGATTGCGAGATATAATTGCCAGTTTTTCACTTTCCTCGGCTTTCCATACGGATAACAGGGATAATCATTTCCTCTAAGCTGATGCCTCCATGCTGAAAAGAGTTTTTGTAAAACTGTGCATATTGATGAAAATGATTGGGATAACATAAAAATCCATCTTCCCGGGCGAAAATATAACTCGAATTTACGGTAGGGGTTGGTAATCCCGCCACCATAGGCTCTCTGAAAGCCAGCACTTCCTTCGCTTCATACTGCAAATTTCTGCCATGCTTATACCGTAAATTGGCGGTAGTTTGCTTATCCCCAATTACTTTATGCGGCGTTTTTACCCGCACACTTCCGTGATCTGTTGCCAGCACCAAGGTTATATTTTTTTCTGACAATTTTTTCAGGGCCTGGTGTAATGGACTATGCTCGAACCAGCTGCGGGTTAAACTGCGGTAACTGGTTTCATCTCCGGCAAGCTCCTTTAAAATTTCCATTTCTGTTCGGGCATGGCTTAAGGTATCTACAAAATTGTATACGATGATGTTGAGATCATTGTGTAATAAATTATGCACCTGCGCAGCCAGTTGAACCCCCTCCTGATGATGCGTTATCTTATGATAACTCACACTCAGGTGTTCTTTTTTCAGGCGCTTTAACTGTG
The DNA here is from genome assembly GCA_945870985.1 of Chitinophaga pinensis. Classification (GTDB taxonomy): domain Bacteria; phylum Bacteroidota; class Bacteroidia; order Chitinophagales; family Chitinophagaceae; genus Sediminibacterium; species Sediminibacterium pinensis_C. The sequence continues at coordinate 9,601 of CAMBUH010000002.1, forward strand.
CCTGTAAAAAAAATAATTCGTGCAAATTTTTTCCGCCTTCTTCTTCATCATTTTTCCAATATTCCGGAAACTGTTGCTGAATGGCTACCGGCAACTGTCCGGCAAAAATAGCATTGCGTGCATATTGGGTGGCAGTAGGCAATATCGAATAAAAAGTATCTTCTTCAACAATCCGAAACGATTCGGCTAATAAGGGCTCGATTGCCTTCCACTGATCTAAGCGGAGATTATCAATCAACACGCAAAACAGGGGCTTGCCGGGTTGCAAATATGGTAACACTTTTAATGAAAGTAGGTGATGACTCATTACCGGTGCCGATAAACTGCGAGGGTTTAGCCATCCCGCATATTCCCGACTTACAAACTTTCCAAATGCCACATTGGCTTCCTGCTTTTGGGCATAAAAAATTTCCTGCATTTCGGGGCTATCACTTTTCTCCATTTCCAGTTCCCAATACACCAGTTTCCGGTATATTTCCATCCAGGTTTGATGATCGGGATTGTTATGCAACTGAGCAAACAACTGATTCATTTGTTGCTGATACTGGGAGGTGGTTGTTTCTGCAACGAGTCGTCGGTTGTCGATGATTTTTTTTAAACTGAGTAATACCTGCTGAGGATTAACCGGCTTAATCAGATAGTCGGCAATTTCACTGCCAATAGCTTCATCCATTAAACGCTCCGTATCATTTCGGGTAATTAATACTACCGGCAGCAGCTTATTAATTTCCTTTAATTGCTGCATGGTTTGCAAACCCGAAATTCCGGGCATAGATTCATCCATCAGCACCACATCAAAAAATTGGCGCTTTACCAGTTCAATTGCATCAAATCCATTAGAAACAGCGGTTACGGAATACCCCTTCTGCTGCAAAAAAATTACCTGTGCCTGTAAACTCTCAATTTCATCATCTACCCACAAAACCTGAATTTCCGCCATGAAGTGTAGTTTAAAATAGTAAAAGGTGCTTACCTTCTCTTATAAAGTAAATCTATTCCATTCTCGGCTAACGTCCATCTTCTTTGTACTTTTACACCTGTTCAGCTTAAGGTTTTAACAATTTAAAAACAACGGATGCCCGAGAGAAGAAAAATCATCAACGACCCGGTCTACGGATTTATTACCATCAGCCACCCGCTGATATTTTTTATTTTAGAACATCCCTATTACCAGCGGCTAAGAAGAATTCAGCAGATGGCAATGGCTTCTATGGTTTATCCGGGTGCTGTGCATACCCGGCTGCATCATTCGCTGGGCGCCTATCACCTAATGGGCAATGCCGTAGCCGAACTCCGAAGCAAAGGAATCGCCATTTCAGCCGAAGAAGAAATTGCCGTTAAATGTGCCATACTCTTACATGATATTGGGCATGGCCCCTATTCCCATGCGTTGGAAAACCGGGTGCTGGAAGGAGTAGACCACGAAACCATGTCGCTGGCAATTATGCAAAAGCTGAACAAAGAATGTGGAGGTGCCCTCGATTTGGCCATACAAATTTTTACCAACCAGTATCACCAACCTTTTCTTCATCAGCTGATTAGTGGTCAGTTAGATATGGACCGGATGGATTACCTGAGCCGAGACAGTTTTTTTTCTGGTGTAAGTGAAGGGGTAATTGGATACGACCGTATTTTAAAAATGTTAACGGTTTGGAATGGTCAGTTAATGGTAGAAGAAAAAGGAATTTACAGCGTTGAAAAATTTCTGATTGCCCGCCGTCAAATGTACTGGCAGGTTTACTTGCATAAAACGGTGCTAGCTGCTGAAAAAATGATGGTGAAAATTATTGAGCGGGTAAGGGCGATTTATTCACCCAGTGATAAAGAATTACCTACGATAACAGCTCTCGATTATTTTCTGGCCCATCCCAACCCATCCCTTACGGAAGAAAATATCAGCCGGTTTTGCTCGCTCGACGATTATGATATCATGCATGCCATCAAGCATTGGAGTAAGCACAGCGACCCTATCCTATCGCTATTATGTAATCGGTTGCTAAACAGGCAACTATTTCATTGCCGCATTCAGGCTGCGCCCTTTTCACCAGATTACCTGCAACAAAAACAACAGGAATTGTTGCAGCAATATGCCACTAATGAAGCCGATTTACCCTTTGTATGTTTTACCGGGGAAGCCTCCAACACCCTTTATCAACTGAAGGATGAAAGAATACAGGTTTTATTTAAGGATGGAACCGTAACAGACATCTCCCGAATTGAAAATGCATTGATTCAGGAAAATCTTTCCGCCCCCGTTAAAAAATTTTACATTTGTACGCTTCCCTAACCAATAGCTGCAGCCAATTCCGGTAAAAGAAAATTATCTTCATCTCATCCAAACATCCCTTGCTCATGCAATTTACGGCCTCACAAATAGCGTTGATGATTCAGGGAAAGGTAGAAGGTAATGCCCTTGCTACCGTACAAGGCTTTGGAAAAATTGAAGAAGCGGTTGCCGGTCAACTTTCTTTTCTTGCCAATCCAAAATACGAGCAATATTTATATACTACTGGTGCCACCATTATTATAATTAACGAAAGTCTTGCGCTTACCGAATCTGTTTCTGCCACGCTGATACGGGTTCCGGATGCATACAGTGCCTTTGCTATTTTATTAGGTAAATATCAAGAACTTACTACTGCCGCATTAGCAGGCATTCAGCAACCCAGTTATATTAGCAGCTCTGCCACAATGGGTACGGGTGTTTTTGTTGGTGCATTTGCTTATATCGGAGATAATGTACAATTGGGCAATCAGGTGAAAATATTCCCGGGCGTTTTTATTGGTAACAATGTGGTGATTGGCGATCGGGTAGTGTTGCACCCGGGTGTAGTTGTTTATCACGACTGTATCATAGGAAATCAGGTAACCATTCATGCCGGCAGTATCATTGGTAGCGATGGATTTGGCTATGCTCCCCAAAGCGATGGGTCACTTAGCAAAGTACCCCAAATTGGCAATGTGCGCATCGAAGACCAAGTTGAAATAGGCGCAAACGTAACCATCGATCGGGCTACCATTGGCTCTACCATCATACGCAAAGGAGCTAAACTCGATAACCTTATTCAGATAGCCCATAATGTGGACATTGGGGAAGAAACCGTTATTGCTGCCCAAACCGGCATCAGCGGCAGCACCAAGGTAGGTAAGCAGGTTATGATGGGAGGTCAGGTAGGTGTTGCCGGCCATATTCAGGTTGCCGACGGTAGTAAAGTGGGAGCCAAATCGGGTATTACCAAAAGCCTTAAAACTCCACATCTCACCTGGCATGGCAATCCAGCAATCGACTTCACAACCTCTATGCGCCAACAAGCCCATACCCGCCAACTGCCCGAATTGGAAAAAAGAATAGCTGAATTGGAAAAATTGGTGCGTGATTTGGGAAATATGTACTCAAAACACTAAGCCGTACCCCTTAGAATACAGGCTTAATTCGTACTTTTACCGGAAATTTTGTTGCGTTTACCCTAAGGAGGAAGCCGGAAACTGCTTTATCCTGCTGCTTGAGGGTAATGGCATTTCAAAAAGGTAACCAGTATGAACCATCAATTTAACCCTGATAAGCAGCACACTCTCTCCAAACCTATCCATATTAGTGGTACCGGATTACATACTGGTATTTTAGTTGATATGACGCTGAAACCCGCCCATCCGGGATTTGGGATTCAATTTCAACGGGTTGATTTACCAAACCAGCCCCTTATTAAAGCCGACTGCGACCTTGTTACCGATACCAGCCGGGGAACTACCCTCCAAATTGGGGATACCAAAGTAAGCACCGTAGAACATATTCTTGCTTCTCTAGTAGGGATGGGAATCGATAATGTTTTAATTGAATTAAATGGCCCCGAAATACCCATTATGGATGGCAGCTCGGCTCCTTTTATCGCCCTAATTGAAGATGCTGGCGTTGAAGAACAGGAAGCCGCCAAAGCCTGGTATAGTCTCGATGAAAATATTTACCACTACGACGATGAAAAACGCGTTGAAATGGTAGCCCTCCCAGCACTCGATTATCAACTCACCACCCTAATTGATTTTAATAGTCCTGTTTTAGGCACCCAGCATGCCGGACTAAAAACAATCAAAGATTTTAAAACAGAAATCGCCCCTTGTAGAACTTTTTGTTTTTTACACGAACTGGAAATGTTGCTAGACAACGACCTTATTAAGGGCGGCGACATAAACAATGCCATAGTAGTAGTAGACAAAGCCGTTTCAGATGCCGAAATGGGTCGCCTTGCCAAAGTGTTTAAACGCGATAAAATTGAAGTGAAAAGCGAAGGATACCTGAACAACCTCGAACTGAGATTCCCCAACGAACCCGCCCGACATAAGTTGCTGGATGTAATTGGCGACCTCGCTTTAATTGGTTACCCCATCAAGGCCCGCATCATTGCCAACCGCCCCGGACACAGCACCAACGTTGAATTTGCCAAAAAAATAAAGCAATACATCCGCAAGAATAAACACGTGAAAAATGTGCCGGTGTACGATCCGGCTTTGCCACCGGTTTATACGTTGGATAAAATTGAAAAAACACTTCCTCACCGACATCCATTTTTATTTGTAGATAAGATTGTGGAACTAACCGATACCCATATTGTTGGTATAAAAAACGTAACCTTTAACGAATGGTTCTTCCCCGGTCATTTTCCCGGTAACCCCGTAATGCCGGGCGTAATTCAAATTGAAGCCCTGGCACAAACCGGCGGAATCTTATGCATCAATTCGATGCCGGAAGGAAAATACGACACTTACTTTTTGAAAATAGATAACTGCAAATTCAAACAAATGGTTCGGCCAGGTGATACCATGGTTTTGAAAATGGAACTGAACGGACCCATCCGCAGAGGTATTTGCGAAATGCGGGGAACCGTTTTTGTAGGTGGAAAAGTTGCCACTGAAGCCGATTTAGTAGCCCAAATTGTTCGCCGCCCCGATTAAGCCCTATTCATAACAACCACTCAAACATGACGCATCCCTATACCTATATCGACCCCAACGCTTCCATTGCTCCCAATGTGAAAATTGACCCTTTTACGGTTATTCATGGGGATGTTAAAATTGGCGAGGGTACCTGGATCGGCAGCAATGTTACCATTATGGAAGGCACCCGCATAGGAAAAAACTGCCGCATATTTCCCGGAGCAGTATTAGGAGCCATTCCGCAAGACTTAAAATATAACGGCGAAAAAACCACCGCTGAAATAGGCGATAATACTACCATCCGTGAATTTGTAACCATCAACCGCGGTACCACCGACCGTGGCAAAACCGTGGTAGGAAATAATTGTTTGATAATGGCGTATAGTCATATTGCCCACGACTGCATCATTGGCAATAACTGCATTTTGAGTAACAGTGTGCAGGTAGCTGGACACGTTACCATTGGCGACTGGGCCATTGTGGGTGGGGTGAGTGCAGTACACCAGTTTGTGAATATCGGACAACACACTTTTATTGCCGGAGGTAGTTTGGTGAGCAAAGACGTGCCCCCTTATATTAAAGCCGTTCGCAACCCGCTGAGTTACGGAGGGGTAAACAGTGTGGGGTTGAAAAGAAGAGGATTCCCCCTCAACCAGATCAATCATATCCTGGATGTATATCGTACCATCTATAACAAAGGATTTAATACCACCCAAGCTCTGGAATTTATTGAAGAAGAATTGCAGGCCACTGATGAGCGGGATGAAATTGTAACATTTGTTAGAGAGAGCGGCCGTGGCATCATCAAACGTTACATCAAAGGGGTAACCGACGACGAATAATTTATTTCGTTCCTTCTTTTCTTATATGCCAACCAACGGATACATATCTATCCAACACCCAACTTCTTTAAGGAAGCCCGTTGGTATTTCACTGCAAGCAGCCGGAAAAAAATTTAACCGAGAATGGATTTTCCGCAATCTCACTTTTCAAATTGAACCCGGAAAATCTTACGCAATAACAGGCCCCAACGGAAGTGGAAAAAGTACCCTGCTCCAATGTATCGCCGGAGCCATTCACCTGAGCGAAGGAAGTGTTTCTTATCAATCGGTTTCAAAAGAAGTAACTACCCAACTGGCAGAGGAAATTTTTTTTAAACAGGTAGCTATCTCCGCTCCTTATTTGGAATTGATAGAAGAAATGACCGCCCTGGAGTTTTTATCGTTTCACCAACACTTCAAACCCTTTCTTTCTGGCATAACCATTTCCGAAATATTAGAGGCCGTATCCCTAGATAAAGCTGCCAACAAACAAATTCGCTATTTCAGCAGCGGTATGAAACAGCGTTTGAAACTGGCACAGGCATTTTATTCGGATGTGCCCGTTATTCTGCTGGATGAGCCTTGTGCTAATCTGGATAGGGCTGGATATGAATTGTATAAAAATCTCTGCACCGGACCAGGAGAAAACAGACTTACCTTGGTAGGCAGCAACGATCCTCAGGAAACTGTATTTTGCAGTGCCCATATTCACTTACCCGACTATCAATAATTGTTCATGTTTGCAGATGCCATAGAAAAAGTTGCCGGCTATACCCGTCCGGTTAACACCATTTTGAGAACCTATGGAAGTAAACAGGTAATCGCCAGCAGTGCTTCGTTGTTTTTTGTAAACAATCAGGCCGAAGCCCTCACCTGTAAACACGTTACCAGATGGCTAGGTATGGCAGAACAATTGAATCAGCAATACCAGTTATTTAAACAAGAGCTTCGTTCAATTACCCATTCATCTCAACAGTTAGCACTTGAAAAAAAATATGGGTATACCAACGGCCAGGTAGTGCAGATGAAAACCACTTTTGTTGATTGCGTAAACAGCATGTCGGGCTTTACCTGCTGGGAACATCCCGATGCCGATCTGGCATTGATAAAATTTCATGGATTTGAAAAAATTCTGTATCAGGGTAATGCCATTTTCCCTGCTGCTTCAACAACCGTGCGACCCGGTAATCAACTTTGCCGGATTGGATTCCCCTTCACTGCCTTCAATAATTTTCGCTATAACGAACCCCAGGATGATATAGAATGGACGCCCACAGGAATTCCGAGTACGCCCATTTTCCCCATCGAGGGGATGGTTACCCGATATCTTCCCCAACAAGGAATTGAAATGAGTACTCCCGGGTATCCCGGCCACAGTGGAGGACCTTTATTCAATAATCTGGGAACAGTGGTAGGTATTCAAACAGCAACCCGCCATCTCGCACTGGGCACTTTTCCCGATCAGGTTTCCCTTAACAATCCTGGAGGTATCGCAGAATGGAAAGGTCAGGCAGTGGCACATCTGGGCCAATGTATTTCTCATGAACTGATTACAATATTTCTGAAAGACCGGGGTGTACATTTTTCAACTGATCCTAGCTGAAATAATTAGGTAATTACCGGCGACTGGCAATTAATAAATTCAAATCGGTATACTTCAAATCAAAAAGCTCGCTGATATAAAAATCAGTAAGGGCTCCTCTGAAAAGATATAACCCCTCGCGAACATTCAACTTATGCCAAACCATTTCTTCTAATCCACCCTCATCGCTGATTTCGAGTATCAGGGGCATCAATACATTGCTGATGGCCTGACTGGCTGTACGCGCAAATCCACTGGGAATATTGGGAACACCATAATGGATAACACCATGTTTTACCAACGTAGGTTTTTCGTAACTGGTTAACTCACTGGTTTCAAAACATCCGCCCCGATCGATAGCAACATCAATAATGATACTACCACTTCGCATAGCGGCAACCATCTGTTCAGTAACCACTACTGGAGCCTTACCCACTTCATTACTCAATGCCCCAACGGCAACCTCGCAGGTTTTTAATTGCTTGGCTAAAATTTTGGGCTCCAGCACACTCGTCCATATACGCTGCCCTAAATTATTCTGCAACTGTTTTAACCGATACACATTGTTATCGAAAACTTTAACCGAAGCACCCAGTGCCAATGCATTGCGGGTGGCAAATTCTCCTACGATTCCAGCACCAATAATCACCACTTTGGTGGGCGGAATTCCGCTGATACCTCCCAACAATACTCCCTTGCCCTGATTGAAACTGCTCAGGTATTGACCTGCAATCAACATCACCGCACTTCCAGCAATCTCACTCATACTCCGAACAATCGGATAGGTACCACTTTCATCTTTAAAATTTTCGAAGCTGAGTGCGGTAACTCTTTTTTCCATCATATGGCTGATCAACTCGCGCTGCAAAGCAGAAAAATGAAGAGGAGAAATTATAGTTTGATTCATCTGAATCAAGGGCATGTCTTCCACTACAGGAGGAGCACTCTTTACTAAAATAGGACAACGAAAAATTTCTTCGCGATCGTAGATGATAGTGGCGCCAGCCTCGGCATAATCGGCATCCGAAAAATGACTTCCCTCTCCTGCCTTATGTTCAACCGATACCTGGTTGCCATTCATCACCAATACCCCAACGGCATCAGGCGTAAGGGCGATTCTATTTTCCTGAAAGGCGGTTTCTTTAGGAATACCAATATGCAATTTGGTACCCTGAGGTTTTACATCTAGCACTTCCTCCTGGGTTTCGTAAGTAAAGGAGGCACTTATCGAGGGTTTCTGGGCCATGAAAAATGAATTGCTGATTGGATATAAAAATAATTGATTTATACCACAACCGTGGGCGTAAGATATTCACCGCCGGTTCAGGAAAACGACCGGTTGCCGGTTGTAATGTGTCGGGTATCGGCATCTTCGGCCCTAAGGGTAATAAACCAGGTATCATCCGGCAACAACTCAGCGGCGCGCTCGGGCCATTCTATCCAACACCGATCACCCGAAATAATCCGCTCCTCCACCCCCGCCTGAACGGCTTCTGCAGCTCCATTTAAGCGGTACCAGTCCATATGACAAACCCTCTCCCCATCGGGCAACAGATATTCATTGATGATAGAAAAAGTAGGGCTGCTTACCGAATCCTCTATTCCCAGCCATTTACTCAATCGGGAAATAAGGGTAGTTTTTCCGGCTCCCATGGGGGCAAAAAATGCCCAAACAGGCCGATTTTTCCCTTCTTCCCATAGCTGGGCTACCACCTGATCTAATTCCTGAAGCTGAAATACCCTTTCCATTTGGCAAAGATAGGCATGGCGACAGAGTATTTGAATTTCAGGGATGCAAAAAAGGGTGGGAATGGTAACAGGGTGCCATTGTTGTACCTTTGTATATTATTTGGGATGAAAAAAAATACCATGCAAGATACCGAAACCGTTAACTGGAAAGTGGCAGGCATGAGTTGCACCAACTGTGCCCTCACGATACAACAATATTTAGAAAAAAAGGGACTGGACAATGTTCGCGTGAATTTTATCGGAGGAGAAGTAAGCTTTTCCAATCCATCGGAAATTCCTCCTGCAGAACTGAGTGCAGGCATTCATTCGCTGGGCTATCAGGTATTGAATGAGTCAGCCAACGTCGGCAATACCAATCGATTTCGATTTACCAATCATTTTCAGCGTTTTGTTTTCTGCCTGATTTTTACCCTACCCTTGCTGGTACACATGATACCGGGAGTGCATATTCACTGGCTAATGAATCCGATTGTTCAATGCATAATAACCCTACCGGTTTTATGGGTAGGTATGCAATTTTTTGGCAAGAGTGCCTGGAATTCATTGCGCGGAGGGATTCCCAATATGAATGTGCTAATCACCATCGGAGCGCTCGCCTCCTTTGGCTATAGTTTGTATGGCACTATCGCAGGAAAGGGCCCCGACTTTCTTTTTTACGAAACAACGGCCACCATCCTTACCCTCGTATTTTTTGGCAACTGGCTCGAAGACAGGGCAGTTGATTCTACCCAACGAGCTATCCGCGAACTTACTCAGGATGAAAAAGTGATGGCCAATATGATTGCCTTTGATGATCAGCATCAGGAACATATTTTTCCGGTAGATAGTGCGCATCTAAAAGTGGGAGATTTATTATTAATCAAGTCGGGTGAAAAAGTACCGACCGATGCGAAAATATTATGGGGCGAAGCTGATATAAATGAGGCCATCATCAGCGGAGAGAGCTTACCGGTTCACAAAAAAATGAATGACCTGCTGATTGGTGGCAGTGTAATTACAGATGGAACACTTAAAGCCTATGTAACTGCCACAGGCACTCAAACTGTACTATCCCATATTCTTCAGTTGGTAAAAAATGCACAAACCGAAAAACCACCCATTCAACAATTGGCAGATAAAATAAGCGCCATATTTGTTCCGGTGGTGGTGGGGATTGCCTTACTAACTTGGGGCATTAATTACTGGGGCATGCACTTATCTGTTGGTACATCACTGCTAAGAGCCATTGCTGTACTGGTAATCTCCTGCCCCTGTGCAATGGGATTGGCCACACCCGCCGCCATTGCAGTAGGCTTAGGCAGAGCTGCAAAAAATGGGGTGCTGATAAAAAATGCGAAAAGCATGGAATGGTTCGAAAAAATCAAACATATTGTATTTGATAAAACCGGTACGCTAACCACAGGAGGATTTACCATTGCTGATTTTCATGTGCGTGAGGAAGCACTTTCGCAATTAACGGAAACTGACACTGCAAATTCGCTGGAAGTAGCCGATGACCTCTTTAAAAAATGGGGATACTCGCTGGAAAAATATTCCAACCATCCCCTCGCCCTCGCCATCACACGCGAATGGAAATGTAAAGATGAAATACGCTGGAGCCAGTTGGAAGAAATCAAAGGGTTGGGCATGAAAGCCATCGACAAAAATGGTAATGAATTTACCATTGGGTCTTACGAACTGGTAAAATCAATTACTGAAGACGACTCGCACAATATTTATCTAATAAGAAATGGCATATGGATAGGCTGGATTGATTTGGTGGATGAAATTCGTTCGGAAGCAGCTACCGTAATTACGCAATTAAAGGCAGCAGGCTATCAACCCATCTTGCTCAGTGGTGACCGAAATAATAAATGCCAACAAATTGCAGAAACATTGGGCATTACCGAATGGTATGGTCAACATACTCCAGAACAGAAACTAGCAAGAATAGAAAAACTAAATCAGCAATCGCCCGTTGCGATGGTGGGAGATGGCATCAACGACGCACCGGCCCTTGCCAAAGCGACCCTGGGAATTTCGCTCAGTGATGCTTCGCAAATTGCTATGCAAAGTGCACAAATAGTATTGATGAACCATGGATTAAAAAATCTTCCACTCGCATTAGCCCTGGGCAAACAAACCTATCGCACCATCCGGCAAAATCTGTTCTGGGCCTTTGCCTATAATATTGTTGCCATACCTATTGCAGCCATTGGCTGGCTGAGTCCGGGTATCAGTGCACTGGCTATGGGTTTTAGCGATGTGGTGCTGGCCATTAATTCGTTGCGATTGTATGCCAAAAAATTAGTTAGTTAATTCCCTAATCGATTGCGGAAGCCGGCCCTATATGAATACACCCCAAACCTTGTTACATAAATACTTTCACCATGCACAGTTCAGGCCGGGGCAATTAGAAATTATTGATGCTGTATTAGCGGGTAAAGACACACTTGCACTGCTACCAACTGGAGGGGGAAAATCCGTATGCTTCCAAATTCCTGCCTTACTATTAGGAGGGATTTGTGTGGTGGTTAGTCCGCTCATTGCATTGATGAATGATCAGGTTACCCAGCTTACTCAAAAGAAAATTCCGGCAGCAGCCTTGCACAGCGGACTTAGCTATGCAGAAATAGACCAACTACTAGAACAGGCAGCAGCAGGTGAAATCCAGTTTTTGTATGTATCGCCTGAACGTATGCTTAGCGAAACATTTCTACAGGCAGTATCACAAATCAACATCGGATTATTGGCAATAGATGAAGCACACTGTGTTTCGCAATGGGGTTACGATTTCAGGCCTGCCTATTTAAAGATTGCCCAATTCAGGGCATACCTGCCTGCTCATACTCCACTGATTGCACTTACTGCATCGGCAACTCCCGCGGTTCAGGAAGATATACTGGCGCAGCTGCATATGAAAAATGCTGCTGTGGTAAAAGGCTCCTTTGAAAGAAAAAACTTACAGTACCATTGCCGGCTATCCGAATCTATCCATCATACCCTAATTCAACTATTGCAGCAAAAATCTAGCAGCACCCTTGTTTACTGCAACACCCGAAAACAAACCCGGGAAATTGCAGAATGGTTACAGCAAAATAGCATTTCGGCAACTTTTTATCATGCCGGGCTTACCCAAGAAGAAAGAAATGAAAGACAAATAGCTTGGATTCAAAACAGAACACGTGTAATTGTGGCAACCAATGCTTTTGGTATGGGTATTGATAAACCGGATGTACGACTGGTTATTCATTTGGCAGCCCCTGAATGTTTAGAAAATTACTATCAAGAAGCCGGAAGAGCCGGAAGAGATGAACAGCCTGCAGAAGCGATTTTATTGGTAACACCTTCACAAATCAATAACCTGCTTGGGCTTGCGATACAAAGGTTTCCACCCATTGAAACGATAAAAAAAATCTATCAAGATCTCGCTGCCTTTTTACAAGTTCCCGCTGGCAGTGGTGAAGGCAGTTACCACGATTTTGATTTATCAGTTTTTGCCAGTCGATTTAAACACGATGTATTACTGGTAGTTAATACCCTGCAACTACTAGAACAAGAAGGCCATCTTCGGTTCAGCAGCTCGGTTTTTTTACCAGCACAGGCACAGTTTACCTGCGACACTGCCCAATTGCGAGCCTATGAAGAAGGCTATCCCGATTCGGCAAACCTGGTGCAAGCATTGTTGCGCACCTATCCGGGTGTGCTGGATTTTCGGGTTTCAGTTTACGAAACACAACTGGCCCGAATATGCAGGGCAACCCCGGAGGAGATTAAACAACAGCTGAAACAATTACAGTCATTCGGCATTTTAGATTATATGCCTGCGAAAGACAGTCCCCAAATTTATTACCTGCTTAATCGCGCCACTGCCGATTTTTTACACATCAATTTAGATCAGTATCATGCCAGAAAAAAAGCTTGGATGGTTCGCATGAAAGCCATGGTAGGTTATATAGAAAATAAAACGATATGTAGAAGTCGTTATCTGTTGCAGTATTTTGGAGAAACTTCCTCAGTAGATTGCGGGGTTTGCGATGTGTGTATTCGAAAACAACAATCACCCCTAACCCCAAAAAAATTTGCACGGATAGCAGAAAAAATTCTTCAGCTACTTGAGCAACCAAAGATGTTCGTTGAAATTGTGCAATCCTTTCCCGCAGAAGAACAGGCCCACGTGCAGGAGGTTATTTTATTTTTACAACAGGAACAAACGATTCTGAGAAACGATCAAAATGAGTTTCGCAAAAGATAAGTACGCTAATAATTTTACAATTCTTCTTCCCGCTCCAACAGCAAAATGGCACCCTGCGGAACAATAAAATAATTTTCTCCCTCATACATCACTTCAGTGGCACCACTTACCAAAAAAATGGCCAGGTCTCCTTCCTTTGCCTGCAGCGGAACATATTTCACGCCCTCGTCATCCGACTTCCAGGGTTCATCTTCAATGGGCATGGGAATGGCATAGCCGGGACCGGTTTTGATAATCTTTCCCTGCTGCACCTTTTCCTTTTCCTGAACGCCCGGAGGCAGGTATAAACCGCTGGATGTTTTCTCGTCGGGCCGGGAAGGGCGAATTAATACCCGATCGCCAATTACCAGTAATTTTTTAAATTTATTAGAAGAAGTGAGCAGCATATCACCTGTTTTTCTGGGTAAAAGTACAATTTTCTCAATGCCCTTGCAAAGAGTAACTAATTTGTAACTGACGGAAAAACAGCCCCCTAAGTGCTTAGAAAGATGTTTCTGGCACCAAATTTGTCTGTTTTAACAAAAGATTGCAGTGCAACTGCTCAATTTGGCATTGTTTTATCTTTATTTCACGTTAAATAACTTTTCTATGGAAGCTAAAAAAACTAAGATTCTCCTTTGTGAAGATGACACCAACCTCGGCATGGTTCTGAAGACCTACCTTGAGCTGAATGATTTTGATGTTACTTTGGAGCGAGATGGCCGGTTAGGGTTGGCAGCTTTTCAACGGGAAAAATACGATTTGTGTTTGTTGGATGTGATGATGCCCAATATGGATGGATTTACCCTGGCCGAAGAAATTCGCGACGTGGATCCCGATATACCCTTGTTTTTTCTAAGTGCCAAAACCATGAAGGAAGATATTATTCAGGGCTATAAATTGGGGGCGGATGACTACATCACCAAACCTTTCGATAGTGAAGTATTGCTGCTGAAAATCCGTGCTATCTTAAAAAGAAACGAAGAAGAAAACCGCGTGAATGATAATATCGAATTCGATTTGGGTAGTTATCATTTCAATCCAAAGCTGCGCGAATTGAAACATGGCGAACAAAAAATTACATTATCTCCCAAAGAGAATGACTTATTGAAGATGCTCGCCGAACATAAGAACGACTTATTACCCAGAGAAAGAGCGCTGAAAAAAATCTGGGGCAGCGATACCTATTTCAATGGCCGCAGTATGGATGTGTATATTGCCAAATTACGCAAGTACCTGAAAGAAGATACCAATATCGAAATCGTGAATATTCACGGTAACGGTTTCCGACTGGTAGCTCCCTAACGGATACAGTAATTTATAGATTAAATAAATCTGGTTGTACCCCTCCCCGATTATCTTGCCTACCCAGGTGTTGATAAGCTTTGGCAGTGGCTTCTCTTCCTCGGGGTGTGCGTTGCAGAAATCCTTCCTGAATTAAAAAAGGTTCGTACACTTCTTCCAGGGTTCCCGATTCTTCCCCTACTGCTGTTGCAATGGTGGTAATGCCTACGGGGCCTCCCTTGAACTTATCAATGATGGCCGCGAGTATCCGGTTATCCATTTCATCCAGGCCGTGCTCATCTACATGCAGGGCTTTGAGGGCATGTTGGGTAATACCTAAATCAATGGTTCCATCATTCAAAACCTGTGCAAAATCTCGAACTCTGCGAAGCAGACTATTAGCTATCCGGGGCGTTCCCCTGCTGCGGCGGGCGATTTCTCCGGCAGCATCTGAAGAAATACTTACCTGTAAAATAGCTGCACTTCGGTGAATGATTTGCTGCAATACGGGTGCCTGGTAATATTCGAGTCGCGACTTAATGCCAAATCGCGATAACAAAGGGGCGGTTAACAAACCACTGCGGGTGGTAGCCCCTACCAAGGTAAAAGGATTAAGGTTGATTTGAATGCTGCGTGCATTGGGGCCCGAATCAATCATGATATCAATTCGAAAATCTTCCATGGCCGCATACAGGTATTCTTCTACCACGGTACTCAACCGATGAATTTCATCAATAAACAACACATCATTAGGCTGCAGGTTGGTTAATAAACCGGCAAGGTCTCCGGGCTTCTCAATAACCGGTCCGGAAGTTTCCCGAATATTTACGCCCAGCTCATTAGCAACTATTCGGCTCAGGGTAGTTTTGCCCAATCCGGGCGGACCATGAAACAACACATGATCAAGCGCTTCGCCACGTAATTTGGCTGCCTTAATAAAAATAATCAGGTTTTCTACCAACTGGGGCTGCCCAGAAAAATCATCTATTTCACGGGGCCGAATGGCATTCTCAAACTCCTGCTCTACAGGGTTATTACTGGCTTCGGGATTATGCAAAGGTATATCTGGCATACCCTTCAAAATTACTAAATAGAATTCAACCTACCTTTGAGAAAATAACTCCCGCATGAATAAAACAGCCCTTATTGCAGGCGCATCCGGATTAACTGGTGGCTATCTGCTGAATCTCTTACTGGAGTCACCTGAATACAGTACCATAATTGCCTATGGTAGAAAAAGTTCAGGACTTACCCATCCCAAATTGAAGGAAATAGTGGTGGATTGGGAAACCCTGCAAGAACCGGTAGCTGCGGAGGATGTATTTTGCTGTTTGGGTACTACCATTAAAAAAGCCGGGTCGCAGGAAGCTTTTCGGCGGGTGGATTATAACTATCCGCTGCAACTGGCTCAATTACAATTTCGGGGAGGCTCGCAACAATTTCTGCTGGTATCCGCTATGGGGGCTGATGCGAAATCATCTATTTTTTATAGCCGGGTAAAAGGCGAGTTAGAAAATGCCTTGCAATCGATTGGTTATAAAAGCCTGCATATTTTCCGCCCCTCCTTTATTGCCGGGCCTCGCAAAGAATCTCGGCCTGGTGAAAGAATTGGGTTGGCGATATTCTCAATATTGTCTCCACTGTTTATGGGACCGCTAAAAAAATATGCCCCCATACAAGCCGAACATATTGCCCGAGCCATGTTGCGGACCGCCCAAAAAAATGAGCCAAGAATGAAATTATATGATTCGGCGGTTACGAATGAGATTGGGAAATAACACCTGCGAAGAAGAACTTATCAAAAAAGAATATATCACCTACATTCATTAACTTTATATCACTAATTAAGAAATCATATGAAGCAGTTTACTTTATTTGTCGTTGCTGTTTTTTTATCTCTATCAGGCATTGCACAAAAACCAGCATGGAAACAAATGGAAGAATTTCATTCAGTAATGAGTAAAACATTTCACCCAGCCGAAGAAGGCAATCTAACTCCTACTAAAGAAAATGCAGCTAATTTAACTAGTAAAGCCAAAGCATGGGAATCTGCCCCAATTCCAAAAGGATATGATGCAGCCATTGCAAAACCTATCTTAAAAAAATTGGTAGCCAGTTGCGAAGCTGTTGAAGCAGCAGTTAAGGCTAAAAAATCTGATAAAGAATTAACCTCGTTGATCACCAAAGCACATGATGATTTTCATGAGATTAAAGAAAAATGTGTAGTGGGAGAAAAACACTAGTTACCTGTCTCTCGGCTATTTAAAATTTTTCGGAAATTATTTTATCAATAATATTTGTTTTCTATACTGGCATCAAAGTTTCTATTTTATTCTTGCTAAGTAATTACAATAGTAAGTTTTCAAACTACTCCACTGCAAAGAAAACTTACATTATAAAATCTAAATAATTATCTGAATCAATTTTGTGGAAATCCGCATCCGGATAGGCTGTTTTGAATGCCAAAGGAATTTTTACTTTGCTATCCTTACTATATTTTATTTCATATGCATGGATACGATTATCCTTTACTTCAATCAAATCAATTTCTCGCTGTAAATAATTCCGCCAGAAATACAATTGACTTCCAGCTTGATTGTAGGCATTAAATTTGATTCTCTCGGAGATAATATAGTTTTCCCATAGCATACCCATATCATTCCTTAATGAAATTGGACGAAAATCATTGATTACTGCATTTCTAATTCCATTATCATAAAAATACCATTTTACACCTTTTGAGATTTCCTTTCGGTGATTGGTGCTATAGGATGGTAGCTTAAACAAAATAAAAACTTTTTGCAAAAGATCAAGATAATTTTCAACCGTAACTTTATTGATACCAAGTTGATTGGAAATTTCATTGTAAGAAACTTCAGAACCGATTTGATAAGCTATCAACCGCAGCAAATCCATCAACTTATGCGATTGTCTGATACCAGCATACGATAAAATATCTTTCAATAAATACGAGTTTATCAATTCTCTCAGATATTGTTCCTTCTCTATCCAGGTATTTATCTGAAAAATTTCAGGATAACTACCTATAATCAATCTTTCGTCTATATCAGCTTGCGCCTGTAAAGGATTATTTCCTAATTCTAATTGAGCAACGGGATATAAATTATATGAGTAGCTCCTTCCTGTTAAAGGTTCTCCTGAAGCATTTACCAGGTCTAATGAGGAAGAACCTGTGGCTAGAATAGTTAAATGGGGGTGACTATCAATCATCAATTTCAAAATAGAACCAATTTCCGGAATGGCCTGTGCCTCATCAATTATAAGCAACGTGGCATCATTAATTATTCGCTGATAATTGGCAACTGTTCGCTTTTTGAGCACCTCCTGAACGTCAAAATCCTCTGCGTTCAGCAACAATTTTTTTCCGGTAACCCTTTCACTCACTCGGTTGATGAGATAGGTTTTCCCTACCCGCCTTGTACCTAAAATCAAGATTACCTTATTGGTTCCGATTTTACCTATAACCGTTTCCTCAAGCTTACGATGTATAATCATTTTTGATTATGTTTATACAAAAATATAGAATTTTGTCAGTATACTATCTAAATTACCGTAAAAATAGATATTACAATGACAATTTTCGATAAAAAAGCAACGGAAGGGTGTACTTGGACAGAAATTTGTACTTCCTCTTTTGCTTAATCCCACCGAAGCATCAGCGCCGGATCCGGACAATTTTGTAAATAATAATCCCGCTCGCTCCATTTGCAAACCCCGGGATAATCGCCCACCCAATTTTCCATAGAAAGCATACACTGAAAATGCAAGTGTGGCGGCCAACCGCCATTTTCTGTAGGATTGCCGAAAGCACCCACCACCGCTCCGCCTTGCATGATTTCTCCGGGCTGAAATTGATGAACGCTTCGTTCCGTTAGGTGTCCGTATAAAGTATAAAAATGATTTCCCTGATAACTATGCTGCAATATCACCACACCGCCATAGTTACCCAATTCGGGATGAAAAGCCTGGCTGTGAACTACTCCATCATATACCGCATAAACAGGGGTAAGGGCTGGTCCCCAGATATCAACCCCCAAATGCAATCGCCTTGGCTCTTCGGGCGAATCGGACGTTCCAAAAACACCACTGCGTGCATAGATGCCGCGTAATTCGTTATACCCACCAATTCCAAAATCTGCTTCCTCGTTTTGTAACTTTTGTTCTACAAAATCTGTAAAAGCAGAAAGGTTGGTAAAAATTTCAGGGGTTAATGCAGTATAGTTCTCTGATAAATCCCAGCGTTGGATTCGCGTTATCCCTGGTTGATAGGGTATCACAGGATAACACGCAGTTATCGGAGGTAAAATTATTTGCATAGAAAAATTATTGAGCCACCTGCTGAATAGCTTTATACAACCACATTTACCATCCTGCCTTTTACAAAAATAAATTTGTTCAATGGCTTTTCCTCCATCCATTTTATAATCATCGGATGTTGCAACACCATTTCCTGCACCTCTGCTTCAGAGGCATCCAGATTAATTAAAATATTTGCTCGCACTTTTCCATTTACACTCACCGGATATTCCTTAGCAGATTCTGCTACATACTGCGCTTCAAACACCGGAAAAGAGGCATCCAGAATTGAATCGGTATGCCCCAACACACCCCACAGTTCCTCACTCACATGGGGTGCATAGGGCGTAAGCAAAATCAAAAAGGGTTCGAGAATAGCGACGGAATGGCATTGTAAATCACTCAACTCATTCACAGCAATCATAAATGTACTTACCGCCGTATTAAAACTAAAGCGCTCGGTGTCGTCGGCAATCTTTTTGATGGTCTTGTGCAGTACTTTTAACTCCGCTGCAGTAGGGGCATGCTGTGTAATTACACTTCCTTTTTGCTCATCAAAAAACAAGCGCCATAATTTTTTTACGAACCGATGCACCCCTTCAATCCCCTTAGTATCCCAAGGTTTACTCTGATCTACCGGTCCCAAAAACATCTCATACATCCGGAAAGTGTCAGCGCCATATTTCTCAACCAGTTCATCCGGATTTACGGTATTGAATTTCGATTTCGACATTTTCTCTACCTCTGCCCCACAAATATATTTTCCATCCTCCAACACAAAGGCTGCCTCCGCATATTCCCCATTTCTCCAAGTTTGTAAAGCAGCTATATTTAATTCGAACCCATCCACAAAATTTACATCCACATGAATCGGCTGAAATAAAATGCCGTCGGCCAACTCATCAAAAGTGGTATGAGGTACTTGTTGCTGAACAATATCCAGTAAAGCTTTCATTCCCAAACTACCCGACTCATAGCCTGTGCGGTAGCCGTTCGATACCATGATATTGGCTGTAAAATGCTCGATTACTTTTTTATCTGCCGTTAATAACAGGCGATACATAAACCGACTGCTGCCCTGAATCATTCCCTGATTCAATAACTTTTTAAAAGGTTCCTGAAATCCGATATGGCCGAGGTCGAACATTACTTTGGTCCAGAAACGGCTATACAATAAATGTCCTACCGCATGCTCGGTACCGCCAATGTATAAATCAACCTGGTTCCAGTAATCGCTGGCTTCGCGACTGCAAAAAGTTTCTCGATTATGTGGATCCATATACCGCAAAAAATACCAGCTGCTGCCTGCATACCCCGGCATGGTATTGGTTTCGTAGTGCTCGTTTACCCATTCTGGAATATTGGCAAGGGGGCCTTCGCCATCCGGACCGGGTTGATAGGTTTCTACCTGGGGCAACAACAACGGCAATTGAGCTGGGTCCAATGGTCTTGCGATTCCATTATCCCAGCGGATAGGAAAAGGCTCGCCCCAATATCGTTGCCTGCTAAAGGAGGCATCGCGCATTTTATAATTCACTTTCTTCCGGCCAATACCCATTGTGGTAATCTTTTGCAATACCAGCGGAATCGCATCGCGCATAACAATGCCATTTAAAAAATCACTCTCCTGCAAAACGGCGTCCTTGGTAGCATTGGCGGCAGTGCCATTAAAATGCTCCCCAATAATATTGGTAATGGGAATAGTAAAATGTTGTGCAAAGCGAAAATCGCGATCATCTCCACAGGGTACACCCATAATTGCTCCGGTGCCATATCCAATCAATACATACTCGGCAATCCATACCGGAATTTTTTTGCCGGTAAAGGGATGTATCGCATAACCCCCACTAAAGCAACCGCTTATTTTTTTCTCGGCCTGCCGCTCCCGATCACTCCTGCTTTTTACATAGCTGATATAATTTTCTACGGAAACACGGGTATCCGATGTAATTAATTTTTCAATCGCCGGATGTTCTGGCGCTACCACCATAAAATCAACCCCGAAAATCGTGTCCGGACGCGTAGTATATACCGTTAAGGTTTCTTCAATCGGCTGATCACCCGATGCCATTGCAAAACTGATTTCGGCACCATAGGATTTTCCAATCCAGTTAGATTGCATTTCCTCCATGGCATCAGAAAAATCTATGGTCTCTAACCCTTCCAGTAAACGATCGGCATATTCTGTGATTCGCAAATACCACTGGCGCAACACTTTTTTTACAACCGGATGTCCCCCTCTTTCGCTTACGCCATTAACTACTTCATCATTCGCCAATACCGTTCCCAAAGCCTCACACCAGTTCACTTCGCCATACCCACAAAATGCCAGGCGGTATTTCATCAAAATATCTTCCTGCTCTTTTTCGGCAAAAACTGTCCAATCGGCTGCCGTAAAACGCAAATCCTCTTCAGCCGGACAAACATGCGATTGATTCCCTTCCTGTTTAAAAATTTCTTTCAACAAAGAGATGGGCTGGGCCTTTTGATGGGTTCTGTTATAAAAACTATTGAATAGTTGTAAAAAAATCCATTGGGTAAATTGATAGTATTCAGGTTCACAGGTGCGCACTTCGCGGTTCCAGTCGTAACAAAATCCAATATTATCTAACTGAGCCCGAAAAGTATCAATATTTTTTTTTGTGCTGCTAGCCGGGTGAACCCCATGTTCTATAGCATACTGCTCGGCCGGTAATCCAAACGCGTCATAGCCCATTGGGTGCAGTACATTAAATCCCTGCAATCTTTTATAGCGACTAAATATATCGGAGGCGATATATCCAAGGGGATGGCCTACATGAAGGCCCGCACCACTGGGGTAGGGAAACATATCAAGCACATAATATTTGGGGCGGGTAGATTGGTTGCTTACCTGATAAACGCCGGAAGACCGCCAGTGGGACTGCCATTTTTTTTCAATCGATCGAAAATTGTATTCCATAATATATCATTCAACAGCCAAGGGCTTTTCATTACAATAGATATCCGTCTGCAACCCGGCAAAATCCTTCTCTACCCTGTTGGGGAATGCCTGTTGTAAATACTAACAAATTTTTAACCCCCTCCCCCCTATCAATGGCTTAATTTACAGGGGTCAAATTGCCTTTGCAGATGGCTGCAAATGTACGTCATTAGCCTACAAAACAGTACATTTGCAATCGGATAGCATCTGAAAAAAGCAATCCATTGTTAACCTGTTAATCCTGAATTATGCCCGCAGCCGGATCCTCATCGCTAAAAAGGAGCAAACCCAATTTTATCTACTCCATTATTGGCGTGTCGCTGGTATTGCTCATCATGGGAATTATGGGATGGTTCTTTCTGAATATCCAATCAGTGGGCAATGCCTTTAAAGAAGATATTCGCATCAGTGCCTACCTGAGAACCTTAAATAAAGATACCATTGGTCAAATTCAGGCATTTATCAGCAGTCAGCCCTATGCGAAAAATGTTACCTACGTAGATAAAGAATCGGCCAAAGCCATCTGGAATAAAGAAAACAATGAAGATTGGGCAAAAATATTAGATGTAAATCCCTTACCCGAAAGTATCGATTTTTATGCCAAATCCGATTATGTAAATCAGGATAGCCTACGAACGATATCTGCTCAACTGATGCAGGCATATGGAGACCAGATTACCGATTTACAATACCCGCAAAACCTGGTGTCGAACCTGAATGAACGAGCATCAAAAATAGGACTGCTATTTCTGGTGATTGCTGTTCTTTTATGCGTGATCGTAATTTTTAGTATTGATAATACCATCCGGCTGGCCATGTTCAGCAACCGGTTTATTGTTAAAACCATGCAAATGGTAGGGGCCACTAGAGGCTTTATTTCACGCCCCCTCAACCTTCGGGCACTGATTAATGGACTCATTAGCTCGGGAATCGCTATCTTTTTACTGCTTATCATCATTGGCTGGGCCGAAAGCCGTGTGCCAGAACTAAAAGCCATCCGCAGCATCCAATTGAATTTATTACTGTTTGGGGGAATTACCCTGCTGGGTGTTGGCATTTCGGTATATAGTACCCACCGCAGTGTGCTAAAATATCTAAAAATGAAACTCGACGATTTGTATTAGTCGCCGGATTGATTACATTTGTACCTAACACATAGCTAAAAACTACGCACATGAGCAACCAAAAAACCACCAACTCAGCTCCCCTTTTCAGTAAAGAAAACTTTACCTGGATGATTATTGGCGGGGCAGTAATCGCCTTGGGCATGTTTTTAATGTCGGGTGGTAAAAATACAGACCCCAATAATTTTGATACCAACCTGGTTTACAGCAAAACCCGTATTACCATAGCCCCGATTCTGATTGTAGCTGGTTTATTGATTGAAATCTATGCCATTTTTAAAAAGCCCCGGCAAATGGAAGGATAAATTGAATGGAGCGGTGGAAACACCGCTTTTTTTATGTGTATACTTAATTCCCAAATCAACTATCTTTAAATTCCTCTTTCGGAGTTGAACGTATAATAATTAACTATGACTTTTTTTCAAAGTATATTGATAGCCATCGTAGAAGGAGTTACTGAATTTTTGCCCATTTCTTCTACCGGACACATGATTATCACCAGCTCGCTGCTGGGTATTGCCCAAGACGAATTTACCAAGCTGTTCGAAATATGTATCCAGTTGGGGGCCATCCTTTCGGTGGTAGTATTGTATCGAAAGAAATTTTTTCCGCTGAATAAATTTGACTTTTACCTCAAACTGATTATTGCGGTAATTCCGGCATTGGTATTAGGATTTATTTTTTCTAAAAAAATAGATGCCCTGCTGGAAAGTCCATTTACCGTTGCTATTACGATGCTTATCGGAGGATTTGTGCTTTTATTTATAGATAAGTTTTTCAACAGCACCCATCCAGTTACCGAAGAAAAGGATATCAGTTACCGGAGAGCTTTTATTACGGGCATCTGGCAATGCCTTGCCATGGTTCCCGGAACCAGCCGGAGTGCCGCGAGCATTATTGGAGGTATGCAGCAGCAAATGACCAGAAATCTGGCTGCTGAATTTTCATTTTTTCTGGCAGTTCCTACTATGGCCGCTGCCACGGGATATAAATTATTAAAGGCCTGGAAAGAAAATCCGGCATTACTAACCGACGCACATAACCTGCAATTGTTGCTGGTAGGAAATATCGTTGCGTTTGTGGTGGCGATGATAGCCATCAAATTTTTTATCGGTTTTTTACAAAATCATGGATTTCGCCTCTTCGGTTGGTATCGGGTGATTGTTGGGGCCGTTTTGCTCGTACTGGTAATATTTCATTATATTTAAAAATCAGTTGGGTTGGTTGCCCCGTTACTGCGATGGTATCTGTAGGCAGCCTTCCTTTTTTAAATTAGGATGAACTATGCAAACAGCTTCTAAGAAGGTAATTAATGGCTGGGCTATGTACGACTGGGCCAACAGCGTTTACAACCTGGTAATTACTTCCACTATTTTTCCTGCTTATTTTGAAAGCATTACCGGAGATGGAAATGAAAATACACCGGTGGATACCGTTCGGCTTTTTGGCCGCGAATATGTAAACACCTCCCTGTATAACTATGCACTGGCAGTAGCATTTATAGTGGTAGCCATTTTATCGCCCGTACTTTCTTCTATTGCAGATTCAAGGGGGAATAAACGAAAGTTTCTTCGCTTTTTCTGCACCCTAGGAAGTATCGGGTGCAGTGCTTTATTTTTTTACGATAGCAGTAACTTGGCATTAGGGTTAACATGTATGATAATTGCCTGCATCGGATCTTGGAGCAGCTTTGTTTTTTACAATTCTTACTTACCCGAAATTGCTGCACCGGAAGATAGAGACCGTGTGAGCGCCCGAGGTTATATGTTGGGCTATATAGGCAGTGTACTTTTGCAAATCGTATGCTTTGTACTGGTGCTTAAATCTGATTTGTTTGGCATGACTCCCGGAAAGGGTTCACAATGGTCGTTTATGCTGGTAGGTATTTGGTGGTGGGGATTTGGACAGATGGCCATAAACCGTTTACCCAAAAGCGAGCCCCTGGTTGATGTGGCGCATACCCAAGTATTAACCGGAGGATACCTGGAACTAAAAAAAGTATGGCAGCAACTCACCCACTTACCAGTATTAAAAAAATTCTTGCTCTCTTTCTTCTTTTATAACATGGGCGTGCAAACTATTATGCTGGCGGCAACCCTCTATGGAAAGAGTGAACTTAATATTCCAACTACTAACCTGATAGTTGCTATATTAATTATTCAGCTAGTAGCCATACCGGGTGCTTTTGTACTTGCACGCCTTTCTAATAAAATCGGCAACCTAAACACCTTGATGCTCACTGTACTGTTTTGGATTGGCCTATGTTGTTTTGGATATACAATTCCAAGGAATGGAATCAATCAATTTTATATACTGGCCGTACTGGTTGGATTTGTGATGGGCGGCATCCAATCGCTTAGCAGAAGTACCTATTCGAAACTTATGCCGGAAACCAAAGACACCACTTCATTTTTCAGTTTTTATGATGTAACCGAAAAAATTGCCATCATCATTGGCATGTTCAGCTTTGGCATCATCAACGAACAAACAGGATCACAGAGAAATTCGGTACTGATAGTGATGAGTTTTTTTGTAGTAGGATTACTGCTGCTTTACTTCACTCGCCAGGCGCAAAAAAAAGAAGAGAAACTGGTTACCCAATGAAACTAAGTACCATAGATACCGGAAATTTTAAGTTAGATGGCGGGGCCATGTTTGGGGTAATACCCAAAGTAATGTGGCAGAAGCTGAACCCATCCGACGAGCATAATTTAGTAAGCTGGGCACTAAGGTGTTTATTGGTTGAAGAAGGTGATCGAAAAATTTTGATAGATACCGGAATAGGAAACAAACAGGATGAAAAATTTTTCTCACACTACTATTTGCACGGATCCGAAACTTTGGCATCTTCACTGTCAGCAAAGGGCATTTCACCCGAAGCCATTACCGATGTAATTCATACCCACCTGCATTTTGATCATTGCGGGGGAAGTGTGATTAGAAAAGATAATCAGCTAGTACCCGCTTTTCCTAATGCAAAATACTGGACCAACCCCCAACACTGGCAATGGGCCATTGAGCCCAATGAACGGGAACGGGCTTCTTTTCTAAAGGAAAATCTGTTGCCCTTGCAAACAGCAGGACAATTATTTTTTTTAGATGTGCCCGAGCCTGACATGCATCCTACAGGTCGGCTCGCGTCCATTCCCTTTTCGGAGCATATTAGTCTACGAATCGTGCACGGGCATACTAGGGCTATGATGTTGCCTCAAATAAAAGTCGGCGATCAAACCGTAGTTTATATGGCCGATCTGATACCCTCTGTACACCATATCGGATTACCGTATGTTATGGCCTACGACTTGTTTCCTTATACTACCCTACAAGAAAAAAAATGTTTTTTGCAGGAAGCATTAGAAGAAAACTACTGGCTCTTTTTTGAACATGATTTAGATGTAGAATGCTGCAATTTGCAGCTCACCGAAAAGGGCATCCGGAAAAACCAAACTGGCAAACTGTTAGAATGCCTAAAGGGTTAATTATTTTCGCGAAGAAATAAGAGAGGCAAGTGGATATCGAAGATTCCTGTATCCCATCATATCGGCTTTGATATTGCCAATAACAATAGGACTTTCCACCCTTAGTGGTATATGATTGGCATCATCGCTCACCCAGACGGTCATTTTTTCGCCGCCCTCAAACAAAGTACCCTTTACCAATAGGGGTTTAAACTTGATGGCATTGAAAGTGCCATAGCGGGTTTTGATAACTTCTTTCCCCTGGTATTTAATGTAGAGATTGAACACTTCATTGTCTAAGAACATCGAAAAAGGAATCTTATCATCTATCTGATATTTATTGAAATTGATATTACGTGCGTAATAAATAGCACTCAGCACATCCTGAACACAGTTGGGTATTGAATAGGTTTTTTCGGTAGTGGTGGCTAAATGTGCCTGGTGATTGAATGTGATGTTTTCATATTTTTTAAAACTACCTTCTTCAATATTTCGGATAAACTGCTTGGGCTGAAGGGTAGCCGTATCTACGATAGACTCATATCGATCGCGTACTTTAAAAATCCAATCGTACCCCGAATTACTGCTCCCGCTGCCTACAAACTGATACGCGGGCTTTTGCTGGTGGGTGATGGATTTAACGGTAAACTGGGCATTTCCTGCATGCACATAGATGCCAATTACCGTGTAGTAAATCTGAAAATCGATCTGTTCGCCATCGCGGAAGGAATAGTTACGTATACCACCGCAAAATTCATCGCCCTGCGGAGAAAATGCCGAAGCTACCAGTAACAATAAAATCAGTACCCCTTTTTTCATATAGTTCACCTCTTTTTTTTGGTGAAGATGCGTATACCCAACACCAGTAAACTTCCTGCCAATGCCGGAATAATCAAATTTATTACCCAGATACCTGCCGCCGTTGCCATGATGCCTGCATAATTAGCACTAACCAAGGCAAAAAGCCGTAAACTAATCTGCCCCCGAAAGCCCAATTCTGCTAGGGCAATGGTTGGAACCAGCGCCAGCAGTAACATCATCAATGAAACCAACGCCGCCCCCGTTAACCAGGATAGAGTAACACCAAATAACTGAAACAATAATAAATACTGTGCAGTATATATAACGAACCTGATTGCAGAAAGTAGTAAAATTCTTGTTAAACCTGCGGAGGGTAATGCAGCCAGCCTTTCTAGAAAAAAGTCGTACTGCTTCACCCAAGGAATCTTTTCCAGCGCCCCCACCATGGCTGCCGGATGATAATAGATGAACAAAAGCAAAATGACTACCCCGGTAAAGAACAGTAAACTTCCCCGTTCAAAAGCAGTCGCATGCTCACCCGAAAAAAGGGAAATCTCGGGATGTAGCCCTACAATATACAGCAGGGCCAGCCATCCTGCAATAACCGTAACCAGTAACTGACTCATACTGCCCGCCACGGATAAAACGGCACCCCGAATACGATTGCCTGTTGAAAGAAATAAAGCCCGGCCAGCAGATTCTCCTAATCGATTAATGGTAGAAAAAGCCAGTGCCTGACCAGTAAATACCGCCCGAACCGCTCGTAAGTAAGTTATCTTTTCGAGACCACTTACCAATAGGCGCCATTTATAGGATTCTATCCCCCAATTGAGTAACATCAACCCGCAAACGGAAAGCCAGGTGCCAGCATGCTTCCACGAAAAGGCTTCCCAGATTACTTCCCGCGAATGTGACAGATTTTGTTGCTGACGGATTTGCAGGGTAATTGAATATACCAGCCAGCAGAAGAGGAGGGGCCCCACTACAAAATTGATAACCTTTTTCGCCTTAGGAGGAAGGGTAAACATATTGGTACTGCAAAGAACGATGTTTCAGGGGAAATAGAAAAGCCGGCTGCTGATTAAAGGCTTGGGTTCGGTAACAGATAGTGAAAGGGAGGCTAGATTGGGGGTACCCTTTTTATAAACTGCTTTACTATCCCTAAAAAAAATGGGAAACAAAATATGCCCGCAAACCGGTTAACCACAAGCATAAAGAGTGTATTTTCATGGTACGATGAAACAGGCGAACATTATTTTAGGAATCGATCCGGGGAGTTTATTAATGGGTTATGCTTTATTAAAGGTAGATAAAGGCAATCCCCAAGTATTACTGATGGATGTGCTGAAATTATCTAATGTGAAAGACATCTATGAAAGGCTTCACCTAATTCATGAAAAAGTAGCTGAATTAATCCGACTCTATCATCCCGGATCCTTTGCCATTGAAGCCCCGTTTTTTGGAAAGAATGTACAAAGTATGCTAAAACTGGGGCGTGCCCAGGGAGTTGCCATCGCCGCAGCCATGCAAGCCAGCATCCCCGTTACCGAATACTCCCCAAAAAAAGTAAAACAATCTATCACTGGTAATGGAAATGCTAATAAAGATCAAGTGTGGAAAATGCTGCAAACTATTTTACAAATCGACGAGCAACCTCGCTATTACGATGCAACCGATGCTCTCTCTGTAGCACTTTGTCACCACTACCAAGGAAGCAGTATCCTACAAACAGGGAGTAAAAAGAAATTATCGGGCTGGGAAGATTTTGCCAAACAGCACCCGAATCGGGTTTCCGAAAGCAAATAAGCAAGCTGCTATACAGCCATCGCTGCTAGAATCTTTTGCTGAATTTCCTGCAGTTTACCATGGGTAACCGTAAGCTTGTTGCGGTTAAAATTCAGGTCGGAAGCAGTATTAATAGGAAGCAAATGAAGATGTGCATGCGGAACTTCTAATCCCAATACAATCATGCCACAACGATTGCAGGGAAATGATTTTTCTATGGCTTGGGCTATAGGCTTGGCAAATACCAACATCTCAGCAAGATAGGTATCCCCCAAATCGAAAAACTTATCTATCTCAACTTTCGGCACCACCAACACATGGCCCTCTACTTGCGGATAAATGTCTAGAAACGCAAAAAAATGCTCGCTCTCGGCAATCCGATAACTCGGAATTGCTCCGGAAATAATCTTAGTAAATACAGTCATGAAAGTAGTATGAAGAATAAAAGTAAGCCATTCCGATTAAATAGTAATATCATCTATTCGGAACGTTAACAGGCCCGTTGGCACCTGAATCTCAGCAATATCACCCCGAACTTTTCCCATCAACCCTTTACCTATGGGAGAACCCGCAGAAATTTTTCCCAACTTTAGATCGGCCTCTTTCTCTCCTACTATCTGATAGGTGAGTACCTTATTATTGGCCATATTGGTAATGGTTACCTTCGTTAAAATAGTAACCTTACTGGTATCAATCGAATTGGTATCTACAATTTTTGCATTGGCAATCATTCCCTCCAATTGCTTAATTTTTGCTTCCAACATACCCTGCGCCTCCTTGGCAGCATCGTACTCGGCATTCTCTTTTAAATCGCCTTTCTCTCTTGCCTCAGCTATCGCACGAGAGGAAGCCGGACGATCTACCGATTTCATTCGGTGAAGCTCCTCACGCATTTTATCAAAAGTTTCCTGCGTCACATACATATTCGCGTCTGCCATAGCTTTTCGTTTAGGTAAGGGGAAAAAAATACAACGCCACAGTTGCCTGAGACGTTGTAATACACAAAGTTAAAAAATCTTTCGGTTCAAATCACGTTAAATGTGTTGAAAATGTTAACATATTAAATAATTATAAAATGATTGGCTGGTTCATTTGATAAGTTTTCTGAAAAAGGCATGA
>CAMBUH010000003.1 GCA_945870985.1 Chitinophaga pinensis
TGCCACGGGAAAAAGAATGGAGACGATGGAGAATGCGGCCATCTTTCCCGCCACTATTTATCTGGCTCCGAAAGACATGATCGTGCAGGTGATGCACGATATTCAGGACGAAATGATGGCACAGGCAGCCTACTTTACCTCGCAGGTAAAATTTGTGGAAGCACAGCGAATAAAGGAAAGAGTTGAATACGATTTGGAGATGATTCGCGAGCTGGGATATTGTAATGGCATAGAAAATTACTCCCGCTTTTTTGATCGCCGGAAACCGGGCACTCGTCCCTTCTGTTTGCTGGATTATTTTCCTCCAGATTTTTTATGTGTTATAGACGAAAGTCACCAAACGGTTTCTCAGGTTGCCGGCATGTATGGGGGCGATCGCAGTAGAAAGCTTGTGTTGGTAGATTATGGATTTCGCCTGCCCAGTGCCCTGGATAACCGCCCGCTAAACTTTCATGAGTTTGAGTCGATGGTTGGACAAACCATTTTTGTAAGCGCAACGCCCGGTGATTATGAGCTGCAAAAAACAGGCGGTGTAGTGGTAGAGCAGATTGTGCGGCCTACCGGATTGTTAGATCCGCCGATTGAAGTGCGCCCAAGTGTTAATCAGATTGATGATTTGCTGGAAGAGATTGATATAACGGTTCAGAAAGGCTTTCGGGTATTGGTTACCACGCTAACCAAAAGAATGGCGGAGGAGATGGATAAATATCTGGGCAGAATTCAGATCAAATCAAAATACATACACAGCGATGTAGATACGCTGGAGCGAGTAGAGATTTTGCGACAGCTGCGGCTGGGAGAGATTGATGTGTTGGTGGGCGTAAATTTATTGCGCGAAGGGCTCGACTTACCGGAAGTGGCGCTGGTAGCTATTTTGGATGCTGACAAAGAAGGGTTTTTACGGAATGAAAAATCACTTACCCAAACGGCCGGCCGTGCCGCCAGAAACGTGGAGGGAAGGGTAATATTTTATGCAGATAAAATAACTGAGAGCATGCAGCGTACCATTGACGAAACTTCGCGCCGCCGAGTAAAGCAATTGGAGTTTAATCAGCTGCATGGAATTGTTCCACGCACAGTTCACAAAAGCATTGATCAGATTATGGCCCAGGGTTCGGTGCTAGATATTAAAGGATACGACCCTTCGCGGCCCTATGCCTTACAAAAAGACGATTCGCTGGTGGCTTCGGTTGCGGAAGAGCAGGCGGTATATCAAACCATTCCACAGATAGAGAAGGCCATCGCGCAAACCAAGAAGCAAATGGAAAAAGCCGCCCGCGATATGGACTTTATTGAGGCGGCTCGCTTACGAGACGAAATGTTCCGATTACAAAAAGAGCGGGAAAATATGATTGGGTAAGCGGGATGTTTTGAGCGTAATCAGTAAATTGTAGGGCAAACTTTTAATCCTCAACCAACCTACTAGTATGAAAATTTCTTCATGCCCTTTTTTGCTGCTCCTGATTTTTGTTCAAACCAATGTCGCCACTGCACAAACAATCGACACTGGATATAACGGCAAGATCAAAATGTTTACTACCGACGCTCGCTTTTTACCTGAGTCGGTTTTGAATCTGGAAATCAGCTCCAGTGTACCTTCTCCCGAAAAATATTTTGGCAATATCATAGGCGCCCCTGGTGTAATGCATACCACGCGCGAGATTTATGGCTACTATCAGCAGTTGGCTGCCAGCTCTCCTAATTTGCAAATGAATCGGGTAAGCACCACCGAAGAAGGGCGCCCTATTTATCAGGTTGTAGTTGCCTCCAAAGAAACCCAGCAACAGCTCGATCAGCAAAAAAAGCAACTTGCTTTGTTGGCCGACCCAAGAAAAATCACTGCTGCCGAAGCGGATCAGATAATTCAAACGACCAAGCCAGTATTTTATTTAAATGCTGGGCTTCATTCACCCGAAATGGGATCGCCGGAAATGTTGATGGAGTTGGCATATCGGTTGATAACCTCTTCCTCTCCCGCCATACGCGCTATATTGAACCAGGTGGTGGTAGTAATAAATCCAGTGGCAGAACCGGATGGGCGGGATAAGCAGGTTGACTGGTACTATCGCTATACAAAGTCTCGAAACACCTTTGATGATGGTTTTCCTCGCTCTTCGCCGTATTGGGGTAAGTATGTGTATCACGACAACAATCGCGACGGCATTCAGGTTTCACAAGCGTTAACGAATGCCATTTTTCAAATGTATTATGAGTGGCACCCAACGGTTATGCTAGATCTACACGAGTCGGTGCCGTTGATTTATATGAGTACCGGAACGGGGCCATATAACGAAACCATTGATCCCATTACCATTGGCGAGTGGCAGGTGATGGCGAATCATGATATTACTACCTTGGCAGCTCAGGGGCTTCCCGGCGCATTCACCTGGGCTTTTTACGACGGATGGTATCCGGGATATGGTATCTGGGTGGCCAATAACCACAATTCAATCGGTCGTTTTTATGAAACCTTCGGAAATGCCGGCGCCAATACGTATATGCGGGATTTAACGGATAGCAAATATGCCGGAGATGCAGTAACCAGCCGCGAGTGGTATCGGCCAGACCCCGCAACGCCATTGGTGAACTGGTCATCAAGAAATAACATTAATTATATGCAAGCCGGTGTGCTCGCCTCGCTTACATATACCGCCGACAATGCGCGACAACTATTGAAAAATTTTTACCAGAAGGGCGTTAATAATATTCAGCGTGGGAAAAAAGATAAGCCGGGATGTTTTGTGATTCCGTATGCACAAAAAGATCCTTACATGGTGGCGTTTCTGATTAATCAATTGCGCAAACAAAAAATAGAAGTACATCAGGTTGATACGGGTAAGCAAAAGAATGATTATGTTGTTTTGCTGGATCAGCCCTATCGAAACCTTGCTGTGTCGTTATTAACCAAACAGTCTTTTCCAAAAGAAGCCAAGTTTCCACCCTATGATGATATTGCGTGGACGATGGGCTATTTGTACGGTGTAACTGTAAAGCAGGAAGACAGTGTAGCTTTTTCGAGGAGCAACCTCAAGCCCGTATCTGACAAGGTGTTGTACAAAGGAAATATTAGCGGAAGCGGCACTCAATTTTTATTGAAATATTCTGCCCAACAAAAAGTGTTGGCGGCTGCGTATGCAATACAAAAAAACAATCCCACGGCTAAGCAACAAATACTTGCAGAAAAATGGGTAATTGCCTCAGGCAAGGATAGTGCACTAGCCGGAAGTATTTATTGGGAAGGCCTTTCCAAAGAAGACGCCCAAACGATTGCGCAGCAATTCGGATTGGATTTGCAGCAAGTATCTGCTATTCCTAATACAGTAAAGCGCAATGCGATGAGGTTGCCTCGGGTGGGCATTTATCACACTTGGTACAATACGCAGGACGAAGGATGGGCGCGCTATACTTTTGAGCAAATGGGGGTTCCTTATGTTTCGTTGCAAAAAGATGACTTAAAAAGAGGCGACCTGAATAGTAGGTTGGATGTGATATTGATTCCAAGAACCGGAGGTAGTGCCAGTGATTTTGTCAATGAGATCGACAGTCGCTTTGGCCCCATGCCCTATACAAAAACGGAGGCATTTCCTTCGCATGGATATCCAGATTCAACCAATGATATGACGGGCGGTCCCGGGTTTGCAGGGATGGCACAACTTCGCCTGTTTGTTGAAAAAGGCGGCTTGCTTATCAGTCTAGACAACAGCACACGCATTATGGCAGAAACCGGATTAGCCGACGGCGTGGATATATACGACGCTTCCGGACTTTTTCATCCGGGCTCGATTGTAATGGCCAAAGTGAGACAGGCGAGTAGTCCTGTTTTGAATGGCTTCCCAACTTCCTTCCCCATCTTCAGAGGCAATGGGCCATTGTTGCAGGTAAAAAAATACGACAGAGGGAAAATATTATTGCAATATGGAAACAAGCCGTTAAAAGATGAAGTAGCGTATGATGGGCCCATTATGGGAGTGCCTGCAAAAACAAAGAGTAAGGAAGAGGCGAAGTCGACTCCCGATGTTCCTTATCTGGTTTCGGGCATGGTAAGAAACGAAGCGACAATAATTGGGCAAGGCGCGATTTTTCAAGTGCCTGTTGGGAAGGGGGCTTTGATAGGATTTACCTTTGATCCGCTACATCGGTTTTTGAATTTACATGATGCGCCGCTCGTTTGGAATTGCCTGATGAACTGGGAGCAACTGATTGGAAACGATGACCGAGCAGCCAAAAAATAAGCGCCTCCGGTTTGGGGGAGGCGCTTGAATAATCGAATTAACAAGTTACTTATTGGATGTTTGCAATTTTCTGTTTCAGGGCATCCCACTTTGTTTGCAGCCTGTTTAGCGCTTCCAGCGATTGTTTGAGCGCGTCTTGTGATTGACTAGTGGGGCTACGGTCGGCTTCTTGCCAAATGCTTCCGATGCTGGCCAGCTGAGACTCAATGATAGCAAAGCTCGGCTCTTTATTGGCGGGTGCCCGCATCCGACGCCCCCCAACTCCTTCTAGTTCTGATGTTTCTTGCATCAATCGAGTAATCAATTCAGGATCTGTTTTTCCGTTGGGCTGATATTCTTTCAATTGTTTTTTAGCGATTGCGATTTCCTCCAGAGCTGTTTGTGCTGATTGACGTGCCTGATACGCAGTAAGCGAAGCGCTGTGAAGTTCTTCTAGTTGCGCCTGACTCAATTTTACACGGGGATCCATTTTTATAATAAGCGGCTGAGAGTAACTTTGTCCATTCGCTATCAAGGTAATGGTATAATTTCCCGGAAGTACCCAAGGGGAAGCGGTTTCGGGAGCGGTGTTTTGATACACTGCCGCAATCGGGAAAGTCGGTGTTGTTTCTAGTGGTGCATAGCGAAGATTCCAAACGAATGTATGAGCCCCTTTTTCTGTTGACAAAGATTGTTGCGGTCGTATCCAATAGGTTGGAATGTTGAGGTCGGAGGGAAGTTTATATTCTTTATCGTTGCTGCTGATGCGGCGAACAATTTTTCCAGAGGCGTCGGTAATTTCCAGCAGCACCTCCTCTTTAGCAGATTGTTGCAGATAATAATGAATGGCAACGCCATCGGGTGGATTTTCTCCTGCTGGCTCCTCTTGAGGAACGGGCGTATCGGTATACATATTCCAGCGAACCCGATAGGCTTTTGCGGGCTTATAGAGAATAGCAGGCGCAACGGCAACAGACTCGCTTAATTGCCGCAATGGATTTACATCATCTAAAATCCAGAATCCTCTTCCATGGGTTCCAACAACCAGGTCGTCGTCTTTAATTACCAGATCCCGAATAGAAGTTGCAGGCATATCAAGCCTAAGCGACTGCCAATGCTCGCCATCATCGAATGATACATATACGGCATTTTCAGAACCCGCAAATAGCAACCCTTTTTTAACGGGGTCTTCGCGAACGGCATTAATGGGTTCGTTGTCGGGAAGGCCTTGTGTTATTAGCTTCCAGGTTTTACCGCCATCGGCAGTTTTATAAATATAGGGTCGCATATCACTGCAACGAATTCTGTTAACAGCGGCATAAGCGCCTTGTGGATTAAAGTGACTGGCTTCCATTAACGACACTTTGCTCCATGATGTAATTGCGGGGGGCGTTACATTTTTCCAAGTTTTGCCACCATCGTTCGTAAGTTGTATATATCCATCATCGGTGCCTGCCCAAAGGGTGTTTAAGTTTTTAAAGGAAGGAGCAATGGTATAAATAACGCCTCGGCGGGGCATTTTTTTCATCTCTTCTGTTGTGTATATACCTACGCTTGCAGGTATATCCCAGGTTTCACGGGTGAGGTCTGGACTAATTACTTCCCAGCTATTTCCTTCATTGGTTGTTTTGAATAAAACATTCCCGGCGAAATAAAGTGTTTTGGGGTCAATGGGAGAGAACAACACCGGGGCTGTTCTGAGAAAGCGATATTTACCTGAGCGAACGGATTCGGGAGCGATATTTTGTACCTGACCGGTGCGCTTATCGAAGCGGGTAATTTTTCCGCCATAAATAATATTTGGATTGAGTGGGTCTGCTGCCACATAACCATATTCTTCTACGCCCACCGGATGAAATTCTCGGGAAGTAATCTGTCCGTCGTTGCCCCTTGAGGCTACACAGGCAGATCCGCTTTCCTGCTGACCGCCATATACATTATAAGGAAAATCATTATCGGTGCTCACGTGATAAAATTGTGCGGTAGGCTGGTTGTACCAAGAGGAAAATGTTTCACCACCATTCACGGTGATAATGGCACCCTGGTCTACGGCGAACAAAATAATTTTAGGATTGGTAGGATGAATCCAGATGCGATGGTAATCATCCCCGCCGGGCGCTCCGCGAAAAGCAGCCCAAGTTTTACCGGCGTCGTTAGTTTTCCAGGTAACCACATTAGCCGTAAATGCAATGTCGGCATTGGTAGGGTCTGCTTTGATTTCGGCAAAGTCGCTACCGCGCCCCCATAGTCTTGGGTCTTTGTTGATATTCTCCCAGCTTTCTCCTGCATCATCACTCCGATAAATTCCGCCATAATCGCCGGCATCTACGGTTGCATATAATCGATTGCTGTTTGTGGGGGCAATACAAAAGCCAATTCTTCCTAATCCTTGTGCGGGTGTGGGCAACCCCTTGGTTAACTTTTTCCAAGTGGCGCCGCTATCGGTTGATTTAAACAGTCCGCTCTCCGGACCATTCCATGCGCCATTTTCCCAGGGACCCTGGCGGCCGGCCCAGAGATCTGCATATAATATATTTGCATTATTTGGGTCGAAGCTTACCTGAACGGCTCCTGTATTTTCGTCTTTATAGAGCACCCGCTCCCAGGTAGAGCCCCCGTCCATCGAACGATATATGCCTCTTTCGGTGTTGGGCCCATACGGATGACCGAGTACGGCTACAAATATTCTGTTTTCGTTGTTGGGGTCGATAATGATGTTGCCAATTTGCTGGCCATTATTGAGCCCCATATTTTTCCAGGTTTTACCGGCATCGGTGGATTTATATATTCCGTTGCCGATTGAAAGGTCTGGCCGCTGAATCCCTTCGCCGCAGGCTACCATTACCAGATTGGGGTTGGAGGCGGAAACGGCTACATCGCCTACTGAGCCAGTATTTTCCTTGTCGAATATGGGTTTCCAGGTACGACCATAGTCTGTTGTTTTCCAAACCCCACCATTGTTTACGCCAATATAAAATACTCCGGGTTGACTAGGAACGCCAACGGCGCCAACGGTTCTACCGCCCCGGAAGGGTCCGATCATTCGCCAGTGTAGGCTATTAAATAATTGGGGGGAGTAACTTTGTGCTATCAACTGAGCACAAAAAAATAGCAGGCTCAGAGAGAAAAGAATTTTTTTCATCGGAGTAAGGTTAAGGTCAATAAATATACAAGGTGCTACTATAATTTTTCGTACAGGGCTCGCAGCTTTTCGCGCGTCATGATTTCTTGCCAGTTGGGCCCCAGCGCATTTTCCCAAAGGGGCTTCATACCAAGCGAAACGTCTATCATTTTTGTAAAATCTTCCTCGCTTAATCCAGCACAAATTCCTGTTGGAATGGAAATGCCATTTTTTTCCACCATGTATTTGAATTCTTTCACGCCTGCAGGATAATATTCTTCCAAGTGATTCATCACAATACAGTTGCCAATACCATGTTTGGTGCCGAGTAAATAACTGAGCCCATAACTTACGGCATGTGCTACGCCCACTTGCGAGTAGGCAATGCTCATCCCGCCTGCATAGGAAGCCATCATCAGCTGATCGTCGGAGGAGGTTGTCCACTCATTACTTTCCACAAAAACTTTTCTGCAAAGCTCTAGGGCTTTTTCTCCGTAGCTTTTGCTGAACTCGTTCAGGAAAGTGCCTTCAAGACTTTCAATGCAATGAATGTAGCAGTCCATGCCGGTATAAAATCGCTGGTTGGCCGGAGCGTTTTGGGTGAGTTCGGGATCCAGCACAATTTGGTCGAATGGGGTAAAGTCGCTGTTCATGCCCAGTTTGCGGGTGGGGCCGGTTAAAACGGTTGTGCGGCTTACTTCTGCACCTGTTCCACTTAGCGTGGGGATGCCTACTTTATACACACCGGGTTGTTTTACCAGATCCCATCCCTGGTAGTCGGCGGAACTGCCGGGGTTGTTCATCATAAGCGATACAGCTTTGGCGAGATCGAGGGTAGAGCCTCCGCCTATTCCAACAACACCGCTGATGGTACCATATTTTTCTTTCAGCTGTTGGGCTAGCGAATCTACCTGGGTAGTTTTGGGTTCGTAGGTAACATCGGCAAAAATCAGCTCGTCGCGATCTCTAAGGGGGATGCGATTACAGAGGGCGTGGTCTTTGAAAAAATGGTCGACGAGAAAAATCATGGGCGCCGAATTTTTTCGGTTGGGAGCTAGAATTTCATCCAACTGATGCAGGCTTCCGCGGCCATAAATAACATAGCCCACCATTTTAAAATTTCTAAAAGCTGTTGCCATATAAAGTGGTTGATTTAGTAAATGTCAAAGATACAGGAAACCGCATGCCTGCATTAACAGGGAAGCGAACGTTATTGCATCAATTTCTTTTCCAGTTCTTCTAGCGAAATGCCCTTGGTTTCGGGAACTCGGGTAAGTACCCAAATGAGCTGTAATACCATCATCCCCGCAAAAAAAGCGAATATGGGCCAGGGGTTTTCTTTAAAAATGCCAGTATCCTTATCTAGAAACACAGGAGTAATCAGCGTAATAATGGCAGCAAATACCCAGTGGATGCTGGCCCCGAAGGATTGTCCGGCGCTGCGAATTTTAGTGGGAAATATTTCGGCAATAAACACCCAGATTACAGCTCCTTGTCCGATCGCATGCGCTGCAATGAATAGTAGCAGAAAAGTCATCAAAAAAAATGCGCCGGTATGGGCATAAAAGGCATAGGAAACGAGCGACAAACTGAGAATATATCCAATCGAGCCAATAATCAGCAGGGTTTTCCGGCCTAGGCGATCAATTAAGTAGAGGCCAACAAAAGTAAAAACAAGATTCGTACTACCTATGGCGATTGAGTTGAATAAGGATTCTTTAGCAGCGAGTCCGGCCTTCTCTAAAATTTCAGGAGCATAGTAAAGAATAAAGTTGATGCCCGAGAGTTGATTAAAGAAGGCAATCATAAACGCCAGCCAAATAATCTTGCTGTTTTGTGGTTTAAAGATTGAGGCAGAATGGGTTGTTTGTAATTCTTGTTGGTTACTTGCTAGTATGGTGGCTATTTCGGCATCCACATCGGCAATGCCTATTTGCTTAAGGGTGTTTTTTGCTTTTTCGGGATTATTATCTATGGTGAGCAACCAGCGTGGACTTTCGGCAACGCCAACAACTAGGATGGTATATATAAGTGAGGGGATGGCGAGCACGCCCAACATCCAGCGCCAATCATTCTCGCCGCCAAAGCCCGCTAAAAGATAGTTGCTTAGGAAGGCAACCAGTATGCCGAATACGATATTGAATTGATAGAGCGCAACCAGTTTTCCTCGGGTTGCTGGGGTAGATATTTCAGATATATATATGGGTGCTACCACCGAGGAAACACCAATCCCAATACCTCCGATAAAGCGGAAGAAAGAAAAGATGTAAGGGTTTCCGGCCAGTGCGGTACCGAAAGCGGAGATAGCGAACAGGACGCCCACCCATAGGAGTACTTTTTTGCGTCCAAATCGCTGTGTGGGAATTCCGCCGAAAAGTGCCCCTACCACGGTACCCCAAAGTGCCATCGACATAATGAAGAAGCCGTGAAAGATGGGAGAAGTGTGCCAAAGGTCTTTAATGGGCTGATTAGCCCCGGAGATAACAACCGTATCAAATCCAAAAATAAATCCGGCCAACGAAACCACGATTGACCACTTTACAAGCAAACTTTTTTGCATACCAACTATTTTATATAGAAAGGTAACAAAAATGGCAGAATGCCAGTGTGTTATTGAAGTAATTGTTCTGCCTTTCGCAGATCTTCTGGGGTGTCTATTTCCACACCCATGTATTGGGTAAGAATCATTTTTATTGGAACACCATTTTCTAAATAGCGAAGGCATTCAACTTTTTCGGCAGCTTCGAGTGGGCTCATTGGCCAGCGGGTAAAGTTCAAGAGCGCTTCTTTTCGGAAAGCGTATACGCCAATATGTTCGAAGTAACAGGTTTCGGGAAGTACGGAGCGGGGATAGGGAATTACGCTTCTGGAAAAAAACAGGGAGAAGCTATTTTTATCAACCGCTACTTTTACAAAATTGGGATCATTGATTTGTTCAGTGTTGGTCATTAGCTGCATAAGAGAAGCAACCTGCACATTCGCTCCTTCTGCTCCTTCAAAAGCGGTCAGCAATTGTTGCAGGGCTGGTTGATTTACAAAGGGCTCGTCTCCCTGAACATTTACTACAATGTTGGCAGGCATATTTTCTACTGCCTCTGCTATTCGGTCGCTACCGCTTTCGTGGTTTTGTTGGCTCATGATGGCTTTTCCGCCATGGGATGTGATTTCCTGAAAAATAATATCGCTGTCGGTAACAACAAATACATCATCAAAAAGTCCGGTTGCCATCGTATTATCGTAGGTATGTCGGATTACGGTTTTGTTGCCAAGGGGTTGCATTAGTTTAGCCGGAAATCGAGTGGCGGCATAACGAGCGGGTATCATGGCAATTCTTATCATGCGAGAAATTGGCTCAGCGATCTGTGGTGATATTTTTATTAAAGGGGATGCCTAGTTGATAGCCCATGTTCTCGTCGGCGCTGTTGTCTAATACATCCAATCCGAATTTAATTTGATCCATTGGGGTATAGTGGTAGGTGCCAAATAGCCGATCCCAGATGGAAAAAATGTTTCCATAGTTGGTATCGGTTTCTGGTCTTTTGTAATGATGATGAATTTTGTGCATGTTCGGTGAAACTAGCACCCAGCTAATGGCTTTATCTAGTTTTTCGGGTAGCCGGATATTGGCATGATTGAATTGGGTGAGCACTACGCTCAGGCTCTGATACATCATAACTAACCAGATGGGGGTACCGAGTAACAGAACGCCTATAAGGGTAAAGATAAATCGGAATACACTTTCGCCGGGATGGTGGCGATTGGCTGTAGTGGTATCAACATGTGTATCGGCATGGTGAACCATGTGAAACTTCCACATCCATTTTACTTTATGTTCGATGTAATGAATAAACCAGGCGCCTACCAAATCTAATAGCAGCAGGCCTGCTATCATAAAAAGCCAATTAGGAAGCGCTACCAAGTAAAGCAGGCCAAAGTGCTTTTGCGCTACATAGTCTCCTGCTTTTACCAATAGAAATGCCAGGGTAAAATTCACTAGGATGGTGGTGAAGGTGAAGAACAGGTTTACGCCTGCATGCTTCCATTTATGATAAGAGAAGCTAAAAAGGGGTATAGCCGATTCGGCCATCCAAAAAATACTGATCCCGCCTGCCAGTATCAATGCGCGATGCAGGCTAGAGATGGTTGTAAAGTAGTGTATAATCTGATCAATCATAACAGAATAATGTGAACACAAGGTACGAACAAAGCTGATTCTGATTCGGTCTGTTTAACTTTTACGGCGAAACAAAAATCTGTGTATCGCGCGCAAAACCACAAATATGCGGCTTAAGTAAAGGGGTTTTCCGGTGAGGTTGGTTTTTTTGGAAAAATTCCTTAATCATTTGAATTAGTGGGCATAAAAAAATCGGGAGGTTGGCTCCCGATTTGTAAACAAATAATTTAATATATTAGCTGTTCAGCATCAGCGGCATAACGAGCATAAGCAAGTCTTCTCCCTCGGCTTGTTCGGAGGGTTTGATAAGTCCGGCTTTAGAGGGGGTAGAAAGTTCGAGGCGAACTTCTTCTGTTTCGGCAGCGTTAAGCATTTCTATCATGAACTTGGCATTGAAGGCGATTTGCATGTCTTCTCCGTTGTATTGACAACTCATGTGTTCGTTTCCTTCGAAGCTAAAATCAACATCCTGCGCGGCCATTTGTAGTTCGTTGCCGGTGATGCTAAGAGCTACTTGGTTGGTGCTTTTATTGCTGAACACATTTATCCGGCGCAAGGCATTTTGAAAATCTGTTTTATTTACAGATAGGTGATACGGGTTGTCGGCGGGTATCACCACTTTATAGTCGGGGAAGCGGGCGTCTATGAGTCGGCAAATCATTTGGGTTTCGCCATGACTAACAAATAGGTGGTTGCTATTGTAGCTGATATTCAGGGGTTCGTCGTTGGCTGGAAGTGCATTTTTAAGTAGGTTCAGCGGCTTTTTAGGAACGATAAAGGAGTCGTTTTTGGTTGCACCTGTATCTGTTCTTTTGTAGCGAACCAAACGGTGAGCGTCGGTGGCTACAAACTGAATGCTCTTAGGAGTAAGCTCAAAAAACACGCCCGTCATCGCTGGCCGCAGGTCGTCGCTGCTAACAGCAAACAGCGTTTTGTTGATTGCGGTAAGTAGGGCGTTGCTCGTCATGGTAAAACTGGTAGTATCATCTGCCGCAGGCTCTTTGGGAAAATTGTCGGGGTTTTCTCCCATCACTTTATATTTACCATTATCGCTGGTAATTTCAACGGAAAAATTTTTATCGATATTGAAAGTGAGTGGTTGATCGGCGATATTTTTTAATGAGTCGACTAATATTTTGGCAGGGATACAAACCTTTCCATTGGTTTTACTTTCTACATCCATCTGCACCCGCATAACGGTTTCGAGGTCGGTAGCTACCACGGTAAGTTTTTTGTCTTGAATTTCGAAAAGAAAGTCTTCTAATATGGGCAATACGGTATTGGTATTGATAACGCCGCTGATTTGTTGGAGGTGTTTTAGCAGGCTGGAAGAGGAGACGATGAATTTCATTCTTTCTGATTTAGATTGGGAACAAACCTACTGCAAATTGTTAACATTTTATCGGAGTTTTATACCCAATTTTAAGCAAACAGATTGATTGTGAAAAGAAGGGAAGCGTATGTGGATTAAATGTTTGTCCCCCTGATTATTTAAGTTGCCGGGGTATGAGTAACTTGCCAGTTAATATTGGCATATGTTGCTTATAGGAGAAGAAGAAAAGATACTGGCTAAGTTGAAGCGATTTTGTGCTTATCGTGAACGTTGTTGCAGAGAAGTTCAGCAAAAATTACAAGGGTTAGGGGTGCCCGGGGGGCTGATAGGTGGTTTTGTACAAACCCTGCAGGCGGAAGGCTACATCCACGAAGAGCGATTTGCTCGTTTGTTTGCGGGAGGACATTTTCGGCAGAAAAAATGGGGAAAGCGCAAGATTGTGGCAGCCTTGCGGCAAAAGGGAATAGCAGATATCCATATTCGAATGGGGTTGCAGGAGATTAATGCCACCGAATACTTGCAAGTGTTG
Source organism: Chitinophaga pinensis (assembly GCA_945870985.1). Classification (GTDB taxonomy): domain Bacteria; phylum Bacteroidota; class Bacteroidia; order Chitinophagales; family Chitinophagaceae; genus Sediminibacterium; species Sediminibacterium pinensis_C. The sequence continues at coordinate 13,369 of CAMBUH010000003.1, forward strand.
CACCGGCTAACTGAAAAAACCTGGAAACAGTATACCCGGGAGGATAAAGATAAGCGGATAACAAAGGTTCGGGCCTCCTTGATGCGAAAGGGCTTTGAGCCGGAGTTGGTTAGCAGGGCCGTTACCCAATTAGCGAACAGCGCGAAATAGTTGCCAGCGATACTGAAAATTAGCAGTAATATTATCTAACAAAACGGCACATATGTCCCGATTACATTGTACACTTCTTCAGGCTGATTTGATTTGGGAAAACAAGGAAGCGAATTTGCAAAAGCTGGAATCAATGATTGCGGGAATTGTTGGTGCAAAAGAACTCGTGATTTTACCGGAGATGTTTAATACTGGATTTAGTTTGCGCCCAGAGTTATTTGGGGAAACAATGGAGGGGCCGTCGGTTAGTTGGATGAAGCAGATGGCGCAGCAATATCGGATAATATTAGCGGGCAGCTTGATGATTACTGAATCGGGAAAGCATTATAACCGACTGATATGGATGCAGCCGGATGGTAGATATGCACAATACGATAAGCGGCACCGGTTTGCCTATGCCGGCGAAAACGAGCATTTTACTGCTGGCGATCATCGGCTTATAACGCAGGCGAATGGATTTAAAATTCATTGGCAGGTTTGCTATGATCTTAGGTTTCCGGTGTGGGCTAGGCAGCAATCATCCGAAACGCCCGAATACGATGTGTTGGTTTATGTTGCCAACTGGCCGGAGAGAAGGAGCCATGCCTGGAAATCATTGCTGATAGCTCGGGCAATAGAAAATCAATGTTATGTGATTGGGGTAAACAGGGTGGGAGAAGACGGAAAGGGGATTGCACATAGTGGAGACAGTATGGTGGTTGATCCCCTCGGACAAGTATTGTTGCAGCTCTCAAATGGGGAGGCGGTAGAGACGGTGGCAATCAGCAAGCAGGAGCTGGAACAGGCGAGAAGCCTTTTCCCTTTCTGGAAAGACGCAGATAGTTTCACGATTTTACAGTCAAACGATTTAGATGAGTAATAACAAAAAATCTTTATTTGTACAAAATCTTTTCAACGGCCAAGAGTGGTTGCGAATGGTAGAAGTGGAGCTGGAGGGGAGCCTGGTGCAAAATATTAAGCCAGCAGCTGCTCAGCTCGGCACAAGTTGGATACCGGTGTTGGCCCCAGCATTTATTGACTTGCAGTTATATGGAGCGGAGGGCCGATTGCTTTCTGTGTATCCGGATGCGGAAACAATTCATGCAATACGAAGATCTTGTGAGGCTGGTGGTGCCACGCATTTTCAGCCAACGGTTGCCACCAATTCGCTGGAAGTTTTTAAGAGTTGTATAGAAGCGGTTCGTGCTTATTGGAAAGAAGGTGGCAAAGGGTGTTTGGGTTTGCATGTAGAAGGGCCCTGGATTCACCCCGCTAAAAAAGGCGCACATCTGGAAGGGTTTATTGTGAGGGGAACAATGGAAAGGGCGGCTGAATTATTAGAGGCGGGAAAGGGGGTTATATCTATGATAACCTTGGCACCTGACTGTTGCGATAAAGGGGTGGTGGAAATGATACAATCTGCGGGCATTGTGGTATCTGCGGGGCATAGCAACGCAACATATCATGAGGCTGTTGCTGCATTTAAACAGGGTATTCCCGTTGCCACCCATTTGTATAATGCGATGAGTCCACTTCAACACAGAGCGCCGGGCTTGGTAGGCGCAGTATTAGATCATTCGGAAGTGATGGCAAGTATAATTCCCGATGGACATCACGTTGACTTTGCTGCGATTCGCATTGCACAAAAAATAATGGGCAGGCGATTGTTTATGATTACTGATGCGGTTACCGATACGGATTCGGGGCCCTACCAACACCAGCTGGCTGGGGACAAATACGAGTCTTCAGGTATACTTAGCGGGTCTATGATAAATATGGCAGAGGGGGTACGGAATCTAATTCAGCAAGTGGGGATAGCAGCAGAAGATGCTTTACGAATGGCTTCGCTGTATCCGGCTTCGCTAATGAAGGGGATGGGGGTAACAGGAAGGATTGAGGTGGGAGGGGTTATGAATGGGGTGATGATGGATGAGGAATGGGGGGTATTGGGCCACTTGCGCGCCAAGTAGTTACTTGCTAAAAAAAACAATATTGGCTTTTGGAAAGTTCTGAACTTTTGGAAAGTTCAGAACTTTCCAAAAGCTATAAAAACCATGCCAGGTTCATTTTTCTTACCCCGTATTTTATATCAGTAAAAATACGGGGTATAAATTTCATTGAACGGATGCTCCAATATAATCCCACTTCGTAACTCCTGGCCAGTTTTTCCTAGATATAGGATTCAACTAATTTGCCCTAGTAAGGGGCAACAGGATATCGAAGAAGCAAATGTAAAGGGAAGGTGCGGAAAAAAAAAGCTATCGCTGTATGAGCGACTTAATTTTTTCCATTTTCAGATCTACCCCGCGCTCAATGGCTGCCGAGGAAGGTGGCACATAAATATCGGGAAGCACGCCCCCGCCTTTTGGCCGATTTTTATTGATTACCAGCCGATAAAGAGGAAGCGTAACCCGCAATCTGGAGTTGGGTAAAGTACAATATGTTATCAGCATTGCCGAGTTGCCATAGTATCCTCCTCCCGTTTCCTCGCCCACCAATTTTACATTTTGTTGACCTTTCAATTCACCCAAAAAGAGCGTGGTAGCAGAAAAACTATATCCGCCTTGCACCAAATACACTTTCCCATTAAAATGATTTTTTTTAATGGGCTCCCATTGTTTTGTTTCAAACCGCGTAAAATGGTATTTCCCATCATCCATCTTCTTTCCACTGAATAAAAGCCCTAGGGAATAAATCCATGCACTGTTAATATATCTGCGATTGGATAGCCCCCTATTATTTCTCACAACACTATCTGCTACCTTAAAGCGATGATCGCTAATGTATCGGGTGAGCAAGGTGCTATTGCTAACCTTGCCTCCGCCATTGGTGCGCAAATCAATCACCAGATTTTCGGCACCCGCTTTTTTTATTTTTCTAAAGCTGCCTCTGATAAATCTGCCAGTACCCGAACCCGAAAAACTTCCCAGCCGCATAAAAGCCGTTCGCATAAGGGTGTCAATCTGTAACATTCTTTTTTCGGCTTTTTGAATTTTTCTGATTTCTTTTTTGGAGGGGAGTTTGATGCCCGGATTCTTTTTGATAGAGTCTTTTGTTAAGGAGGCAAGTGCTGAAGCACTCACATTGGCAATTAGTGTATCAACCCGCTTACCAGACCTGTTCAAAAAGGAGATGGCATATAAACTATCTAAGCCCAGCACGTTTTTATAAAAGGTGCCAAAGTTGCCACTGATTTGCTGAGTGGCATATTGGTTTCCAGGACCATCACCACTAATGAACTGCGAGAAAGTATCAACAAACTGACGGCCACTCAGCTGATTAATCTGTAAAATTTTGGTGCCCCTCACAAATATTGAATCCCTGGGTCGAAGACTATTGATTACTACCATACTATCGTCCCACACTTTAATATTCAGCGGAAATCGAAATTTAGAAAGGCGGGAGTATTTTTTTGTAAACGATTTTGAATTGCGAACGGCGGTATGCCCGCATTGTAATTTGCTCACATAGGCAGCTACCGTATTTCTGAAAGACACTTCATTCATTGAGTCTTTTACTTGATCTATTGCTGACCTAAAAAAACTATCAAGGGTTTGCTGGGGTGTATACCAATACATAGAAGGGTGATTCGCTTCCAGTATTTTTTTAAGCAGCTGTAAATCTTCGCGCAAAAGCGATGCGGCCTGTTTGGGTAATTTTGGGGCAAGCCCTTGAGCAGAAGCCCCCCACGATATAAGCCACAGCCCCACTAGGAAAAGCACTTTTCTTGCCATTGCCTATCTGGTTTGAAAGGCGTTCCAGCCCTGAGCCGTTAATGGATACTCGTTACCTCCTCGGCTGATGAGCTTACAGCCCTCCTCAAGGGTAGTCATATAGCCGATTACACTTATCTCTTCATTTAAAACAATTTTATCATGATCTTCCTGCCGAATGGTAAAAATCAACTCATAATCCTCGCCGCCATTCAACGCACAGATAGTTGGGTCTAGTCCAAATTTATAGGCAGCTTTACGACTGTCTTCGGAGATAGGTATTTTGTCTTCATACACCCGGCAGCCAGTGCCACTTTGATTACAGAGATGTAATACTTCACTGCTAATACCATCACTTACATCCATCATAGCAGTTGGTGTAATACCTGCTTCTTGCAAAAAGTCTACAACCTCTTTGCGGGCCTCCGGTTTTAATAATCGGCCTACGATATAAGATTCGTTTTCGAGGTTAGGCTGAATAGCGTTGTTTTCTAGAAAAATTTTCTTTTCCCTTTCCATCAGGGTTAGCCCCAGAAACGCACCGCCACAATCGCCACTAACACAAATCAGATTACCTGCTTCCGCCGTGTTTCTTTTTACAAACTTGTCTGGAGCCACTTCACCAATTGCGGTAACCGAAATGATTAAACCTTTACCAGAAGAGGAAGTGTCGCCCCCTACCAGATCAACCCCAAGTTTGTTACAGGCAAGATAGATGCCTTCATACAATTCTGTGAGCGCTTCTACACTAAAGCGATTGCTGATGCCGAGGCTTATAGTAATTTGTGTGGGTGTTCCATTCATGGCATAGATATCACTCAGGTTCACCATTACGGCTTTGTATCCTAAGTGTTTTAGCGGGGTATAGGTTAAATCAAAGTGAATACCTTCAATTAGCAAGTCGGTGCTTATAAGGGTTTGCTTGCCAAAATGATCAATCACTGCAGCATCATCTCCCACCCCTAAAATGGTAGAAGCGTTATGTATTTCTATGTTTTTGGTAAGATGTTCGATGAGGCCAAATTCACCCATGCTGCTTACTTCGGTTCTATTGTTCATGCGTACTATTTTGGTGGTTGAAATTAAAGAGTCACTTCTCCTCCATTAATGATGTGTAAAAGTTCGTTGTGAATTTTTCCGTTGGTGGCCAATAAATGTGGCTGATAGGGAGAGTAGGGATTTCCGGCAAAGTCAGAAACCATTCCACCGGCTTCTTCTACCATTAAAAATCCCGCAGCACTGTCCCATGCCTGAAGTTTATGTTCGTAAAACCCATCAAATCTTCCCGCAGCCACCCAGCAAAGATCAATCGCCGCACTTCCCAATCTGCGAACCGGAATTCCTTTTCTGATTAGTTTTTCAAATATTTGCAGCGGACCATTGGGAGCATCCAGATAAGTGTAAGGGAACCCAGTTACTAGGCAGCTTGATCCTACTTTTTCTTTACTGCTTACGCTGATTTTATGATCATTTAGGGAAGCACCCCATCCTTTTTGTGCGAAAAAAAATTCTTTCATAAAAGGATTATATACAGCTCCCATGATCATTTTTCCATCCTGCTCTAACCCGATACTTACACAGCAAAGGGGAATGCCGTTTGCAAAATTTACGGTTCCGTCAATCGGATCAATAATCCACTTATAGGTAGAATCCTGAATTATCTCTCCGGCTTCCTCGCTTAATAAAAAATGATCGGGAAAATTTTTGCGGATTACATCAAAAATGGCATTTTCTGCTGCATGGTCTGCTTCGGTAACTAAGTTATTGATACCTTCTTTATTACTGATAACAAACTGTCCATTGAAAAAGCGAACCATTTCGGATGCGCCGGCTTCTACGGCAGCTAGTAGGGTTTGTTTAAACATATTGCAAAAGTAAGGCAGGCAACTACCTTCTGGAAATAAAATGCAGGTTCTTACCCTCCTTTAACAGGTTTTTTGTGGGATTGTACTACTTTCAACTTTTGCTAACCATGTTAGGGCCGTATGTTGTTATCTGTAATCATCGTTCATTATCGGGTTCCGTTGTATTTAGCGCAATGCCTATATTCTCTAGAAGTGGCGCTGGAAGGCAAGGAGGCAGAAATTATCGTGGTTGATAACGATTCCCAACCCAAGTATACTATTCCGCTAATAAATCGCTTTACAAAGGTTCGCTGGATTATTCCCGGCGAAAATGTTGGCTTTGCCGCAGCCTGTAATCTTGGATGGAAGCAGTCTTCCGGACAATATATTTTATTTCTGAATCCTGATACCCTGATTACAGCCCAAGCAATCGATTCCTGCCTTGGTCAGTTGATTAAAAAAAATACAGTGGGGGCTGTAGGGTGTAGGATGGTGAATGGATTAGGATATTTTTTACCGGAAAGTAAGCGAAGCCTTCCTTCCCTGTTTTCTGCTGGATGTAAGATGACTGGTTTGTCTGCCCTATTCCCTCGTTCGGCAATATTTAATAAATATGCCATGGGCAATGTTGATTCGAAAGATTCATGTGCGGTGGAAGTATTAACAGGTGCGTATTTATTGGTTCCCCGGAAAGTGTTGGAAGAAGTAGATGGATTTGATGAGGCATTTTTCTTATACGGGGAAGATGTAGACTTCTGTAGAAGAATTGGTGTTGCCGGATATACCTGTTGGTACGAAGGCGGCACGTCGGTGATACATTTTAAAGGCGCCAGCTCTCGCCACAGGGGGAGGCACTATTTTAATCATTTCTATAGAGCGATGATGGTATACTGTAATAAGAAGTATCCTTTTCCTATAAAAAACATCTTACAGGCGGTTATATTCATCCGCCAACAACTTCATTGGGGTTGGAGTGTTTTGCGCCATGCGATATTCCCCCAAAAATCTTTTCAGCAGGATACTTATCGCTTTTTGCTGGTAAGCATAGGAGGGGAAAGCGAGCAATTGATTCAGCTACTCAGGGAAAGCAACCATTTGCATTTTCTTGTTAAGGAAATCAGCTGGTTTACTTGGATCTCCGACCCGAAAGTTATCAAAGAACAACTCCAGCCATTCATTGTGGTTTTTAGTATTGGCCAATTGAGTTTGGAGGAGGTGGTAATTTGGCGAGCGCAAAATCCAGACGACCAGCCTTGTTTTTACTGGCATGTGAAAAGTGATGGGCTGGTAGGCCCAGAAAACGCTCTTTCCTTGCGGGTCGAATAACCAATGCCTCAGCTGATATGTGAAATCTATTTAGTAACTTTGCGTAAAGTGCTTGCCGATGCCTCTTATCACTTTGCAACTTCCTAATTCGATTCTAAAAGCACTACGTCTTCCCCAAAATAATCCCCGTAGTCAACAACTTCGGATATTAAAAAAATTATTGAAAAAGGCGAGATTTACCGAGTTTGGACAGCAATACCGCTTCGATGAAATTTTACTGAGTAAGCATGTTGGAAAAAGATTTCAGGAACAGGTGCCCGTTTCTAATTATGATAGTATTTACAAAGCGTGGTGGCATAAAACCATGGCCGGTTCGCCCAACGTATGCTGGCCGGGAAAAATTCGATATTATGCGCTCAGTAGTGGCACCAGTGAGGCCGCTAGTAAGTTCCTGCCTATAACAACTGATTTGCTGCGCGGGAATAAAATTGCAATGATTAAGCAGATGTTAAGCTTGCGCACGTATGAAGATATTCCGTTGGCAACCGTTGGAAAAGGCTGGCTGGCATTAGGTGGGAGCACCGATTTACAAAAAGGAGCAGGTTATCTGGCCGGTGATTTGAGCGGTATTACAATAAAGAGATCTCCTTTTTGGTTCCAGCCCTTCTATAAACCCGGTAAAAAAATTGCTCGAGAAAAAGACTGGAATAGAAAGCTGGAAGAAATAGTTGAAAAAGCACCTCAATGGGATATTGGGTTTTTAATAGGCGTACCTGCGTGGATTCAGATGTGCATGGAGATGGTAATTGCCCGTTATCAGCTGAAAAACATTCATGAAATCTGGCCCAACTTAGCCGTTTTTGTGCACGGGGGCGTTCATTTTGAACCCTACAAAAAAGGATTTGAAAAATTACTCGGCAAGCCAATCACCTATATCGAAACCTATCTGGCTAGTGAAGGTTTTATTGCTTATCAGGATAGGCAATATGCCAAGGGCATGCGACTGGTTACGGGGGAACACCTTTTTTTGGAGTTCGTGCCTTTCAATGAAAAAAACTTTACAGCAAATGGCGATTTGGTTAACAGTCCGGAAGCCCTAATGATTCATGAAGTGGAAGAGGGGAAAGATTATGCACTGCTCATCAGTACTTCTGCCGGCGCTTGGCGGTATTTGATTGGAGATACCGTTCGTTTTGTTGACAAAGAAAATTGTGAAATCATTATAACCGGGCGCACAAAACATTTTTTAAGTTTGGTTGGGGAGCATTTGAGCGTGGATAATATGAACCGGGCTATTCAGGTTGCAGCAGAAAGGCTCAATATCAGTATCCCAGAATTTACCGTAGCCGGAGAGCCCAGCGGGTCTTTTTTCGCACACCACTGGTATGTTGCAACCAATGATTTGGTAGACCCGGTCGAGCTAGGAAAATTGATTGATGATACCTTGAAAGAGTTGAATGATGATTATGCAGTAGAAAGAAACGCTGCTTTGAAAGAAGTTAAGCTAGATGTGCTTTCGGAAAAAAGATTTCTCGATTTTATGCAATCGCAGGGAAAAGTAGGCGGACAACATAAGTTTCCCCGGGTATTAAAGGGCACTATGTTAGAAAAGTGGCAGGCATTTCTGGCTAAATAGTCGTAGGCCCCACCGACCTAGTTGAGTATTAATTGTAAACAGAACTGATATGCTGGCTCCAGTATTGAAAGGGTTATTGTTGGGGTTTTTTCTGGCCATTTCGGTGGGACCTGTAATCTTTTCTATCATAAAGCACAGCATCAGTCACGGAAAACTGGCCGGCTATATTCTGGTGGCAGGCATTTCTGTAAGCGATATACTTCTTTTACTGGTTTCGCACTTTTTCACGCAGTTATTTCATTCCCTCATGGCACACAAAACTGCCATTGCGATTTCGGGCAGTATATTTTTAATTGTGTTGGGACTGTACACGCTGTTTTTCAAAAAGATTGCCGTTTCTAATGAAAACAGTTTAATAGATAGGGAGTATAAAACGCATCATTACATTGGAATGTTTTTTTCGGGATTTTTAATCAACATTCTTAATCCCGCCGTATTTCTTTTTTGGTTTGCGTGGACGGCTGCCATTCATGCCGACGCCGAATCAACACCCAATCCTGCACAGTATCAGTTTATAGTTTTCGCCACATGCCTACTGTTTGTTTTACTAACCGATTTGATGAAAGTTTTTATGGCTGCGAAGCTTCGCAATCAACTTACCCCAAAAGTATTGAGAATCATCAATAAAATATCCGGTATAATTTTGATAGGGTTTGGGATTGCTCTTGTCGGAGGACTTCTCTTTTGGGGTAACCGCTCACATTAAATTCGGAATGCCGTATGAGAATATTTTTATTGTTGCTGAGTTTTTTTATTCAGCTTGAGTTACCTGCTCAATCGGATTTGTTGGTGTTGAAAAAAAAGGAAATAACCTTGCAAAGCTGGTCCTCCGGCAGCTATATCATCTTCCGCTTCACGAATCGCCAGTGGATTGAAGGATTTGTAAGAAAAGTACAGAACGACTCCATATGGATTAATCAGGTACAAATTAATCGGGTGTTTAATAATTGGGGTTTTTATAGTTTCGACACAAGCCAATTGGGGATAATGAAATTTCATATAAAAGAAATCAGCGCAGTGCCCAAAAAAAATTTTTCAAATAATATTATTACCAATGGCAAGCTTTTTCAGGTGGGGTCTGGGGCTTTTATTTTTTTAAATGTATTTAATTCTGCTATTCGTAAAGAGCCTGTTTTTGCTTCTGATAATTTACCCAGACTGGGGGTTGCCTCGGCTGTTTTTCTGTTGGGTACAATTTTGGCAAGATCCCATAACATGTATTGGGAAATGGGCAAAAGGTATCAGTTTAAAACAATACAATTGGGGGTAGATAGCAGCAGGCGGACTGCTACAGAAAAATCAAACCCCTCTTTACAATAATCAGCATGGCTTTACAAATAGCAAAAGGTTTGCGTACCCTCTATAGAATCACAAAGAAGGTTCTTTTGTATTCTTTTCTTTCTTCGTTTTTATATATTGTAGTTGGTCGTTTTCTGATGCCCCCCATAACCATTATGCAAATAACCAATTCCTGGGGTTATGGGTTCAAGCGAAATTATGTAAGCTGGGAAAAAATGGCCCCCTCTGTAAAATTAGCGGCGATTGCCAGCGAAGACCAGTCTTTTACCGATCACGGTGGCTTTGATTGGGATGCTGTTGAGCATAGTTTACGGCCAAGAAAAAAGGGCAAAAAATCGAAGATTCCCTTGGGCGGAGGCGCCAGCACCATTTCTCAGCAGGTTGCGAAAAATGTTTTCTTATTCAATGGTGTTGGTATATTTAGGTACGTGCGTAAGCTGCCCGAAATTTATTTTACTAAAATGATTGAATGGTGTTGGGGTAAAAAGCGAATACTAGAAGTGTACCTGAATGTGATTGAAATGGGTCCCGGTATTTTTGGTATTGAAGCAGCTGCGCAACATTATTTTGGTAAGCCGGCTTCCCGCTTATCCCGTGCAGAAGCTGCTATGATTATTGCTTGTCTTCCTAACCCGAAAAGATTTACGGTTAAGCCTCAAAGTGCTCGTGTTGGATGGCGCTACCCACAAATTTTACGGGAAATGAGTAATATAGAAGATGATGAAGACGTTCGAATCCTCATCAGAAAATGATTTTTATTTAATAACTCCGCCTGAAATAATTGATTTCACCGAATCAATTGCCTGTTGCAGCCTTTCCTCATGGCTGCCATTCACTATATGCCAAGGAGTCGATTGATGCACGAGCAAGTCCTTATAAAAATGAAAAAGCTCCACGCGGTTTTTGTCATCGGGATATTCTCTCAGTTCATCTTTCACCCAAGGCAAATCTGGGGAACACAATAGATAACCGTGGTATTGCCTTTTTGCAAGTTCATCTAAAACGAAAGGGTGACATTTTCCAAATACATACTCACACCACACTTTCATCACATACATATCGGTGTCAATAAACAGTAGTGGCGGATGCAGCGTGGTTATCAGGGAGGAAGCATTAATCCAACAACGCTCTTTTCCGGACCAGCTCCAGCTATTTTCTACCCGTCGGGCATATTCATCTTCCAGCGTCAGCTGTCCTTTGGCAATTTCCAGCAGTTGCTCAAACGTATAGGTGGTTCCATTACTAAGCAGATATTCTCTGGCAAATTCAGGGCACCAGTGGGTATGAAAATGTTGTGCCAGCTGTTCACACAACGTGCTTTTGCCGGTAGATTCGGGCCCAATAAGTACTATTTTTTTTACCATACGGAAAAACTACGTGTCAACCCTATTACACAACGGGGTTTTGATCTAAATGTTGCATTCGCAGCTTCGCTTTTTTCTTCCAACTTATAAGTCCTGCCACAGCCAATAGCAGCAATATCATAAACTGAACACTAGTAAACATAAAACCCTTAACAAAATAAAGCGGAATGGATGCCAGGTTGGTGGCAATCCACCAATACCAGCTGGCCACTTTCTTTTTTGCCATACCCCACATGCCCGTATAAGCTGTTGCGGAAGCAAGTGCATCGGCCCAAGGGATGGCTTCGGGGGCAAAGGAGGCTTTAGCCCAAGTTAACCCCACAAAGAGAATTCCGTAGGAAATTCCAAAAAAAAGCAACTGAAATTGCCAATCTTTTGAATCATTGCTAGTGATGTGCAATATCCGATCTCCAGATACTTGGTCTTTTCGGGTCCATAACCACCATCCATACAAACTCATAATCGTATAGTAAAGGTTTACACTGGCCTCCCCTAGCAAGTGCCCTTTTACACTGATATATATAAACAGGATGGTATTGATTAATCCGGTAGGATATACCCAAATACTTTCTTTTCTACTAAACCAAACACTGATAATGCCGCTGATAACAGCCACCATTTCAACGGCCCCTGTTTGTTGCAGACCGGCATAAAGTTCTTGATATAATTGCTGTAATGGCAAGGATGTGAAGATACTAATTCAATCGGGTTGTACAACCTAGACTGTTTTAAAGTAAACAGATAAAGTGAGATGCAGCAGGTAATTATTCGGCTTCTGCTACTACTTCTTTAACTTCTGGAATCATTCGCTTCATCATTCCTTCAATACCCGCTTTAAGGGTTATCATGGAGGAGGGACAACCACTGCAGCTTCCCTGCAGCATCAGGTTTACCACACCATCTTCGTAGCTTTTAAATTGAATAGCACCACCATCCATTTCAACGGCAGGCTTCACATAATTTTCCAGCAATTCTTTTACGCGCTTTACAATATCGTCATCGTCTGCATGTACCGTGTTGCCAGTGGGCTGCATCTGTGCGAGCTCCTCTTCATTTACAACTATGCCCCCATTTTCTAGATAATCCTTTAAAAATTGTTTGATTGCAGGAATAACATCCTGCCAATCTTCGGTTTCCGCCGTTTTGGTAAGCGTAACAAAGTTGCTCGCAATAAATACCCCTTTTACAAAGGGAAAGCCAAACAATTCTTTAGCTAACGGAGAAGGGGTGGCCAGACTCTCTTCTGCAAAATCAATGCTTTTTCCCGGATACAAAAGCTTGTTTGCCACAAACTTCATGGTTTCTGGGTTTGGCGTCATTTCAGTATAAATGCTGATAACAGGATTTCCGGTAGTAATCATAGAAGGTAGCGTTGTGTAATACAAAGATAACATTTCGGCAGCGCAAAGGGTTCAGTTCTGCCCCCGAAGGAGTTTCCGGCACTGCTTTTTTCGGATTTCGTAAATTAAAACCCCACAGCACCCTGCTTAATCGGGAACAATGCGCAGCTTGGCATAATTCAGCATGATCTTCTTTTCGCCATTATTGGTGAAAACAATGGTTGCCACGGGATTATGTGCCGACCCCTCCATGCGGGTAACCATTCCAAATCCAAATTTTTGATGCTCAACCTGTTGGCCAACCTGTAATCCTGAAGTGTCGCTCGGAGCGAAGTCGGTCGATGGCACATGTTCAACAACTTTGGGAGGAGCGGGCGGTAAGTATTCTGGAGTGGTTGGTCGGGAAGAGCCGGGGGAGTTTTTATTGCTGCGAACCGGAGCCGGTATATCGCTGTAGTCGCCCCAGGCCGATCCCCTTGAACGTCCAGCCGAACTCCCATTCCAACTGCCGTTATTTCGATTAGCTGATCCGGCATAGGATTTGTCTAAATATTTTTCGGGAATCTCATCTAAAAATCGGCTGGGATCGTTCTGAACTAGCTGTCCATATCGATATCTCGTATTGGCATAACTCAGCCACAGCCTTTGTTTGGCACGGGTAACTGCCACATAAAATAACCGCCGCTCCTCCTCCAGCTCCTCTCGCGTATTAATGCTCATGGCACTGGGGAACAAAGTTTCTTCAATGCCCCCTACAAATACACCTGCAAATTCCAGCCCCTTAGCAGCATGGATCGTCATCAAACGAACCACATCAGTGTTTTCTTTGTCGTCATCTGCATCCGTATGCAAGGTAACTTGCTGCAAGTAGGCCCCGAGCGATTTGTCGCCTAACTCGCCATCATCATTCGATGGACTCTCCGTCCATTCTTTTATGGAGTTCAGTAATTCCTGCACGTTGTTGTATCGGTCTAGTCCTTCGGCAGACTTATCATTGAATAATTCTTTCACCAGTTCGGTGTGCTTACCTACCTGCACCGACACATCATAGGCGTTTTTGTTGGTGAGGATGCTCTGGAAATAACGGATCATGGTTACGAAGCCGCTCATGCTTTGCAGTGTGCCGGCTTTGAAACCGAATTCTCCCGCACGGGCCATGATTTCGAATACGGGCAACTTGAATTCATTGGCAAGAATCACCATTTTCTCAACCGTAGTTTTGCCGATGCCGCGAATGGGATAGTTTACAATCCGCTTCAGCGACTCTTCGTCAAGCGGATTTACGGTTACCCGCAGATAAGCCAGCAAGTCCTTGATTTCTTTGCGCTGGTAAAAACTAACACCGCCATATATGCGACAAGGAATTCCCATCCGGCGTAAATTTTCCTCAAAAGATCGGCTTTGTGCATTGGTTCGGTAAAGAATGGCAAAGTCGCTATTGCTGTAATGATTTCGTAATTTTTGTTCCTGAATCGTGTCGGCAACAAACTTGCCCTCATCGTTGTCTGTCATGGTGCGCACCAAGTGTATCAGCTCTCCTTCTATATTGTCGGTCCACAAATTCTTTGGAATCTGTCCAACATTCTTTTTAATCACTTCGTTGGCCACCTGTAGTATATGAGCACTACTGCGATAATTCTGTTCCAGTTTTATTAGGGTAACATCATCATAGTCTTTCTGAAACTGTAAAATGTTTTCAATGGTTGCGCCCCGGAAGCTGTAAATACTTTGTGCATCGTCTCCCACCACACAAATGTTTTCATGAACGGCAGCGAGCAGCTTGGCGATGCGATATTGTACAGGGTTGGTATCCTGGTACTCATCTATCAGCACATATTTGAATTTATGCTGATACTTGTGCAATACATCGGGAAACCGTTGCAGCAGTTCATACATTTTCAACAGCAGATCATCAAAGTCCATCGCGCCGTTTTTGAAGCATCGCTCGCAGTAGGCTGCGTATATTTTAGCGATTTCCGGTTTTTTTGCACGGGCATCTTCCTGTTGAATATAGCTGTCTTCCGCATAATCTTCTGGATAAATCAGGGCGTTTTTAGCAGATGAAATGCGCGACCCTATAGCGGCGGGTTTGTATTCTTTTTCATCTAGCCCCAGCTCTTTGGTTACGGTTTTAATTACAGACCTACTATCGTCGGTATCGTAAATAGTAAAGTTGGCGGGATATCCCAAGTGCCGAGCTTCTGCCCGTAAAATTCGAGCAAAAACACTATGGAAAGTGCCTATGTATAGGTTACGCGCTTCTGTATTACCAAGAATCCTTTCTATACGATCCTTCATTTCTGCCGCCGCTTTGTTGGTAAACGTGAGCGCCAAAATATTAAATGCATCTACTCCATTATATAGTAAGTGTGCAATGCGAGTAGTTAATACTTTCGTTTTTCCGCTGCCCGCACCGGCAATTATCATCAGCGGACCCGTCATATGTAATACCGCCTCTTTTTGCTGTTCGTTCAACCCCGACAAATAGTTCAACATGAGCGCAAGTTACAGGGTTGCCCATGGAAAATGAAGGAAATCCCGTTGGAAGCGATGGCTTTTTTTATTCACAATATATTTCAGTCGCCCTGTTAATTTGGCTGCTTATGCTAGGGGTACTATTGATTACTATAAATAAATCCGCTGAGTTATAGGAGTAAATAAAAGCACTGAAAACATAATAGTCTATTGTTTTGGTAGACTATTGTGTTTTACTTATCTTTGTTGGGTAGTGGAGGCTTAGGGGTTTGCTTCTGCTTTTTATGGTCAAGTGGCCGAGAGGCAAGGTAGGGGTCTGCAAAACCCTGGACGGCGGTTCGAATCCGCCCTTGACTTCGTAAGTCATTGGTTTTCATAGGCAAGCAAGCAAAGGGCCCGCATTTCTATGCGGGCTTATTTTTTGTTAAACCTGGTTTAATTAACGTTTTTAAGCAGCCTACTCTTTTGTTTTGTGATACCTTTGCAACTCCAATAACCAAAAACGTACCGTATTTGCTTGTGCAATATCGAAATGGTTAACAGAAAATAATACGATATGTATCTAAATAAACGTAATAAAATAGCTGCCGGGTTGGTGGCAATATTTTTGCTGGCTTTGCTCGTTTTTCAACCGGTAGCTTCATTAAAAGGCAGCACACCCGAAAAAATGTATTCTCCGGATCCTACCGGCAAAGTGGCGCTTTACCAGCAGCTTGGCTTGGAGGCGATGGGGTTATCCCGGGTAGCTTTTCAATATGCACTGAATGGCTGGAATGCATTGTTGAAAGAAGGGAAAATAAAAAAAGATAATATTCTCTCTATTCTTGACTTCTCGCTTCCGTCCGGAGAAAAAAGAATGTTTGTGATTGATTTGGAACTGGGAAAATTATTGTTCAACACCTATGCTTCTCACGGAAAAAATTCCGGCAACAATATTCCTACCCATTTTTCTAATCGGCAGAATTCAAATCAGTCGAGCCTTGGATTTTATGTTACCGGCGATACGTATAATGGGAAGCATGGAACCTCTCTTCGTTTGCAGGGAGAAGAGTCGGGTATTAACGACAATGCGCTCAGTCGCGGTATAGTTGTACACGGTGCCGAGTATGTCAATGAGCAAGTTGCCGAGCAGCGCGGATCTATCGGTCGCAGCCAGGGTTGCCCCGCCATACCTCAACATCTCTCTAAGCCCATTATCGACCAGATTAAAAACGGCAGCTGCCTGTTTATTTACAGTCCCAACAAAGAGTATCTCAGAAAGTCGGCCATTGCCGCAAAAAATTCCTAACCTGATTTTTTATATCAGCGGCTGGGAGTATTCTTTTTTGCAGGCACTTCATTTCAATAGTATCTTAGGGCTAAATTGATTGCTATGCCTATCCGGATATTCCTGCTGCTTATCTGCTTTCTTTGTTTTTCATTTGCTGAAGCCCAAAAAAATGATCCTGTTTTAGAAAAGCAACTGCAATCGCTTATTGCCGGGTTTAAAGGAGACATTGGCATTTACGTGCACAATCTAAAAAACCATCGTCAGGTGGCCATTCAGGCCGACACGATTTTTCCTACTGCCAGCATAGTTAAGATTCCTATTCTTACCGGTATCATGCGTAAAATAGAAGACGGTCAACTTTCTTACCACCAACCCCTTATTTACAAAGACTCGCTACTGTACGATGGCGAAGACATCCTCGGCTCATTTAAAAACAACGAAAAAATTGAGTTAAGTAAGGTGCTGATGCTTATGCTTACTACCAGCGATAATACCGCCAGCCTTTGGCTGCAGTCGATAGCAGGCACCGGCACCCGCATCAATGAATTGATGGATAGCTTGGGGCTACCCAATACCCGCGTGAACAGCAGAACGCCTGGGAGAACAGAGCAGCGCATCAAGTGGGGTTGGGGCCAAACCACTCCCAGAGAAATGGGAATGCTATTAGAAAAAATCATCAACCATGAAGTAATCAGTTATAATGCGAGCGAAAAAATGCTGCGACTAATGAGCAGAAATTATTGGGATGAAGAAGCCATCTCTCGAATTCCGGCCGATGTGTTTATTGCCAGCAAAAGCGGCGCAGTAGATGCCAGCCGAAGCGAACTCTTATTTGTGAATGGAAAAAAATGCAGCTACGTTTTTAGCATTTTTACTAAAAATAATCAGGATCGTTCCTGGGAACCTACCAATGAAGCTTGGGAACTTACCCGAAAGATTAGTGAGTTATTGTGGAAATACTATAACTAAGAAAACAGCTGATATACCAGCCAGCTCATACCATATGCCAGCAGGGTCATAAATCCCAACTGGAATAAAGGCCACTTCCAACTCTTGGTTTCTCTTTTCACCACAGCCAGCGTGCTCATACATTGCATGGCCAGCATATAAAAAATAAGCAGAGAAAAAGCAGCGGGCAAAGTATAAACCTTACTTCCATCAGCATGTTTGGCCGCAGCCATTTTTGCTCGTAGCGAGTTGTTATCCGTTTCTTCTACACTATACAAAGTGGCCATCGTGCCTACAAATACTTCCCTAGCCGCAAAGGAAGTAATCAGGGCAATACCAATTTTCCAGTCATACCCCAATGGCGCTATCAGCGGCTCAATGGTTTTCCCCAGATGCCCAGCATAAGAATGCTGTAATTTTTCTGTAGACCACTGTTTATTTAACTGTGATTTACTCGCAGGGGATTCTTTAATTAGGTGCTCGTATTTCGCATTAACGGTTGCAATTTCTTTGCCCGGACCAAAGCTGGATAAAAACCAAAGAATTAAGCTGATCATCATGATAATCCTGCCAGCATCGGCAACAAAAATGCGGGCCTTACCTACCATCGTTACCAACACGTTTTTCCACCGTGGCGGCCGATAGATAGGCAACTCCAAAATGAAAAAACTTTTTTCCTTGATTTTTATAAAACTCTTTATCAGATAGCTCATCAGCAAGGCCATCATGCCACTGCCAAGGTAAAGCCCCATCATCACCAAACCCTGTAAACTTAAAAATCCAAAATAATATTTATTATCAATTACCAGGGATATTAATATCGTGTACACCGGCAATCTGGCACTGCAACTAACCAGTGGAGTAACCAGAATAGTAAGCAACCTTTCTTTTTTATTTTCAATAGCCCGAGCCGACATGATGGCCGGAACCGCGCAGGCAAATCCACTTATCAATGGCATTACACTTTTTCCATTCAGTCCCGCCTTTCGCATCATTTTGTCACTCAAAAAACCAATTCGTGCCATATATCCCGAATCTTCGAGCATGGTTATCAATCCGAACAAAATCATGATCTGAGGAATAAAAACCAAAATGCCGCTTAACCCGGCTAAAAAGCCATTGATTAACAAGTCGCTCCACCATGCCTGGGGTAGTTGAACGCTCAGCCAGCTGCCCGCCTGCTGAAAAGCCCATTCTATAAAGTCCATAGGAAATTGCGCTAACCAAAAAACACTTTGAAACAACAGAAAAAGTACAACCAGCAAAATCAGATAACCCCATGTTCTATGCAAGAGCAGGTTATCCAACTTTTCTGTAAACTTTTTTTGTTGTATTGGATTGGGTTCGGAAACATGTTTTTTTAATACCTGCCGGATATGTGCGTAGCGATTAACAATTTCTTCCGCCTGTGTTTTGGTAGGGTTAAAGGCAAACTTTTTTTCTATGCTTTCTATTGCATGCTGCTCGTGGTTGCTAAGTGGAAAGGATTCGTGGTGAATCAGGTAATGCAGTGCTGCATAATTACTGATGGCGGGAATTAATTTTTTTACTTCCTCCACCGGAGCACCTACTTCTGTGCGGGCATCATAAAAATGTTGGTCATCAATTGCCGGAGAAACCCGTGCCCCCGCTGTTTCGAGCAGCACTTTTTTTAGTTCGGTGAGGCCTTTGTTTTTTCGGGGGTTTACCACCACTACCGGAATTTGTAATTCTTTCGATAATCCTGCCGCATCTACATAAATGTCTCGCTTTACTGCCAGGTCGTTCATGGTAAGCGCCATCACAACGGGAATGTGGAGGTCTATAATCTGCGAACAAAATAACAGGTTCCTTTTCAAATTACTGGCGTCTGCCACCAGCAATACCAGGTCGGCCTTCACTTCCTGATCGGCACCCATCAATACTTTATAAGCCACCCACTCATCTTCCCGGCGGGGATATAAACTGTAAGTACCTGGCAAGTCGATTAAAAAAGCTTTGTGTTCTTTGTTTAACGATATCTTACCCAACATTTTGTCTACCGTAACCCCCGGAAAATTTCCAACCTGCTGACTTAACCCAGTTAGCGCATTGAATAAGGAGGTTTTACCGCTATTCGGGTTTCCAACTAAGGCAATATGTAAAGGACGATTCGGCAATTAAAAATTATTCCTGCAAAAGTAGCAGCAAAAAAGGGCGTTCAGTTACGATATTGGGAACAGAATCGATCCGCCCAATCGGATAGGGCAACATTTTAACCTTTTGGGTTGTTCGGGTAATAATTGTACATATTGTACCTTTGAAGAATGAAAAAATATCTTCTCTGCTTGCTCTTAATGCCTCTGTTACTAATGGCACAAAGCAAGAAAAAGAAACTGCAGGCCGAAATGAATGCCCGAAATGAAAGAGTTGCCCAATTAACTGCTCATGTTCAGTTTTTGGCAGACGATCGCCTCGAAGGGCGAAGAACCGGAACCCCGGGCGAAGAAAAAGCCCTAGAGTATATTGTTAATCAATATCGGAAAATGGCGTTAGAGCCTGCCGGAACCGATGGATATGTGCAGGAATTTGTAGTAAATGAGGGAAAGCAATTAGATACTTCCACGTATTTGGTGGTAGAAGATCACCAGCTGGTGTTGCTAAAAGAGTATTTTCCACTTTCTTATAGTAAACCCGCCAATGTAAAGGCATCGCCCGCGATGGCTTTACAGGAATCCGGGGAGCCTTGGTTTTGGGATATAAAGGAAGTATTGGACGAAAATAAAACCAATCCCCATTTCGATCTGCACTCGGCAATTCGGGAGCATGCCAAAAAGATTGCACAAAAGGGGGCTACAGCCTTATTCATTTACAACAGCTCATCCATTACTGACAATATTCAATACAATAGATTCGACTCTTCTGCCACAGCGCAACTGCCGATAATATATCTAACTAAAAACGCCCTGGCTGCTTATTTCAACGACCCCTCTGCTACCGTAACCCTAGATCTGTCGGTTGCTTTTGTTAATCGGGCAAGAAAAGGGAAAAATATTGCCGGCTTTATCAATAACCAAGCAGCCAATACCGTAATTATAGGCGCACATTACGACCATTTAGGCTATGGAGAAGATAAAACCGCACTGGATACCGGTAAATTGATTCATAATGGAGCCGACGATAACGCCAGCGGTACCGCAGCACTGATTGAACTTGCCCGCATGTTGAAAAAATCGGCACCTTCCGGAAACAACTACCTGATTCTTAATTTCTCCGGCGAGGAGTTAGGTTTATTGGGCAGCAAATATTGGCTGGAATATCCTACCAAAACCATCTCGCCGAATTATATGATTAATTTGGATATGGTAGGCAGATACGACACTGCCCGTAAACTTACAGTTGGCGGATATGGCACTTCTCCGGTTTGGGCAGAAGTGGTGCCAACTACTTCTGCACCCCTGGTAACTCATTACGATAGCACGGGTAGCGGACCCAGTGATCATGCCAGCTTTTATCGAAAAGATATTCCGGTATTATTTCTGTTCAGCGGCAGCCATTCAGATTATCACAAAGCTACCGACGACTGGGAAAAAATAAATTATACCGGACAGGAAGAAATTGTACGTTGGGTTTATCGGCTGATTGAAGCTACCGACACAAAAGGAAAACTCCCCTTCAATAAAACCCGCGAACCTCAAATGGGCAGAAGTAGTGGCTTTTCTGTAAGCCTCGGCGTTATTCCAGATTATGGCTATACCGGAACCGGCATGCGCATAGATGGGGTTAGCGCGGGCAAACTGGCAGAAAAAATCGGATTACAGGCAGGCGATGTGTTGCTGCAACTGGGCGAGTATTCGTTTGTTGATGTAACTGCCTATATGCAATCTTTGAGCAAGTTTAAAAAAGGAGATAAAACTACCCTTCGCTATAAAAGAGGTGCGGAAGAGCGGAAAGTGGAAGTTCAATTTTAAGATAAGTATATGAAGCTGAAGCTGGATACAGAGGGGATGAATGAAGACTTTTTTGCCAGCACCCGATTGCTGGGAATTACGGCTCCGCTTAAGTGTTTCCAGTTTTGTCTTTTATTAAATCAACAGTTGGGATATCGGTTTAGACTAAATGCCGAGCACGAAATCCCCATGAGAAGAAAAGAGCGCACCTATTATTTTTCTGTTTACCAGTCAGCCGAACCTAATAGCTCTTTAATGCATTATCTTTATCACAATCATTACGACGGAGAATATTTACTTCCTGAATTCCGGCACATGGATTTTTTGTGGCTGATGAAAGGCGACCTGGCCTCCGATGAGGCAGTTAGCTGGATTCGGCAAGTGGTAAAGTCGATACCCGAAGTTCAGTTAATTGTTGAGTTGCCAATTGATCAGGTAAAAAACAAGGGTAACATGATTTTATAATCTTCCTTAATTTAACCTACAAGCACATGCAATCAAATGATCTACCCGATGGCTGGGCGCTTCAGCAAAATGAATTATATCGTAAGATGGTTTTTAGCAGCTTTGCGCAAGCCTTTCAATTTATTACAAAAATGGCAGCGTTGGCAGAAGCAATGAATCACCATCCTCGCTGGGCACAAAACTATACCCAAGTAGAAGTTTGGCTAACCACGCACGATGCAGGCAATACTGTATCTGAAAAGGATATTGAGTTGGCAACTGGCATCAACCAACTGCCCCTGTAAATCACGCCAATACTTGGATACATTTTTCACCTGCTGCTGTTATTCTGCCTATAGGCTCATTACAACAATGGATGCCTACTGATTGCAGCAGGGATAACACTTGCTCCAGCGCATCGGCACTTACCGCTATCAACAATCCCCCATTGGTTTGCGGATCGGGTAAAACAGTAAAGGCTTCCATCACATTCACTCCCGGGCCAAAAGCCACTTTTTTCTGATATGCATTCCAGTTTCGGTAAGTAGCATCCGGCACTATTCGCTCACTCAGGTAAGCCGGAACAGAGGAGAGAATAGGCACTTTTGAGTAATACAATTCAGCGCCCAACCCACTTCCTTCAGCCATTTCAATTAAATGACCCATCAGGCCAAATCCGGTAACATCGGTTAACGCATGCACACCCGGTATTTTACCCAGCCCATACCCAACCGAATTGAGCATTCCGAGTTGGTGGTGAAAATCTTCTATATGCTCCGGCTTAATTACTCCTCTTTTTTCTGCAGTAGATAAAATGCCTACCCCCAGCGGCTTGGTTAATAGCAGGTAGTCGCCGGCCTGGGCGGTATTATTTTTCTTCATATCGGCAAGCGTTACCCGCCCCGAAACTGCGAGTCCGAATACGGGTTCTGTGCTGTCTATGCTATGTCCGCCCGCCAAGGGTATACCCGCTTCACTACAGGTTTCTCTGGCGCCGGCCATCACTGCTTTGGCCAGTTCTGGGCCTAGTTTTTCTAGGGGCCAGGCTAGAATAGCCAATGCCAGTAAGGGTTTCCCGCCCATAGCATACACATCACTGATGGCGTTGGCAGCAGCAATTTTGCCAAATAGAAAGGCGTCATCCACAATCGGAGTAAAAAAGTCGGTGGTGCTTACTAATCCAGTACCATCCCCCCAATCGTAAACGGCCGCATCATCACTGCTTTCGTTGCCAACCAGCAATTCCTTACATTGATTGGTAGTGCGACTGTTTTGTAAAATACTTTCTAAAGCCGCCGGTGCCATTTTACACCCGCAACCTGCTGCAGAAGAAAATTGAGTAAGCCGAATTGTATCCATAATGATTTTTTACTACAGCCATTGTGCCTGCGTGAGACATTGTGTTGATCCTTTTTCGTCTTTGATCACCAATTCGCCGGCAATAGTAACCGCAATTGGTATGCCGGCTAGTTCTTTTCCGTTTACAGCAAAATTAACCCACTGGTTTTTTTTATATAAGCGCTGGTTATAAGCCTCCAGCATTTCCTCCTCGTGTTGGTTTATCCATTGCTGATAACGAAATTCTAAACAGGTACATAACTCTTTTGCCAGTTCAACGGGCGGGTGAACTTTTCCGGTAATTTGTTGCAAAGAAACAGGTTGTCCTACCCCCTCCTCAAAATGCGATTGATTGATATTCAGTCCTATTCCAATAATTGCCCAGTTCCACAATTCCCCCCTCCAGGTATTTTCAATCAAAATTCCACCTGCCTTTTTGTCACGCCAGTAAAGGTCGTTCGGCCATTTGATACGGGTTTCTTCTCCGGCATATTGGCTTAAAAAATCGTAACAAGCAACCGAAACCCATTGGTTGAGTCCGGGTAAAGACCTGTTTTTTTGCAGAAAAGTGTTTATCAATACCGACATCAGTATGTTTTTACCCGGCTCACTGGTCCACCGTTTACCCATACGCCCCTTTCCTTCTAATTGATTGTGAGCGAAATACACCGCACCATGGTCGGCCAATTTGCTGGCAATTTGGTTTTTGGCATACCTATTGGTACTATCTATTTCCGGTAAAATGATGAACGGCGTGCCAATAGGACTTTTAACGTGGGCAGGTAGCAAAGAAGTAGTATTTTTGTAAAGGTAGCTATTGGGCTTTCAGTTTTCCTGCAAGTTGGGAAGAAATATTCTAGGAGCCCAAAATCAACCGATATTCATTAACAAAACATAGAAATTTATTGGAAACGCTTTCTGTATTAAATAGCCGAAAAAAAAATACAATCACCCGGCTCAACCGCAATTCAAAAATCATCAAGTCGATTATACGAGCCATTCAGAATAAAAAGGGTGATAAAGTGGTAAGCCTCGATTTGAGAAAAATTCCTGAAGCCTCTGCTGATTTTTTTATTGTTTGTGAAGCCTCCAGTACCACCCAAGTAAAAGCCATTTGCGATGAAGTGGAATTTCAGGTGAAGCAGGATTGCGATGAAATGCCCTACAAACATGAGGGCCGCCAAGCTTTACAGTGGGTGCTGATTGATTATGTGAATGTGGTGGTGCATGTAATGCATCCCGATGCACGTAAATTTTATAAACTGGAAGAAATGTGGAGCGACGCCTCCGCATTAGACCATACTGAATAATCATCGACTCTTATACCTCCTTTTAAACAGAAAAGTTACAGGCGTGGCCGATGTATCAAAAACTTTCGGAGGAGCAGAGGGCTAGGCTGGTGGAGCGGATTGATGAATTTTGGGTAAAATCAACCAAGGAGGCGCTGCA
>CAMBUH010000004.1 GCA_945870985.1 Chitinophaga pinensis
TGATATATTTTTTTCATAACAGCAATTTTTATAGTGTGCTGGATTATAATTTGGTGAAAGTGAATTTGCCCGTTTTAAAACTCACATTAATCCGGTAATTACCCGCTACAGCAGGAGAAATAATGTCGCTTCCATCGGGTTTAAAATTATCTCCATCAGGATTATTACCAAGGCCAGCACCGGTAAATCCATATTTATTACTCCAGTTACCATACACAGGCACAAACAGGAATCCCTGACCGGCTTTCATATTTAAACTATTAATCTGGAATTCAGAACTGGAAATTTTAGTAAACTTCTGACTGGTTAATTCGGGATCACCACCGCCCATCCAGTTTCCCGGAGTGGCAGCACCCGTAATATATAGGTTGGCAGGCACGGGGTACACCACATCCAGATAAGGAGTAACCGTAATCTTCAATACATTGGAAGGAAGAGGAACGGTGCCGTTTATGAGGGTAGCAATTACCCGTACTTCTAATTTATGGGCCACATTTTCTGGCAAATCCATCGATAACAAGGCAGTATTCAACTCGCCGGTTGACATGCTAATCGATAAATCTTTCGCAACGGCCTTCTCATACTTTTTAGCACCGCGAAAATTGGCGCCCTCCAGATCAATTTGCACCAGGTAGTTCACATCTTGCGAACTAACACCTGTTGTAAAACGATAATCAGGATTCGTCCAGTTTAATTTCAGCGCTAATACATCCCGGTTGGCAATCGCCAGTACACGGGGTGCAAGTGAATTAGCAGTTAATACCGGATTGGTACCTCCTTCAAAGGTAATCCGGTTTTCTTCCTTCTTACAACTTACCAGCGTACCTGCCAGTAAGAGTGTTCCCGCAAGGATGGAATATATTTTTTTCATAACAGAATTTTTTATCGGTTAGATTAATAGCCGGGGTTTTGGGTTAGGTTTGGATTAGCAGTTCTATTGGAAGCTGGTATTGGAAAAATGTTATACTTACTATCTACTGAAGTGCCAGAGGCAACGCCTCCTTTCCAAGGCCAGAGATAGGTACCGGTAGTTAAGCGGCCATAACGGATCAAATCGGTTCTGCGGTGTCCTTCCCAGTATAATTCACGAGCTCTTTCATCCAAAATATAATCAATATTCAGCTGAGCTGAAGTGATATCACCTGAATTATTGCCAAAAGCACGCTGACGGATTCGGTTTACATGTGCTAGGGCAGTTGTAGCATCTCCACCGGTTCCACCACGTAAAACTGACTCTGCATAAATCAAATACATTTCTGATAAACGGAATACCGGAAAATCAATATCCGAAAAATCACGGTTCACATCCGATACACCTAATCCATCGGAACGGATATTTCTGTATTTATTTACGTGTAGGCCGTTACCGAAATTACTTACATCACTGATGGCAATCTGGGCGGGGCTTACACCAAAGGCACTGGTAATAAACATGGCCCGCTTATCGGTTACGCCGGTTAAATCGCTGAATCTATCAGCCAAACCCTTGGTAGCGCGATACCCATACCAGCCGCCACCCACTCCAAAATCGTTGGCGTCGTCTCCAGCAGCTGCGTGCACAAAAAAGGAAGTGTTACCGTAAGATTTTGTTCGCAAACCATCACAATTCACTGCAAAAATGATTTCACTGGTACGCTTATTATTATCTGCCATAAACAGTTCCCGGTAATTGTTGTGTAGGGTGTACCCACCATTGATTACTTTCTGTGAATAGGTAATGGCATCCGTAAAACGGGCTGTTCCGGTGTATACCTGCGCATTCAAATATACCCTTGCCAACAATGCCCAGCATGCCCCCTGATCTACCCGTCCATATTCAATTGTACGCGGTGCTTTTAATTCGGTTTCAATGGCTTTTAATTCCCCCTCCACATACGTAAACATTTCGGCACGAGTTCTTTCTTTGGGTAAAGTAGTACCTACGGTATTGGTTTCGTCAATAAAAGTAGAGCGACCAAACAAATCCATCATCACCCAATAATTAAACGCCCGAATAAAACGAGCTTCTGCACGGGATGATTTAATATTAGCCGCATCAGTTGCAGAGATGCCACGAGAAGCTAACTTTTCATCCGTAGATTCCCGCAAGTATTCATTGGCCACCATTACATTATACACCAAGCGTGCATAGATACCCTTTAGAAAAGGGTCGGAACTAGACCAGCTGAGATTATGAAAATCTTTAATGGTTTGGTCGTTCCAGGCAACTACCGCTTCATCAGTAGGCAATTCTTGGCAATTAAAGAAGCCCCGGATAAAGGGCGACTGAGACCCCTCATCCAAACCCTGAATATCAGAAGCCCCGGCAGGACCCACATTACCAGTAGTAGCTAGCCCTCCGTACACCTTAGCCAATACAGACAAATATCCCTGTGTATTTGCATAAGCATTCTGAGAAGTAAAATCATTCTGTGGAAACAAATCCAGCTTCTTAGAGCAGGAATATAGCATCACCCCGGCGGCGAGAGCGAACAGTGTATTTTTTATCATGGTATATTTCATAACACAAATATTTTAGCAATTAAAAATCGAGATTGATTCCCAAAGAAAAAACACGAGGTCTTGGATAGATATTGTTATCCACTCCGCCATCCCCGGCATTTTCTGGATCCAATCCGCCATACTTGGTAATCACCAGCACATTCTGAATGCTGGCATTCACGCGCAAAGAAGCTTTGTTCTTAAACACCCCGCCTACATTATATCCAAAATTGATATTGTCTATCCGGAAAAAAGAAGCATTGTCTATATAGTAATCAGACAAATAGCGGTTGTTATCAAATCGGGTTGTAAGATAATCACGGGTTGCATTACCAATAAAGTTAATCGGATTTTTAATGGCGCGTAATACACCATTATTCGAGTTCACGTTGTTATACAAGTAATTGCCAAAAGAACCGTGGCCGGCAATACTGGCAGAAAACTTCTTATAAGTAACCTGCGTATTGAAACCTACCAATACATCGGCAGCTGGCTTCTGATAAATGGTACGATCATCATTATTGATGATGCCATCGCGGTTGATGTCTTCGTACAAACCTTCAATTGGGTCCCCATTTTTATTATAGATCTGCTTATACATGAAAAACGAATTGGGCGCATATCCAACTGAATGTATACCAATACTGTTTCCGGTTCCCCCACCAATAAAGGTTACATCCTGCCCTTTAAAATTTGGATCGGGATTCTTTAATAAATTGGTGATAGTAGCTTTATTGTAAGTGAAGTTCATACCCAAATCCCAAGTCAAGTCATTCTTACGAATGATGGCTGTATTCAAGTTAATTTCCAACCCTTTGCTTTCAATATTTCCTACGTTGGTTACTATCTCATTTACAAAGTTAGCACCCGCTGCTACAGCTACATTGGCCAACAAGTCTTTGGTATTCCGCTGATAATAATCAATCGAACCAGTTACCCTGTTTTGGAATAAACCGAAGTCTAAACCAAGGTTAGTGGTTGTAGTAGACTCCCAGCGGATAGAAGGATCATATCCTTCAGGGCGCAGGTAGCTTACAAAAGTGTTGCCAAACTGGTAGGAGGCAGTAGGTGTACCTCTGGAGTAACGGGGGATATAAGAATAAAATCCAATTCCATCCTGCTGACCAGTAGTTCCCCAGCCAATACGTAACTTCAGTTCATTCAACTGGCGGGTATTCTTAAATAAATCTTCCTTCACCTTCCAGGCAAAAGCCAGTGATGGGAAATAACCCGTTCTATCGTTCGGATTTAATTTAGAACTGGCATCCGAACGAATGGTTGCCGTAAGTAAATATTTATCCTGTAGCGAAAAGTTTACTCGTCCAAAATAGCTCTCCAGTCGGTATTCCGGCCGATCGGTTAAGAATACTGGCTCAGAACCCTGAATAGTATCCCGCTTGGCAGGACGGGTAGGATCGGCAATTGCCCGATAGCTGAAAGAAGCATTATTGGTAACCTTGGTGAGAAAACTCTGATAGCTATGCCCCACCAATACATCAATCTTACCCTTGATACTTTTTAACTCTTTTGAATAGAATAGGGATACATCCGCCAGCTGGTTTACTTTTTGCTGCTGATAATGACTCTTTATACCACCGGTTTTATAGTTGGTGGCAGATACGGAATCAATATTGTTGTTACCATGTCCGGATGATTGGTCAAGGCCCAGGTTCACCAATACATGCAGGTCGGGCAAGAAATGTAATTTATAATCCATCTGCACATTTCCGATAAACCGGGAAACTGTAGACCGATCGTCTCTGAGATCCAAAAGGGCAACTGGATTTCTAGAAGATAAGTCAACCGGCAATCCATTCGGCTGCAGCCACTCGTAATATCCCCCCCAGTTTTTATTACCGGAAAAAACCGGCTTGGTGGGGTCGAAGGATACGGCACTTCCAATAGCGCCTTCATTGGCAAAACGATTCTTGGTTTGAGATCCTTTTAAATTCAAGTTGATGGACAAATGATCGTTCAACAATTTAGGCGACAAATTTAAAGTACCCGTTAAACGATTAAAGTTGTTGGTCTTAAGAATCCCATCCTGCGTTAAATAACCCAATGACGCTCTGAAAGGCATATTACCCAAACTCCCGGAAGCGCTAACCGTATTATCAAAACTGGGTGCAGTTTGATAAATTTCCTTCTGCCAATCGGTGCTGGCTGTACCCAATAAATTTTTATACGTATTATTTCCGGTTGCAGCTGCATCGGCATTTACAATGGATCTTACTTCGTCTCCTGTTAACACCGGCACCGTGTTTACGATGGTACCTAGTGCAAACACATTATTGTAATTGTAACGAACCTTTCCCTTTGTTCCTCTTTTAGTGGTAACAATCAATACCCCATTAGATGCACGAGAACCATACAGGGCAGCTGCAGAAGCATCTTTTAAAACAGTAATAGATTCGATATCATTTGGGTTGATGGTATTTAGTAAGTTGGCAGATCCGGCAATACCATTTCCTTCTACCGGAACTCCATCAATCACAATCAGCGGATCGTTGCTGGCATTCAGCGATGCACCACCACGAATACGGATACGGCTTCCGCCTCCGGCAGCACCGCCTCCGGTGGTTACCGATAAGCCGGCAACCTTACCCACCAGCAACTGCTCGGCAGAGTTAATATTTCCCTTCTGAAATTCTTTGGGGCCCACTGAAGTTACCGCACCTGTTAAATCTGATTTGCGGCGCGTTCCATATGCAACCACCACTACCTCTCCTAAATTGGAAGAAGAACTGACTAAAGCAACCGACACTTCGCCTGTGCTGGCAATCGATACTTCCTGAGCAGTAAATCCTGTTGATGAAACAACCAACGTTGTAACTGTGGGTGCAACCGAAATAGTAAAACGGCCAGCATCAGTGGTAACTACCCCCTGCGAAGTACCCTTAGCCACAACGCTGGCACCTACAACTGGCGCCCCAGCAGCATCCGTTACCCGGCCGGTGACAACCTTGTTTTGCGCAAACGTAATTTGCACAACTAGCATTGAGAGTACAAAAAGAATTGTTCTGCGTACATTCAACCATAACATAAGCAATCGTTTAATTTTTCAAAAATGGCTTGTAAACTCATAGGTATGTACTTACTACACTAACCTACGTGTTCACAATAAACAAGAATAAGCATATTTTATTACTTATCAAATTTTTTTCGCACTATTTGTACTTCTGTTTAACGATAGGAGAAATCCCATAATTATCCCTTCCCCAGCCTATTGATAGGGCCGAAAGTTGTTCACCAAACCGGCCTTGAGCTTATATAATTTACCCGGTCGATGATTTACTTCTTTTTCTAATGTATTGGTATCTATAATCCAATCTTTTATAGCAATCTTTTTTCTAAAATTGCGCCGATCTAATTCAATCCCCAAAATAGCTTCAAATACAGACTGTAATTCCCTGAGCGAAAACAGTGGGGGTAAAAGATGAAAAACAACGGGGCGCTCCATTACTTTTTGTTGCAATTGTTGTAAACAAAGTTGCAGAATTTCTAGGTGATCAAAAGCCAGTCGCTTTACTTTACGCACCGGATACCAGTCTAATTGATGTTCAGCAATATTCAACTGCTGATGTTGCATATCAATTAACGAAAAATAAGCCGTAGTAATTACCCGTCCAGACGGGTGCCGACAAACTTTTCCAAAAGTATGCACCTGCTCGAGGTAAACATTTTGCAAGCCGGTTCTTTCCCATAAAATTCGAAACGATGCCTCGGTTAAATCTTCACTGGGCCTTACTAAATCTCCTAACAAGGAATTCAATCCCTGAAACTCTTCTAAATCCGATTGCATCAGCAGCACATATAACTCATGATTATCGTACCCGAAAATCACACAATCTACCGACACGGCTATATTAAAATAGTCCTGCCGATTCTTTTTCTCAATAGCTGCATTTTTAAATGCTTTGATAATCCTTTCCGACATAATGAACCAAATTAGGGCAATATAAAATGAATTGAACGGGTTGCCGAAGAGTTTTTTACAGAAAGAATATAGTGGGCCGGCGGCAACTGATCTATGGCCGTTCCTAATGCCATGGAATGCTTGCCAGCAGTGAGTTTTCCAGAAAATAACACCTTTAGTTGCCTACCATCCGCTGTTAACAGCTCGGTGGTGATTTTACCAGGCACCTTCACTTCTATCTCATAAATTGCCCGTTTATTTACCGGATTAGGAAATAACCGAACCTGAAACCCAGCATCAGCCTCAGATAAATTGTTGCGAATTGCTGTTATCGGTCCCGTACTGGTTAGCTTTCGGCTCAGGTAAACCTTGTATTCGCCGGGCTGCAGTGTAATAGATTGGGCCGCTCCCGTTGCAGTAAATGTTTCCCCATTAATATGCTCGAACCAAGTGCCGCTATTCGGAAATGTAACATTCGCAGTTGCCGGGCCTACATCGAAATTTCCCAACACACATATATTAGAAGTATCGGTTACCAGCTGCATCCATTTAAAGGCACCCCCCAAAGAATAGGTGATTCGATTGGAGGTAAAATTATTACGGTACATGGGATGGGTGCGCAATTGATTCAGCTTACTATATACCGTAAACAATGCCTGCCGCTCGGGCTGCAAGCGATAATCCCACCGAATAGGCTTATTGCCAGTGCGACAGTTGGCATTCACAGTTCCATCCGTACAATAGTTGATAGAAAAATCATAGCCCAACTCCCCAAATTGCCAAATCATTTTAGGCCCGGGCGTTAAAAAGCCAAATGCTGCTGTTAACTCCATTCGCTTTAGTGCAGTAGCTAAGGTTCGCGTATTATAACTACCCGCCGAATTACCGAACTGATTGTTCTTATACATGAGCCGCTCTTCGTCGTGACTTTCCATATACCCAACCAAATGAGGTTGTGCCCATCCGCGACTGGTAAAAATGCTTCCCTCAAAATTGCTATTCGGAAGAAATCCCATTGCCGCTTCCTGATAATTATAGGTGTTATTTCCCCATAATAACATTCCATAGTTACTCAATTCCACTTCCTCAGAATTGGCAGCAAAATGTTCGAGAATTGCATAGCTGCCGGGTGCCTTTGCCTGCATGGTATCATAATACCTTTTCCAAATGGCTACGCGACTGGCATCATATTGACCCCATAAAGCTACATTCGATCCAGAATTTACTTGGGTAAATCCTTTAGACAAATCGAACCGATAGCCATCCACTTTAAATTCTTTCAGCCAATATTCTATCACCCGGTTGCTGAAATACCTGGTAGCCAGCGATTCGTGGTTAAAATCGTGGAATACATTAAAAGGATGTCGGGCCGTTTCATTTAACCAGGGATTATTGGCAGCAGGCTGATTAAGGGAAGTATTCCAATAAAGAGCTGCCAGCGGACTATTTCCGGTAGTATGATTTAATACTACATCCAACAAAACAGCAATGCCCCTTTTATGACAAGTATCTATAAATTCTTTCAGTGCATTGGCCGTACCATAATATTTGTCGGGTGCTAAAAAGAAAGCCGGATTATATCCCCAGCTCTCATTGCCATCAAACTCATTTACCGGCATCAACTCGATAGCATTAATACCCAATCGCTGCAGGTAGTTGAGGGTATCGCGAATCGTTTTCCAGTCGTGGGCCAACACAAAATCACGTACCAGCAATTCGTAAATTATCAACGATCGCTTATCGGGACGGGCAAAATTGGTTACCGCCCAGTTGTATGCGGGGGGGGCAGTTTGAAGTATACCAACTATCCCCGTGGTTTTGCCGGTAGGATAGGCTTTGAGATTAGGAAAAGTAGCTGCCGAAATACTTCCATCATTCCAGGGATCTAGAATTTTTTCGGAATACGGATCCGCTACGCGCAGATTTCCATCTACCAGGTATTGAAAAGCATATTCGGTGCCCGGGGTTAATCCGGTAAGGCGCAGCCACCAATAATTTCCATCGGGCGTTTTATTCATGGCAAAGGCGGTCTGCTCTATCCAGTTGCTGCCCGGAAATTCTCCAATTACAGAAACCCGATTTTTACCGGGTGCAAATAATACCAACGTAGCAGCCGTATTGCCCGCTTCATAATTAATTCCATCTCTAACCCCCGCCGGCAATGGTGCAATATTATTGGAGCCCGACACAAAAAATTTGATGGTATCCCGAACCGTAACACTTCCCTTAACCGCCTCCGCAACCAATTCTTGATTCCCCGATTGGGTTATTGTGGGAGTAGCAGCCACAGAAGTTACGCTGGTAGCGGTTTGCACAACCGATCCATTATAATATAAAGTGAAATTAGCCGAGGTATTTGCCTGTGCTACCACCGAAATATTGTCACCCACCTGCTTACTGATAGGCTCCGAAACCGGCACAAAAGTGGGTTGTATAAATGGCTGGGTAAAACGAATGGCCAGATTGGAAGTGTACACCGGCAAATACATATCCGACCCGTCTATATTCGCCTGTTTAAGCGTGCCATTGCCATTGCGAAATAAAATAGCAATCTTAAGGATGGTTTCTCCCGCAGGTACCCCATAAAACGCCCGGATATTTGTAATATCATATCTCCAGCGATTATTACCTACAGAAACTGCCTGCAATTCGGGCAAGGTTTTGCCCCAGGGACTTTGGCTACCCAGTTTAACATATTTCCAGTCGCTGCCGCTGGTACTCAGATTGGTAATTACCCCTGTATGAACGTACACATCATTCAGTGACCCATAATTGTTTAACCCCCCATTCCCCTTCGAAGCATCCACTGTGATAGATAAATTATCGGTATCTGTGGGGAATACTACCGAACCCGTTAACAATTGACCCTGCACCTGAATACTATATATACAGATGCATAAAAATAAGAGTAGGGTCTTTTTCATAAATAGCTAGTAATCGTTTTACTAAAATACAAATATGTACCAAAAACACATTAGTTTTCAAAAAATAATTAATCTTGTTGAAGCAATGAGTAAAAAAGTACCTGTAAACTTGTTCCACCTCACTAAAAAACTACTATTTAATACTGCAATTCCCCTGCCATGAAAAAATACATCCTAGGTTGCTTCCTTATCAGCAGCCTGTTTCTGTTTGAAAGCTTACAAGCACAAATAAACCATGTAGAACCCTTAAACTGGTTCATTGGCATGAAAAATCCACGGGTGCAAATATTGGTAAATGGAGCAGACATCGGAACCACCACCCCGTTTATACAATATCCCGGCGTATCTATTGAAAAGGTTCACAGGGCAGACAGTAAAAATTATCTGTTTATCGACCTGTTCATTCAGCCCTCCGCCAGACCCGGAACCCTTTCCATTCGTTTTAAAAAAAATGGTAAAACCATTGCCACTTACCCTTACACATTATTGGCACGCAAGCAAGATCCCAATCAGTTCAAGGGTTTTACGGCTTCCGATGTGGTTTACCTGATTATGCCCGATCGTTTTGCCAATGGCGATACCAGCAATGATGTGGTTGCCGGATTGAAAGAAAGCCAGGTAAACCGAACACGCCCCGGCGGAAGACATGGCGGAGATATTCGGGGCATTATCAACCAACTTGATTATATTCAAAAAATGGGGTTCACAGCCATCTGGTGTACGCCCATGATGGAAAACAATATGGCCGGATATTCTTACCATGGATATTCTATCACCCACCATTATAAAGTAGATCCCCGGTATGGCACTATGGATGATTACATAGAACTATCTGTAAAGGCAAAAGAAAAAGGAATCAAACTAATTTTTGATGAAGTGCTCAATCACTGTGGCAGCGAACATTGGTGGATGAAAGACTTGCCTTTTACTAACTGGATCAACAAAGTTGATTCTTTTCAGCTAAGTACCCACCGAAGAACTACCAACCAAGACCCTTATGCAGCTGAATACGATAAAGACCTGATGACGCGTGGGTGGTTTGATAAAACGATGCCCGACCTGAATAGTGAAAATCCATTCATGGCCAACTACCTCATAGAAAGAAGTATCTGGTATACCGAAACCCTGCAGCTGGGCGGCATCCGGCAAGACACCTATGGATACAGCAATAAAAACTTTTTACAAAAATGGAGTTGCCGAATCATGGAAGAATATCCCCGCTTTAGTATGGTAGGGGAAGAGTGGAGCTACAATCCGCTGATTGAATCTTACTGGCAACAAGGAAAAGTTAATCACGATGGTTACAAAAGTTGCTTAAATACTGTTATGGACTTCCCCCTACAACAAGCCCTTACCGAAGGAATCCGCGAACAGGAACGGCCTTATTCCTCAACCGGTTTTACACGGATGTATGAGGCACTGGCGAATGATTTTGCCTATGCGAATCCGAATCAAATGCTAATTTTTGGCGATAACCACGATATGGATCGCCTGTTCACCCAGATGAAAGAGGATGTTGCCCTTACTAAAATGGGGATTACCTATTTAGTAACGATGCGTGGCATCCCCCAGTTTTTATATGGCACCGAAATTTTAGCAACCAATAGCAAACACCCCAACGACCATGGTTATATTCGAATTGATTTCCCAGGCGGCTGGAAAGCAGATTCGGCAAATGGATTTACCGGCATAGGTTTAACACCGGCACAACTAGACATGCAATCTTTCATGAAAAAAATGCTCAACTGGCGAAAAAATCATCCGGCAATCACTTCAGGTGCTACGCTTCATTTTGCTCCTTTTGAAGGGCTGTATGTTTACTTCCGCTATAACCTACAGGAAACCCTTATGGTGGTGATGAATCGGAACAACGAAACGGCGCAACTGAATACCGGAAGAATGAAAGAAATCTTGCATAACAAATCCATCGCGCAGCCTATTTTTAGTTCCGAAAAATTTGCCCTTTCGCAACCCATTTCTATCCCTGCGAAAACGGCTATGGTGTTTACCATACAATAGTTTATAACCTTTATACGCATAATCCTCTATTTGGCAGGGTTGTTTTAGGTATAAACAAATATATTTGTGTCAAAATATTGCTCAATAGCCTGCTATGAAATCATTGCACACGTCTTATACCGATGGATTTTTTGATGTAAGCGCCGCGCATGGTTTTTTGCCGGCTGTTCCACCCCTGGTAACCTTACCGCCAACTTATGAGGCACTGCAAGCAGTATTGGATAAAATGCCGGTACAACTTAGTAACGGAGAGCCCGGCTACCTTCACTTCCCAGGCAAAATTCAGGAAGTAGCTAACCAAATTCCCAACTATTTAGCGCAAGTAAAAGAAGAAAGTGATATCTGCATCATTCAGGCATTGTTCAGAGGCTATGCCTTTCTAACATCTGCCTATACACTGGAGCCGGCTTTTCAACATTTTAAACAAACGGGTTCCTATGGTAAAGCCAATAACGTGTTACCAGCCAACATTGCCCAACCCTTTGTAGCGGTTTCCGAAAAATTAAAAGTTTTTCCATGGATGGATTATCACTACGGATATTCGCTTGGCAACTATCACAAAATAAATCCGGAGGGAAATCTCGAATGGGATAACCTAAGCATGTGCGTTAAATTTTCGGGCCAGCCAGATGAAGCTGGCTTTATTTTATTGCATATCGATATCAATCAATTTTCACCCAACCTGGTTGGCTCCGTTTTAGAAACACTCGAATCAGTTGAATCGAATGCATATGTGGGCGTGGAAGAGGGGTTAGACAAGAACCTAGAAACCCTCACGCAAATGAATATCCGCAGAAAAGAAATGTGGAAGGCCTCTAGATGGCAGCACTATAACGACTTCCGGGTTTTTATTATGGGCATAAAGGGGAATGAGGAAATTTTTGGGGAAGGCGTAACCTATACAGGGGTATGGGATACCCCCCAACAATTCAGGGGACAAACCGGGGCGCAAGATGATATCATACCCATGGAAGATATTTTTTCGGGTGTTGCTCGGCATTATCTGAAAAATGAACTGACCGACTATCTGCTGGATCTTAGAAAGTATCGCCCACAATGTGTGCAGTCTTTTTTTATTGACTTAGAAGAACAGGTAAAACAGGTTCACCCCAAAGGATTGGCAGGGTATTTATCCGAACACAAATTGGTAACCGGATTAACCCGATTGCTTGGAATTTTAGAACAGATTTATCATTTTAGAAATGGCCACTGGCAATTTGTTCAGAAGTATATTATGGCGAATACCCCTTATGCAAAAGCTACCGGTGGTACCCCCATAACTACCTGGCTGCCCAATCAGATAACCGCCGTGTTACAACAGATGGAGGAAGTAATACATTCCATCCATCAATTAACCAGCACACCTGATGAAAAAGGAATCCAATTGTTAAGCAATAACCAGGCTACCCTGCAACACAAAAAGCAATTGCTGGCAGAGCAACTATCTATGGTAAGTAAGGAAACCTATTCGGCAGATACCTTGTTTTCGTTAAACAGCCGATATGGATTATCCGACCAATAAATAATGCAGGCTATTAGTTTTTTAAAGTAAAGCCAACTGCCTGTACATCCCGACTATTGCCTCCAACCATCACATTAAATTCGCCCGGCTCAGACACATAGTTTAAGTTGGCATTCCAGAATGCCAGCATTCGCTCAGTAATTGTAAAAACCACTTCCTTAGTTTCTCCAGCCTTTAGAGATACCTTTTGAAATGCCTTTAGCTCTTTTGCTGGTGGAGTAATGCTGCGCACTTTGTCTTGCACATAACATTGCACCACTTCACGCGCATCATATTTTCCAGCATTGGTTACCCGAATTTTTACAGTAAGGGAGTCCTTATTGGTTAAGGTGGTTCCACTCAGAACCGGTTTCCCGTATTCGATGGTGCTGTAGGTAAGTCCATACCCGAAAGGAAATAGAGGCTCATTGGGAATATCCAAGTATTTACTGCTGAACTTATTATCCGGACTTTGCGGGCGACCGGTATTTTTTTGTGAGTAGTAAACGGGGATTTGCCCTACTGCTACCGGAAAACTCATGGTGAGTTTGCCGGATGGATTTACTTTTCCAAATAACACGTCTGCTATTGCATAGCCAGCTTCTATTCCGGGATGCCATACTTGAAGAATGGCAGCGGCTCCTTCGGTTAGTCCGGTTAGTACCAGCGGACGACCACTCATGTTAACCACCACTACCGGTTTGCCAGTTGCATACAAGGCTTTCAATAATTTTTGTTGTGATGCTGGCAGTGTAATATCAGCGCGACTGGCAGCCTCTCCGCTCATTTCTGATGCCTCTCCAACTACTACAACCACTTTATCGGAAGCCCTTGCTAATTGTAGGGCTTCCTCTAACATTACCTCTGGGGTACGGGCATCAATTTCAGCACGCATTCCAAATACATTGGCACGGGCAGCCAATGCAGGGTCGTCGGTTATATTTGCCCCTTTTGCATATTGAATGGTAACGCCAGTACCCGCTACCTGCTTCATTCCCTCTAATACAGGTATAGATAATTGCGGATCACCGCTTACTGCCCAGGTACCGAGCATATTACTTTTATCACTAGCCAGCGGACCAATCAGTGCAAGGCTTCCTTTAGCGGCCAGTGGCAAGGCTTGTTGATTGTTTTTCAATAACACGAAACTCTGGGTTGCCACTTCTCTGGCAAAAGCACGGTTCTCTGCACTTAAAATAGTGGCTTTGGCTCGGGCTGCATCCATGGTTTTATAGGGCTGATCGAATAAACCCAGTTTATATTTTGCTACCAGAATATTGCGACAGGCAGCATCAATTTGCGCTAGGGTTACTTTTTTCTCTTTCAGTGATTGTGAGAGGGTATTTAATAAACCTTCCGCAACCATATCCATATCCAGACCTGCATTCAATGCCTGTGCAGATACTTCCTGCAGATTACCCGATCCATGGTTTATCATTTCGCTGAGTGAGGTATAATCGCTCACTACAAATCCGTTAAACCTCCATTGTTTGCGCAGCAAGTCGGTTAACAACCAGCGATTACCGGTAGCAGGAACCCCATCAATATCATTGAATGAACTCATTACCGAAGCAACCCCAGCATCTACTGCCGCTTTATAAGGAGGGAGGTATTCGTTGTACATACGATTGCGGCTCATATCTACCGAATTATAATCCCGGCCACCTTCTGGCGCACCATATAAGGCAAAGTGTTTAACACAGGCCATCAGGGTATTATTCGCAGCCAGTGAATTGCCTTGATACCCCTTTACCATGGCAGTAGCAATTTGCGAACCCAAAAAAGGATCTTCGCCCGAACCTTCGGCTACTCTTCCCCATCTTGGATCACGGGCTACATCCACCATGGGAGAGAAAGTCCAGTTTAATCCATCCGCCGAAGCCTCATTGGCAGCCATCATAGCCGAACGACGAATCAGTGCCGTATCCCAGCTACAACTCATTGCCAGTGGAATTGGGAAAGTAGTTTTATATCCATGTATCACATCCGAACCAAAAAACAACGGAATTTTCAATCTGGATTCTTTCATTACTATGTCTTGCGCTTTGCGGATATTCTCATAGCCAATTACGCCAAACATGCCACCCACTTTACCCTCGCGTAATTTTTTTTCTACATCCCTACTTACTACCGATCCCGTAGGAATTCCCGAACCGGGGGTTATCAAATTCAGCTGACCTAGTTTTTCTTCCAGCGTCATTTGTTTCATCAGTCCATCAATAAAACTATTCATCCGAGTTTCGGAAGTTTGCGCAACACCCCAGAGGGTAATTAAGGTGGACAATAATAGTAAGGCGATTTTTTTCATGGGGGCAATTTGATTAGTCAACTTGTATAATGGGGGAAGGTAAGGATATTCCATTCTCATTCAGCGCCTCTATGCGGTAATAGTAAGTTTTTTTACTGTCCATCCCCTTATAATAATACTCATTGGCACCATATACCATCACACATTGATAGAGTTGATCGGGAGCTGTACCAAAATAGATATTATAAGCATAAGCCGCATCATTGGGCGCCCATTTTAACCAGGCACTGCGTTTATCCTTGTCGGTACGAAGTACTACAAAGTCTTTTACTGGCTCCGGAACGGAACCCTTTCCCTTTCCAAAAACCCGCAAGCCACTGATGGCAAACTTTCCTGAAGGCACGTGTTTATTTTCGAGGCGGATATAGCGCGCTTGCACGGGCTGGGGAAGTTCAATATAGTCGTGCGGCACGTCTTGCAGATTATTCGACTTATCAATTAAGGGTTTCCATTGCTTGCCATCGGCTGAATAGCTAACGATGTATTGATGATATTCACCAATGGTTTTGCCCAAAAACTGTGCATCCTGATCGGCATAGTTAATTTGTAAAGCACGTACTTCCGACAGGGCACCTAAATCGGATTGTATCCATTCGCCAGGGTTGCCGGTTGCGGCAGACCAGTAGGTTTTGATGCTTTCATCTACTGCATAGTTGGGCTGATAATTGCCTGCTACAGAAGAAACGGTTACCGGTTTCTGATAATTCAGCAACATCCATCCGGTGAACCCCTTACATGGTGGGTTTTTACCGGGCAGGTAATGAGGATAATCACCAAAAGCCGTATTACAATACATCACATCTTTTTTATCAAATCCTGCGGGCCAGATACCGAGGCGTCTTTCGAAATTATTTTTTACTGCTATAGTAATGGTTGATACATGCCACCAGTTTTTTTCATTATCCTGAAATGTGGCGCCATGTCCGGCCCCTCGGGCAAAACCACCCGCTTTCATACTGAGAGGGTCGGATTGATTTTGAAAAAAGTTCAAGGGTCCATCTCCTACAGCAACTCCATCGGCATATCCGCTGAATTCTGTTCCGGGTGCGGCATATTGAAAATAGTATTTACCGTTGTGCTTAGTCATCCACGCCCCTTCGATAAACCCATCTAAAAAAGTATCATCCATATATTCTCCAAAGCGATGCCAGCCATAGCGCCAGCTTTCTAAAAAGAATAGCTCTTTGCGGGTGCCAATGGGTTGCAGGGTTTTTCTATTTAATTCGATGCCATACAAGGGAAATCGATTACTGCTGCCATTATACAAGTACAGCCTGCCATCCTCATCTGTAAAAAAAGCAGGGTCCCAGCCACCAATTTCAAAAGAATCTACAAGGGGTTTCCATTGATCGTGCAATGGATCGGTACTCATCCAGATGGTAAAATTTTTGGCGTAGTTAGAACCCATCACCAGCATGGTATCGCCAATGATGCCCACTGCGGGTGCACATAATTCGTCGTACACCTGATTCCAGGGGCGCAGAAAGCGGCGGGAAATAAAATGCCAGCTGCTCATATCATTGCTCCACCAATAGCCCCACTGGTTGGTACTAAATAAATAGAAAGTGCCCTTATAATTTACAATTACCGGATCGGCTGTTGCTCGGTGTTTTCCCCAGGTAGAGAAATTAGGAATGGGGGTATACCCATAGTCTAAGTTAATGGGATTGCAATAGGTAGTGGGCTGTGCATTGCCAGAAATTGCTACGAATAGCAACAAAATAATGCCGAATATTTTTTTCATATACTTCGCTGGCGGGGTAGATACATGCACCAAAATGATGAACAGACTACCCTAAGAACAACCCCTTAAAAGTATTGAAAACATGTAAAACTGGCAACAGTATCCGTGAATTATCGGTTAACCGGAAATACTTCTATTTTTTTATACTGTTTCAGCCGGCTAATGGGTACTTTATAATCGAGTGCCATAACCCCGGTTAAGATGTCGCCTTGGGAGGGAATAATCAATACCTGATCGTAGGGATAAAATTTTATTCGATCCAATGGGGTTTTTCTTAGCTGACTCATATACATGTACGGCGCATAATTATTCACATCATATTTTTTGTTCCGATTACTTAAGGTTTCAATTGGCTTAAATGAAGAAGCAGCAATCTGATCGGTGGAGCCCGTCATGCGAACAATAAATTGCTTATTCATTTGGGTTACTTCGGATTCTCCAAACAGGTTATAAAAAACATTTCGCGGATTGGTGCGCAGATAAAAGGTATTCTTATTGGTTCTGTCGGGAAACATGTTGTTACCTGTATGCCAACCGGAATAATACTTTTTTATGTCGTTTTCCGAAAACACCGATAGTTCAAATACTTCCCTACCCATTTTCTTATAAGTAGCCGCCTCACTGGGCGTCATGGTAATCCCTTTTAGGGTACGCATGATTTCCTGGTACAAAATTTTAAAATTATCGTTGGAATATACTTCAACGGTTAGCGGAAGAATAAACTCATCGGTTGCCACCCACTCCCTGTTTGCGTTGTATTTACTATACTGGTAGAGTTTGGGCTCATCGGCTATTACCTTATAATCAAAAGACCGATTAAGAATGGCGTATATTTTATCTGTTAACCCCGACAAAGCGGTTCGCTCCCCGCTTTCATTTCTTTCCTGCCGGTTAAATTCGCTTGCGATAGCAGACCCCTGTATTTCGGTGCCAATGCCATTATTCTTACAAAAACTCATCACTTCTTTTACCGAAACATGCGCCCGGATAGTTATGGAACTGCCATTAAATGGCTTAATCACTTCAACTTTAGTGATTGTACCGGCGGCTATTTCAGCAATTTTATCAGATATCAACTGATCGTTTACAATTTCTGTTTGTTGGGTAACAAAGGAGCCGATAGTGCTAACGATTGCTTTTACTTCTGCATTCATTCGGGCCTCCTCTTCGGTTTTTCCGTATCCGGTTACTTCTACAATATTGGTTTTACCAGAAAACCTGCTTACAGATTGCATACCCGGGGTTTCGGGAGTAGCCGCCCAGGATAAAGAAACTGCTAGCAAAAAACAAAGGCTGCCGACTGCTCGGAACAAATAGGTTGGTTTCATATAGGTTGGGATAGATATTGGGTTACTTGTAATAAAATATATCATTTGTGTATAGCAATAGAATGACTAAAACAGCAAAAAAACGGAGAATAAAAAAATTGAAATGCGGAATGCTAAAATGGGAGCATAGCGGAATAAATACGTACAAAACGCCCTGCCGATTTTGCATAGGATGGATCATTGGGAGGCTAAAATAAAGAAAAAAGAACTTCCCTTAACCTCGATATGCCGCTAGAATTGAACAAAAGAAAATAACTATGCCACTTTATGAAATAATTAGGCCCCAATCACAAAAAGAATTTCAACTATATATTGGATTGTAACATCAGAAAAGAGCCTAAATTCCTCTATGGCAGGCAAAATATGGCAAAAAGAGGGTGTATAAAATTCGGGCATGAAAAACATTGAACCCAGGGAAAATTTTCGCAGTTTATTAACGCATTTCTTAATGACTTTACGCTTTTTGAGGCATTTTTTGTTGAAAGACCTATTCGGTTTATACGGCACCTTAACAAGGTATGCCCGTAAAACATCTTAATTCAGAAATACAATTTATTTCAGGAAACAGCTTACTTTTATACCAGATACGGTTTCCGAAAGGAATCAAAAGGGAAATCCGGTGTAGTAAAAACGAGTCCGGTGCTATCCCCGTAGCTGTGAATCCTGCCCTTGGGCAACGCTAAAGAAAATGCCACTGGTTTAACGGGAAGGCCTTCAGCGGGGATTAGCCAGAAGACCTGCCGCATCACTATGTAAATAATTCAGCTTTCGGGTGAAAGGCTTGAAGATGGAGAGATGTAGGGCATCTTTTTGTTTTCTTCTTTAACTACGGAGGCAGTCACACTTACAATTTGCTGCATGCGAAAATTGTTTTTTGTGCTGACTGCTCTGGTTATCAGCAGTTGGCTACCGGCACAACAAGACTCCGGTTTTTTAAAAGAAATAGTAGTTACCGCTAACAAAGTGGC
The DNA here is from genome assembly GCA_945870985.1 of Chitinophaga pinensis. GTDB lineage: Bacteria > Bacteroidota > Bacteroidia > Chitinophagales > Chitinophagaceae > Sediminibacterium > Sediminibacterium pinensis_C. Next base: position 19,190 of record CAMBUH010000004.1, read on the forward strand.
AAAAAAACAACAAGAAACTGCCAAAGTAGTGTCAGTAATCAATCGGGAAATGCTCCGCCAAAGTGGTGGCCGTTCCTTGGGAGAAATACTGAACCAGGTGGCAGGCGTTACCGTGCCGGGGGCGAATAACAACCTGGGTAGCAATCAAACCATTTCCATACGGGGGTCATCTGCGGGTAATACCCTGATTTTGATTGATGGCATTCCAGTTAACGACCCCTCGGTAATTAGTAATTACTTTGACATTAACCTCTTGAGTTCAGATCAGATTGAACGTGTTGAAATATTGAAGGGGGGTCATTCAACTCTTTACGGATCCGATGCTGTAGGTGGTGTAATTAATATAATTTCCCGAAAAAATGATGCAGTACCTCACCAGTTAAAATGGAATGGCTCTCTTGCCGGAGGAAATTTTTCTACCCTGCGTTCGTCGGTTGAACTAACTGGGCGTACGCGTATAATCGACTATGCGGTTCAACTCAGTACCCAGTATTCTGGGGGCTTCTCCGCCGCAAAAGACACTTCGGGAAACAGTAATTTTGATAATGATCAATTTAATCAACAAACCGCACGCGCGCAGGCTGGATTTAAAACCGGTGAGCGATCTCGTATTACCACATCAATTTTATACAGCCGTTACACTACCGATTTAGACGCTGGAGCATTCAAAGACGAAAAAGATTTTACGTCTACCAATCATAATCAACAAATAAATATTGGATGGAATCGGCAAGGTGCTAACACAAAGATGAACTTGTTGTATCAATATAATCGGGTAAACAGACGTTATTTAGATGACTCCCTTTTTATTAGTAATACGGCCCTTAGTTATTCTAACAGCAGTTATCAGGGCAGCACCCACTTTTCTGAATTTTTTATCAATCATACATATCAGAATTGGGAAATTTTAAGTGGTATCGATTTTAGACACCATAGTACTGTTCAAGATTTTTTTTCCACTGGTAGTTGGGGGCCTTTTACTATTCCTACCCTAAAGGCAAAGATGTCGCAAATCAGTGGATATACTTCCCTGCAATACCGCAAAAAACATTTTACAACCGAAATAGGGGGTCGTTTTAACCAACATTCTATTTATGGGCACAATGCTACTTTTACCTTCAATCCCGCCTACCGATTGAGTGATCAATTTAGAATATTTGGCAATTGGTACTCCGCTTTTAAAACTCCTACACTATATCAGTTGTTCGACACGTATGCTGGAAATATCAACCTGACGCCCGAAAAGGGAATGATTCAAGAGATTGGTTTTGATTGGATACCCTCCCCTCAACTCCATACGCGTGTGGTGGGGTTTCACCGGAATAGCAAACAAACCATCCTCTATTCTTACGATCCGGTAAGCTGGGCTGGAAAATACCTGAATGCAGGTAAGCAAACTAATTATGGAGTAGAAATTGAAGCTACCCGGCAATTTGGGCCAATCAGTTTAAGAGCTAACTATGCATTTACCGATGGCCGAACAACCAGTACCTTTAACGGAACGGGGGCACCATTGGGTAAAGACAGTAGTTACTTCAACTTATATCGAATTCCTAAACACGCGGTTAATTGGCAAGCCACTTTTCAAAAAAATAACTGGACGCTTCAATTGGGTGGACGATTAGCCACTGAACGCGAAGAATTCATTTTCGGTGCGCCACCCATCAGTCTGCACGGTTATGCAACAATAGATCTGTACACCGAATACCGAACAAAAACCAAGGGTCTTCGTTTTTTTGCTGATTTGCGAAACCTCACCAATACCCGTTACGAAGAAATACGGGGGTATAATACGAGAGGCTTTACAGCAATGGTTGGCTTATTATATGGCCGATAGCCCCCAATTATCTAGCCTACATAAGTGCCGAACAGTATTGTATATTCAAACCCTATACATCCAATTAATTCCCCAAACGCCGCATCTGCGAATTAAAAGACTATTTCGATTGTTTTGGCTATGCTGATTCGCAGCTTGCCAGCAACTCCTACCCGAAAATAAAAAGTAGCCATATTTTGTAAAGACTCAATTTATACAAGAGAATTAGCAACTAAATTGATACTGCCGTATCTAATAATAATTTGAAATATATGCACCTTACTTTTCTCGCTTATGGCGCTCACTTATCGTTGGTTAAATTATATATTCTATCAAAAAAGAATCAGTGTATGTAAATATTACACATTTTGCTTTTCCGATTGGAGTAACATTATTTTTTTAAAAATGAAAGCATGATTATTCAATAACTTTTTGAAAGTAAATAATTCGCCCTTTTTGATCAATTCCCTGAACAACCAGGTTCCATTTTTTTGAGAAATCATTGTTGAAAAATCGAACAGTTCCCTTCCCGGCACTGTCAAAACGAAACCGGGGATTCCAATAAAGGGTCGCACGCTTATCCATCAAGTCTTTGTTTAAAGTAGGATTTTTCTGATAATCAACTTGATAAAACTCCCGAACAACTGCATACCCCTGCTTTTGGAAATTGACAAATTCTTTTTTGTTAGAATAACTACTCCTGCCCTTTTTTGTATAAATGCCAATGGCACCCGCGTTCGTTCCGAAGGGGAAAGCCAGGGTACCTTTATATACTTTTACTAGGGCAACTTCGTCGGGATTTAATGCATCTATTATCCCAATGGGTACAGGAATTTCATTGAGAAAAAACATAACGCCATCATCCGTTCCACTTGTCATACTGCCATCTTCATTCATACCCCCCAGCACCATTCCCGAAAAGCGATTGAAAACAACATTTTGAACACCTCCTGGTTCAAAGGGATTCACATTTAGGCCAGGAATTTCCCGCTGTAAAAACTGCCAAATATTTACATACCCCCGGTCATTTAAAACTTCCAGCGTTTGATCGCTGATCTCAAAAAAACTAGAAACATATTGGCGTTGGATGGAATCTACCCGACTCATCTTTTTAGCAGTAACCGTTACATTTCCCAGGTAGCGGGCTTGCGAAGAGAATGTGTCTACTAGTGCCAGCTGAGTATACAATAATTTAGCTAGCTGAGACTTTCTGCTAGCCAATACCATCGTATCAAGATTGATCAGGTTTGGAAATACGGCGGTCTTTAAAGTGTCCAGCACTGAAGGGTAGAATGTTACATCAGCTACCAGATTTTCTTTCTTATTGTTGGTAGCCATATAAGATACAGTAGCCTTATTCCTGATTTGCACAGAGTCTACTAAGAATTCCCCTTTATCGGTTAAAAAGGCATCAATCAGATAAGTAGTGGAGTCTTCCCCTTTTATAATAAATGAAACTTTGCCATCTTTTACAGCTTCTTTTCTGTCAGACTTCGTAACTTTTCCTTTTAACTGAAGATTAGATTCTATGGGAAAGCGGAGATTGGGAGCTTCATTGTTCAGCATCTGTTTCCAAGTAAACTTTCTCCATCCGTGCACCATCATTAACAAATCAAGTTTTTGTAGGGTTTCTGGTGATTTATTCTGAAAATAAAAACCTGGCTCAACCACATATCCCTTAATATCTGAAGTGAGTAGTAGATGACTGGCTATTGAATTTTCAAGTCCTCCCTTGTTATCAATAGCTGCGTCATTAACCAATACACTTAAAGCAGCCTGATTTTGCAAATCGGAAATTAACTGCCAGCTATTCTCCGACCTGTTTGAATTCTGTTTTTTTTCAATCACTAGTTGCGGCCGAACAATATCATAGTTTTCAACGAACGCCAACCTTTCTGCCAATGGATTACCCAGCGTATCTAGAATAGTTATTTGCATAATCCCCGGGGGCAAGTTTTTTTTAGAAATGGGTGCGGTGGTTAGGCCCTCTTCAAAATCGAGAAAAGTAGAATAGATCAGTTGTCCACTCATATGTGCCATCAACAGCACACGCGGGAGGGGGTCAGCCCCCTTGCTACCTCGTTGAACAGATACAAACATCCTAGCAGGACTACTATTGATAACGGTTAATTGAACTCCTTCTGGTTGAACGGGTGGTAGAGAATAGGTGAAGGATGCGCCGCCGGGTGTTTGAATTTCGGCTTTATAAACTTCTTGCTTGGGGGTTAGCGTTGCAACGCCCATTCCTTGATGAATAGCCGGTGCAGTGGCCACTGTATTTCCAACAGCATCTTTAATAATTAGTTCCGCATTTACTGGGAGGCCCATCTCATCCAGCACAGCAAATGCCATTTTGTTTTCTACGCCGGCAATCCACTGTCCGCCCTCAGGAAAAAATTTTACTTGTAAAGTCTTGGGTAATGTTGGCTTCACCCGCGAAACTTCATTCTCACCATACACAAAAAAGGGTTGATAAAAAATATAGTCTGGCTGGTTTAGCATCCAAGCGGTATACCCACGAAGGGTGTAGTTGCCCGTCTTCCAATTGCGAGAAATATCTATTTGTCCTTGCCAAGAGGCAAGACTATCTATTCGGTACATGAATTTATCAACCACTTTCCCCTGTTGATCTACAATGTCTACATAAGCCAGTCTGCTCAGGAAGCTTGGTTTTTGCTGAAAAGTACACCACCCTTTAAACCAAATCTGATCGCCAGCGGTAAACTGAACGCGATTCATTTGTATAAACACCTTTTCCTGCGGGTAGGTATTGAACCATTGCTTCAGGTTGAGAATTAATTTTTCCTGAATAGGGTCGGGTTCAAATAGAAAAGAACTGGCAGCCAGGGATATGATGGTTAGAGGAATTAAGATGAACTGTTTCATGTGGTAAAAGTTAAAGAAAAGCCGGCAATTGATTGCCAGCTTTTTGATAAAAAGGTAAAATAGGTTAATTACCCGGTAATAGCACACCACTCAGTGAGTGTACTACACCATTAGTACCCAATACATCTCTGAGCGTTCCGCCAAATTGTACAGGGGTGCTATTGAGTGGCCCGGCTAATGCTGCACCATTACTTGAAACACGGATACTTCTACCCGGACCCTGCATAGTAGCCGGAGTAAATCCGTCTTTGAAATCGTTGTTGAAGAGTCTCGCGCCACTGAACATATGGAAACGTACAATTCGGGTAGCATCCGTTACCGGAATCGTATTAATAGTTGTGGTAGCGTTAAAGGGAGCACCGAGTGCTGTGATGGCAGCATCTGTTGGCGCTAGAACCGTAAATGAACCGCTGCTAAGCTGTGCCCACTGCGATGCCCGGTTTAGGAGGGCAATAAACAGATTATGCTGCCCCGAACCTTGTAAAATGGTCTGAACAGTCCCTCTTAACTGTGGGGGTGTATTCACACGGTTTATCACATGAACTACCCCATTACTCAGCTTATTATCTCCGCTTGTGATTTTGGCTCCATTCACAAAAAAGTCATTTCCCTTTTGCCCCATAAATGCAAGTGTACCTCCCAGTTGTGTGGATCGTGAAACGGAAAACTGGGCAATCATTTCATTGGTTAGAACGGCGGTGGGCGGATTTGTGGTAGAAGATAAGATATGGTACATCACCAGATAGCTCGCAGCACCTTGCGTCATCCGGTTGAGAGAATCGGCAGTGATACCTGCAGCAGTAAACGCATCGTTGGTGGGTGCCAGCCATGAGAAGGGTCCGGGACCACTCTTAAAATCCGATAAATTCGCCTTTTCAATGGCTGCATTGAAAGTGCTTAGATTGGACTGCGTTTTAAGATATGCATCCAAATCGGGCAGCGTTACTGTTGCTTCTTCTTTTTTGCAGGAAGAAGAAAGAAAAACTGCTGCACAAACAAAGAATACTATTTTGAATAATTTCATAACAGGCAGGTTTACTTATTTACAATTTGAAATAAAAGGCCAGGGGTAAAAGTTGTACCCCAGATACCATTGGAAATAACAGTGGTAGCCCTGCGATTTGATGCATTTCCTACCAGCGGCGTAAAGGGGGCTCCTACAAGCGCACCGGTTGAAGTTTGCACCAACCTATAACGCAGGAAGGCATTCACCGGATTTGTAGGGATAGTAATAAATGCAGTTGCATTACCAAAAGCAATATTTCGGAATAAAGTATCCCGTGTAACCAAGGTAGCGGATGAAGAATCAATTCGGATAAGTGTTAGTCCAGGTGACTTTCCGCTGGCATTAATAAAACGAAGGCGGGTAAATGCACTGTCGGGCAGTGGACCGGGGTCGTCAACGTAAGAAGTAAGGGAGCGTGTTATACCCGTGTCGGCCAATACAGTGGTGTAGATTCCCTTTAACGTAACCATATTGCCGGTAAAGAGAACCACTGAATCATTGGTAGTTCCCGTATTCGGCTGCGATAAACGCAGCGTGCCATTGGGCGCTACTGCCGAATATTCAGCAATGCCGGCATTGGTGGGAAATATACCGGCGGCTCCCGAAGTAAAGTTCCCATTTATTTTCTTGTCATTTACTTTGATCATAACCGAGGGAAGTCCGGGTGATACAAAAACAAATCTTACAAATGCTTGTGTGGTAGGCAAATCGTATTCTGTAGCCCTAAGTTCAGACTTCTGACAGGCACTCATACCGTACAATACCACACCTGCTGCAACTATATTTAATAAGTATTTTTTCATACAATACATCTTTTAGGTGTTAAGGTTGACTAAACCACATTTCAAGTGTGTGGTAATTTTGGTTCAATGCCCCGATTTTTCTCAAAGCTTCCCGGTTCCAGTCGAATTCAGAGAAGTTCGTTGGCCAAACTCGATAAGCCATATTAGGACCTCCATTGAAGGCTGAAAATACAGTTATGGTCTGGAATCCGTTGAATACGGGAAGACTAGTAGCAGGATCTACGTCATAGTAATGGAATCTGCGCATATCACACCATTGTTCCAGATAATTCCAACCCCAGTTGGCAATAAACTTCTGTTGCATAATGTCTGTTATATTAAGTGCGCCAGGATTTTGCTTAACGGCTGCTGAAGTTAAATAGGCGTTTCTTTCAGCGGCACTGATTGGAATGTAGTTGTTAACCCCCGTGTTGGCACTATTCACAAAATCATAATGTGCGGTGATACCATTGATATAGGCCGAATAGGCAGTTGCCCGATCGCCTTTCCTAAACGCCGCTTCTGCTTTGATAAATTGCATTTCGCTGTAAGTCATTACAGGTAATGGGGAGTTGTTACGGAAAATAAATTTCCCGATAGTTCTGTCAGCAAAGTTGCCAATAGCTGGATTGGTAATGGCGCTATCGCCCCAAACAGTTGAAGGTGCCCGGCGGAAGGTAAGCGATCCGGTAGTACCAATCGAATAGCCCACTGAAGGTGATAAGAAACGATATCCACCATTCAATTCTGTCATATTAGGGGATATGAAGGATGTATCCGGACTAAGCGATAACATACCTCTAATCCTAGGATCTCGGTTGGTGGGTGTTGCATTGCCCCGTAAAATTGTTCCATCCAACAGTTGAACAATGAATCTAGACTGACGGCGAACTGAAAAGTTATCACGGGCTGGTCCTAGTGGATTACTATCGTCGTTCCGAGTTGCAGAATGTGGAACAAAGGCATTATCATTATTACTTGCCAAACTTAGGTCAACATATTTTAGAACTGAGTCAGCCTTATAATCCGCTTTGTTGGTAAGCCTGTGGTAATTACGTGCCATTAAGCCATACACAAATCGTATCCAACGATCTTTGTTGCCCTGGTAGATGATATCACCCCTAGCTAACTGAGATTGATTCCCTTTACCATCGGTTCTTAACAAGAAGCTTAAAGCTCTTCGGCAAATGGAGTCAACGCCCCGATAAACAGTTTCCTGGTTATCGTAATCAAAGAACACGCGGTTGGGTTCCCAGGCCTGTTTAAAAACGATATCACTGTGCATATCGGTGAGGTATTGGAATCCCCAGGCTCGAAGGGCAAAGGCAACACCCACATAATCCCATTGTTCATTTTTAGTACCCTGCTGAATGATTAAATCTATGGAAGGGCCTTGTAATTGGTATACATCTCTCCAGCCTTGGTTACCGGCGCCGGAACCAGCCTGGTTAGCATTATGAATGTCGTACACTTCTTGTACCGCGGTGTTAGACCAGAATTGAATGTATGCCCCTGTAGCACGACCATCGAATATGAGTGTGCGAGACATAGTAGCCTGGGCTGGCGAAAGCAATGCCGGTAATGAAGGCACATTTGGGGATGCTGGATCTGAGTTGATATCTAGGTATTTTTTACAGCCCACCATACCAGAAATCAGCACCATCAAGCAAATTATTTTTACTAACTTTTTCATGTTATACTTATTTAAGCATTAGAATTGAGCACGAATACCAAAGTTGATACCCACGGGAGTTGCCATGTTACCATAATCCATTCCTACACCTCCGATACCACCTCTGGAGGCAGCATTGTTAGCGTTGGCAGCTGGATCGGCACCACGATAATTCGTTAGGATAAACAAGTCGGTTCCGGTGAAAAATACAGATGCACTCTTGATTACGTTCTGTCTTTTTAATAGCTTATTAGATAAACGATAACTCAGGGTAAGATCTCTCAAGCGAACCCAGTTAATATTCCGCTCAATAAAATCTTCTTCAGCAACACCCAAAGAATAAAATTCACTCCGGGCGAATGGTGTGAGCACAATGGTGTTTTGTGTTGGATTGGCTGTATTTTCTAAACCATCTTGCAGAACACCTCTGATTATACGGGGCGTTTCGCGATCAAGGGTACGAACGCTGGCACCACGGGAATACAAAAACCATTCGGTACCATTAAAGATATCACCCCCTTTTCGAATGTCGAGGTTGAATGACAGATTCCAGTTGTCGAGGAATGAAAAGCTGTTAATCAGACCCATGTTCCAGTCGGGCTGACGGCTAGCAACTTTAATGTAGTCGGAGATACGAACAGGTAATCCCGATGTAGGACTAACCAACACGTCTCCACGAGTATTCCGTAAAAATCGGGTGGCAGCCAGATCAAAAATGGAACCGCCTTTGGTAGCAATGTTTCGGATACCGGCAATCCATGTATCTGAATTATAGAAGAAGGGCAGGTCGGAAGGCATCCGCAGAATTTCATTGCGGTTACGCGACCAGTTTACAGTAATATCCCAAGTGAATTTCTTGTTTTTGATGGGGGTACCTAACATTTGAAGTTCCCAACCACGATTCACCACATCTCCTCCGTTAATCCATTTCAAGATGGCACCAGAAGCATAGCTCAAGCGGGGATTAAGTAACTGATCTACTGTTTTATTTGAGTAATAAGTAAGATCAAATCCGAGTCTTCCCTTTAAGAATTTAGCTTCTAAACCTGTTTCAAACTGCTGGCTAAATTCGGCGCGCAGTTGTGGGTTTCCCTGAGTAACAAAAGGCGAGAAGCCTCCTCCGGTGAAGGTTGACTGAGAGAACCGATTAGAAGTTACATAAGGGGTTCTGGGATCACGACCTGTTGTGGCGTAGTTAATCCGGTACTTTAGGTATGTTATCTCTTTGGGTAACTTGACAATGTCACTTAGGATAAGACTGGAACCTGCAGACCAATAGAAATAATAAGGCTTAGCAGGATCCCAATTGGTAGGATCAACCAGTCGGCTAGAGCCATCCATACGACCGGCCAAAGAGAAGTTTAGGAAATTTTTATAGCTGGAAGTGTAGTTAATAAATGCACCCAGCCTGTTATTGTTTTCAGCCGTAGTAATGGTTCCAATGGTGGTGGGGTCTGCATTGTTCAGACTAACAAATTCAGGATCAAACAGTCGCTCACCGCGGGTGCCGTTTACTTCATATCTTCTAGAATCAAAGGTAAAAGCAGCCGTAACCACGTTATTAAAATTGCCAATTTTTTTACGAACAGTGGCACGATAAGCACCGTTCACCAACATTTGTCGGGAACGAAATTGAAGTATACTTCCGCCTACTGTTCTGGCCAGGTTACTTTGTGGGTGGGTAAACCAAGTTCCTAAATCGGCATAAAAATCAACGCCCATCAGCGCGGTTAAATTCAACCATTTGTAGGGGTCATAGCTAAGTTGAATATTACCCATCAAACGATCATTTTGATCGAAGTTTTGGTTACGGTTGATATCCCAGAAGGGATTATCATCTTCCGCTAACTGGAGAAAATTACCGTTCACAGAGCGGCGGTTTCCATTGGCATCCAGATAATTTCTTGCATCGTCATCCACCGGCCAAGTAAGCAAACTCAGCAAAAAGCCGCCAGCCCCTTTAGAAGCCTTCGTAGTTTTGGATGAAATATAGGTGAATGAGTTAGTTACATTGAACTTCGGACTCAATTTAAATGTAGTATTCAAGCGGAAGTTATACCGATCAAAGCCTGTATTCGGAACTACCCCTTCGTTATTGAAGGTACTGGCAGTAAAGCGATAGGTATTCATTTCGTTTCCGCCTTCTATAGCAATGTTATGTTGCTGGGTTCTTCCCGTACGGAAAAAGTTGCCGATGTTATCATAAACAGGAGCCCCCGCCGGTAAACGATTACCAAAAAATCTGCGCTCAGTGTTATTGGTAACACCACCAAAGCCTTGATCAAAAATGTTTTGAATCTCTGGCAAGCGGGTTACTTTTTCAAAGCGGAAAGAGTTATTATAGCTAACAGACGCTTTTCCCTTTTTCCCTTTCTTAGTTGTGATAATGATTGCACCGTTGGCACCATCAGAACCATAAAGGGCAGTTGCCTCTGGTCCTTTCAATACCGTAACCACATCAATATCTTCCGGGTTGATATCCATTGCACGGTTACCAAAGTCGTTGTTTCTATTTGCCAGGCTGATGCCACCAGAAGCTGGCAATCTGTCTTGCATTTCAAAAGAACTATTATCAATTATCAAACCATCTACTACAAACAGGGGCTGGTTAGACCCATCAATTGAGGTGGGTCCGCGCAAAACGATTGTTGCAGAGGCCCCGGGCATACCCGTGGTAGCCGTAATAGTAGCACCAGGAATACGACCTGCAAGTGAGTTAATAAAGTTGTCTCTGCGGGTAGATGCAATTTCTTCACCGCTAACCGATAAAGCCTGGTAGGTTAATTCCCGCTTACTTTTCTTAATGTCGTAAGCGGTTACAACTACGTCTCCCAAACTTCTATCAGAAGTAACCATGCGGATGCTCACTTTGTCATCATCCCCTACCGTTACCTCTTTGGCAGCATACCCCACATAATTGAACACGAGAACGTGTCCCTTTTGTGCAAGCACAGAATAATAACCGACACTGTTTGCTGCCGTTTTCTTTCCGGTGTTTTTGTTAGTAACAGTAACACCTAGCAGCGGAGAACCATCATCGTCGGATACAATGGTCCCCGAAACCGTTTTTTCCTGTGCCATCAGGGAAGGGGATAACATTAAAAGCATGGCTAAAGCCATGATTTTCCCCAGGCAGGCAACTCTTCTCATAGTAGTTGTTTTGGTTCGTTGGTTACGTAATGTATAATACTCTGAACATTCTTTAACAAATTGCAAATTGGCAAAATCTTGCAAAAAACGGCAAGCTGTAGCTAAAATTTGTGCAACAATGGAAGGAATGTCTAGATTTCTACAGCAAATTATAACAATTTAAGATAGTAGCAGAAAAAATTATTGCAAATTTATTTATCCTACCTTTTTATGCAGGAATCTGCGTTTTTTTTCGGTTTTCGTTTTAACAGGCTGTATTTTGCCCGGCTTAGATAGTAAACAGCAAGCTGCTCTTTTATTCAAAATTCCGGATTTACTCACAGCCTTTTAGCCGAAAACAGCAGCTCCTGAACAAAAACCATTCGCTCACTCTATATATAGCAATAATTTAAGGGAGCATAAAGTAGCTGCTTTATATCTGCTTGTTAAGACTATAGGTGATATAGTGTGCACGGAAGATTGAAATAGAATGTCTGCCCCTGCCAAAAGAGATCAATTGTAATGTGCGATAATTGTTCCGAAGAATGTTTGCATCTGAGCTTACGAGAAGGGAACCCGAAGCAAAACATATCAATTATTTATAATAGGAGGCTGGATAATCATATATTAACTGATTTCAGCTCGCTGTATACAATAAAAACCCCCGACTATATAGTCAGGGGTTTTTATAAAAAAGTTGCGATTCATACAATTATTACCATCCTGGATTTTGTACAAGGTTGGGATTAATCGAAAGGTCATTTATAGGGATTCCCCAAACAAACTTTGGATCACTCGCCGCAACAGATAAGCGTTCATAGTTATCGCCAACATTGATAGCATTAATCGTTTGAGGATTTCTACGAGTAAACCCTAATCCCCAGCGCTTTAAATCCTGTAATCTGAAACCTTCAAATGCCAATTCTCTGGTACGCTCGTCACGAACATCTTGAACCAAAGCTGCTCCAGAAGAAGCAACAGGTGCTAATCCTCTTGCAACCCTTAATTCATTCAATCTGCTTAAAGCAAGCGTTGCTGATCCGCCTCCGGCATTGGCACCAGCCTCAGCCACAATTAGGTATAATTCAGCCACTCTGAATATAATGGGTGTGTGTTGATAATTTGTAGCAGCAGTAGTAAATAATGCAGGATTACCAGGATATTTATCAACAAGAGTCATACTTGCATACTGAATCCCTTGAATCAATACAGCCTTAGCACCAAAATAGGTTGCCTTGCGAATATCCGCATTGTCGTATGAATCAATTACCCATTGGCTGGGTATAAAGTCAGGTGTAAAACGGTTATTAGCTAAGTTAAAACCAAGATAGATATTGTTTGTATTGGGGTTTTCGTTATTTCTAACAACCGCAGACCTCATTATTACTTCTCTTGGTAAATCATTAATCCACATATTCCTCAAATCGACCAGTGTATTTATCAAAGGATATCTACTTGAAGATATAACAGAATTAGCTGCAGCAATTGCCCCCGGCCAATCTTGAATATCTAGTCTAACGCGCGCCTCTAAAGCTGCAATTGCATCCGTTGTAACCCTCATGGCACCTGCGCTATTTGCTCTGGCTGATGCCACTGTTGCCAATGTTTTGGAAGTGTTAATATCATTTAAAATCTGGTCGTATACCTCTTTTACAGATGCTCTTGCCGGCAGCGCATTGATATCATATTTTAATACTAGTGGCACACCTAAGTCTGTACTCGCCGTAGAAGGGTTGTAAGCCTTTGCATAGCGTTGTATTAATTGATGATAGTAAAAAGCCCGTGCAAAATAGCAATCAGACTTAAATCTTCTCATTGAATCTCCTTCGGCAGTAGTTGCTGTGGGAATAGTTTCAAAGCCAGCAATAGCAGCATTTACGTTTCGTAAGGCAAAATAATATCCAGACCAGATACCACTCAGCAATCCATCCTCTGCCAAAAAGCTTTGGCCCCAACGATGGGGATTACCATTACGATTTCCAAAATCGAGCGACGCATTTAATTGATCAGCCTGCACATCTGTAGCAAACATATACGAACCATAGGTACGTCCACGTAAATCTGCATATAACCCACCATTCCAAGTTGAGGCATCTTTTACAGTTTTGAAAGACTGTGATAGCTCAATTGCATTAAACGGGTACAGATCTAATTTTTTCTGACAGGATCCAAATACGAGTATTACTCCAATAAGAGCAATAGCATTTATCATTTTTATTCTTTTCATTTTAATTCTTTTAAATAGTTATATGCCTGAATTAGAATTGTATACCTACTCCTAAAGCAACCTGAGTTGTATTAGGATTTGCTCCCAATGTAACATTCGTATCAACTTCAGGATCTGGGCCAGTATAATTCGTCAATGTCCAAACATTTCTAAATGTTGCAAACAATCTAAGTCCGCTAATCGCTTTGGTCTTAGCCAAAACATCTCTTGAAACATTATACGCTATTGTCAGATTTTTTAAGCGCATAAAGGAGGCATCTTCAATTAAACGACTATCAAATTGAGTGAACTGAACTCCATATCTTGGAAAGCGAGCAACATCACCAGCTTTTTTCCAATAATCTAAAATGGAAACTGACTGGTTAAATCCAGGGAACTGATTCGGATTCTCGAAGAAGTAACGATCATTATTAATCATGTATTTACCTTTTGCAAAGGAAAAATCAAGATTGATCGAAAATTGTTTGAAGTTTCCACTTAATCCAAAACCACCGGTTAATGGAGCATACCGCTTAATTCCGGTATTTTGCTGTAATGCATTCGTATTAAATGTACTGGTAACCCGGTTAGGATCTTTATTCGTATTTACGATTTGATTGGGATCTGTACTTGGCAAATACCACTCAGGATTACCAGTCGTTGCATTAACCTGGGCAAAAATCGGATAAAAGAAAGAAACAGGTTGCCCTACAGCCCAACTCACGCCAGTATTAGGTATAATATAAAATTGCTTTCCCTGAAACAGTTCGGTTATTTTCTGCTCGGTATATCCAATATTCACATATACATTTAATCCAGCATTTTTCTTCTTGATAAAATCGTAATTCACATTAGCATTTAAACCACGATTGTTCAAACTACCCACGTTAGATGTAATGCTGGAGAATCCAGACGTAAATGAATAAGGTACACTAACCAACATGTTATTGGTATTTCTATCATACACCTCAATATCAAAATTCAGCTTTCTGAATATCGTACCCGAAATACCCAAATTTATCTGACGCTGAGTTTCCCAAGAAAGTAAGGGATTACCTGCTGCAGAAATTCCAAATGTTGTTCCGGCATTGTATAATGAATTAGAAACAGTAGCCAGTGACTGATAGTTACCTATAGATGAGTTACCGCTGGTTCCAATAGTGGCCTTAACATTCAAATCATTCACCCACTTGCTATTTCTTAAGAAGGATTCTTTGCTAGCTTTCCACATAGTACCTACTGAGTAAAAAGTTGCCCCTCTTGTGTCACGACCAAATCTAGAGGACTGGTCATTTCTAACTGAGAGATCTAGAAAATACTTAGAATCAAAATTATAATTTATTCTTCCGAAATAAGATGCATAAGCATACTCGGTTCTACTGGAAGAAGCAGCAAAATTGGTTGGTCCTGCAGATACAGTAATTAACCTGTCGTCCGTTTGGCCGGTTGAGCTTCCCCCAAAAGCAGTTGTAGCGCTTTGGATAAATTCCTGTCCCGCCAAAGCTGTAAAGCTATGTTTGTCTTTAAGCGTAAAGCGATATTCCGCAGTGTTGGTAAGGGTTTTAGTACTTCCTCTAGTGAAATCTTCACTGGTTGCCCCATTATTAAGAGAGCCAATAAATGAAGGCAAACGAATAGCGGTTGCTCTAAAATCGTAAAACTCTAGCCCTGCCTGTGCTTTTAAAGTAAGCCCTTTAAGTGGACTCAACTGAATATATCCACTGGGATTGAATTGCAAATTATTGGAATAGCCCTGATTTGTATTCGCCAAATATTCAGGATTATATCTTGCCCATCCAGGAATTAAGTCTGGATAAGGCTTCCCATTGGCATCAAAGGGAGAATAAAAAGGCGCCGCCAACAGAGCCAATCCACGATTGGTACTATTAGATCCATAAGGATTAGTCTGGCGTTCATCATATCCACCAAATAAATTCATTCCCATCTGAAACCAATCATTTACAGTAGTAGTAAGATTAGATCGAAGCGTATACCGCTTATATCCAGAACGGAAAGCCAACCCTTCCTGATCAAAATAGCTTCCGGAAATATAGTAGGTTGTTTTTCCTCCGCCTCCAGAAACATTCAAATCTATTTGACTAGTTGGAACATTCTGACGATAGTAGGTTTGATACCATTTAGTATCTGCATTATAGGTATTTAATAAATTGTTTACCTGTGCCTGAGTCTGGTATCCAGAAGCTACCCAAAAGTCTGTAAGCTGCTTAGTATTCATAAAACCATTGAACATATTTAAGGTTGGCTTCACTAAACTGGATACCGCATACTGCGTATTTAAAGAGATTTGAGAGCGATTTGCTCTACCTTTTTTGGTGGTAAAATAAATTACACCATTCGCAGCCCTAGATCCATAAATAGAGGTAGCTGAGGCATCTCTCAAAACTGTTACTGATTCAAAATCCTCTGGATTTAAACTTAGTACTGTTCCAGGATCTATAGGCACCCCATCCAGTAAATATAGCGGAGTGGAGCTCGCTCCTAAGGATCCAACACCATTTAATCTTACAGAAGGAGTTGCAGATGGTTCACCTGAGCTAGTATAAATTTGCAGCCCAGGTACCTGACCCTGCAAAGCGTCCAAAATATTCGCTGCAGGACGATCCTGAACCCTTTCAGCGTTAATTTGTACAACAGACCCTGCAACATCCTTTTTCTTCTTTGCAGTACCGTATCCAACAACCACTACTTCATCCAATTCCTGACTGGAAGGATTCAGCGATACATTTACTGTGTTGGAACTACCCAACTTTACTTCTGATTTTTCATATCCAACAATCACCACAGAAACAGTGTTGGCCGTTGTATTTAATTTGAAAGTTCCGGAAGCATCCGTAATGGTGTTCTTGCCACCAGAACTAATCGTAACTCCGGAAAGGGGTTGGCCGGTTTTTACATCCACTACTTTTCCGGATATAGACCGTCCCTGTGCCCATACTTGCACTACTGTGGCAAGCATTAGCAACATCATTAATAATTTTTTTCTCATAATCTTGGTTTTAGTTATAGCGTGGCAATATTAATGCTTAACATTCAATTAACAAACAATTAAGAAATAGATTTTCAATTATTTTTCACTTTCAAACTCTCCCTTACCGATTTCAATCAAAAAATCACGAATAATATAAAATAATTTTATAATTAGTTGCTCTTTTATATGGATATAACATAGTGAAAGCACTGCCAACTAAATAGGTTTACTAATGAAGTAGATCTCCACATTCCGGAATCCGGATAGGGTCAACTATTTATTACGTATTCCCCTTATATACGCGGTGAATAATTACTTTATTCGCCGCAAATATGCGGAGAATATGCCTTTCCATATTTAAGTGTGTTGCAAAACAATACGTTAATCCACCCGGTGCAACCCCTTATGGCCAAAAGCCTTGTGCATGCGCGCCTTATCAAACATTTTTTCGTGGTGGGAGATAACAACAGTAGCCACACCATTGCCAATAAAATTAGTGATGGCCCTGGCTTCCGACATAAATCGGTCTACCCCTAACAAGAGTGCCAATCCCTCAATAGGTATAACTTTTGTTGCGGTTAAAGTAGAGGCTAGTATAATAAAGCCACTACCCGTAACACCGGCAGCCCCCTTGGAGGTAACCATCAATATACCAATGATGGTGATGATTTGAGAGAAATTCAGGTTGATATCAAATACCTGCGCCAGAAAAATCATGGCCATCGATAAATAAATAGAAGTTCCATCCAGGTTAAATGAATAGCCGGCCGGCACCACCAAACCAACGACCGATTTATGGCATCCCATTGCCTCCAGTTTTTCCATCAGCGAAGGCAAACCCGCTTCGGAAGA
>CAMBUH010000005.1 GCA_945870985.1 Chitinophaga pinensis
TAAACTCTTCTTCTAGGTCTTTATCCCAGTTTTTCCAGGTTTTTATTTTTACAATTACTTCCCGGCCATTCTTCTTCATGTCGTTGAAGTAATTGTCTATTTGCGAATTGAATAAAGAGAAGTTATCTTTTACCGCTTTCAATAACAAATCGGGAACAAATTTATCGGAGGCCTTGCTGTTGCCGGTGGAGGAGGCGATTCGTTTGCCGGTATAGGCATCGAATGCATCCAGGGTATAGCGGATGATATTGCCGCCACCAGCGCTATTCACTTCCCACCAGAGTTGAAGGATAATATCTGATTTTGCTCTTTTTTTCAGTTTGTCTAAGGGCGATTCGCTCAGGTCGGAGCCGGAGTTGCTGCTACTGGTAACATTATCTTCGGCAGATACCTGCTCTAGTTTTTTTAATTCTTGTTCGGCATCTTTTAATGTATACCCTTCGCTCAGCATAAAGGCACCGAGTTTGGCGATAACCTGTGCCAGTTCGGTATCTTCCTGAAAAGCCTGTTTGTAGTTGGGAATTTTTTTCTGTGTTCCCTGATCGTTATACTGCATAATAAAAAAGCGCTGATTGCACCAGTTATCGCTGGGTAGAATCATCAGGGTAGGTTTCTTGGGCTGTGCGATGGAAGTGAGTGATGCGGCCATCATTACCAATAGAAATATAATCCGGCACTTAAATAATTGCATAAAAATAGGTTTAGATAAATCGGCAGATATTGGGTTGCCTACTGTATAGTTCTGCGACTCGATGGGTTTATTAAAATGGCGCCTTGCTCCTTTTTTTAAAGGGGTTGTTGGATTGCCTTCTTACCGGCTGGAGTTGATAAGGGGGGATGCCCCATTTGCCGGTGAAAATACCGGTATGGTTTTCCGGAAAAACGGAAATAAGGTTTTGTATAAAGGAAAGAAAATTACGAATAACCGAAATAAGGCGGGAAATACCCGGATGGATAAATGGATTCATGGGATTTGGATATGGGTCAATCAGTTGCTGAAAAATTCAGTTTCTGTTGATCCTATAAAATTATTTGATTTCTTTGGTTAGAAGAGCATTTTAACATTTTGTATACGAATGCAAAATTTCTGTGTTTTCTTCTCTTTTTTAGTGAAATTGTAGCCGTTCTATATCGAGTACATATAAAATGGTTTTAATGACTAGGAAAAAAAGGCTACGTTTTTTTGTAATCGGAGTTGCTGGATGTTTTTTACTTTCCTGCGGTTTCAAGGCGCACAATGTGTTGATGGTGCCTAGGATGGATGAAACCGGGGTAATCAAATTGTATTACGATCGGGAGGGGTATCTCTATCCGCCAGAGGCACATGTAACGCCTCATTATTTTTATTTATTGCATCAGCGAGGGGCCCTAAAGAATCAGGATAATCCGGAGTTTGCTACTATTGAGTATGCGCTGCGGAAGAATGATTCGCTTAACAATGCTTATATACGACAGCGATATAATGTGTCTGGCGCAGATTCAAGTGAGCGGTTTTTTATCCGATTGCAAAATGTGTTACGAAGCAATGCGATAGACCGGGTGAATGAGATGTTGAAGAAAAGGTCGACCAACGATTTAGTGATTTTGATTCATGGCTTTAATGATCCGGATCCGGATGCCTATTATTTTTCGTTGCGGAGAAATATCAATGCGTACTTACAACATCCTCCGGCATATATAGAAGTTTATTGGGATGGGTTAACTGCATTGGGGTCGGGAACAGCAGCCCCTTTTATTTGGCAACGGGCCCGGCTGAATTCTGCCAAAGTGGGGCTTGGGTTACGGAGCTTATTGGATGGGGTAGATAAAAATGTGCACCTTACTTTTTTAACACATAGTTTGGGCGCCAGTGTAGCTGCCCATACCTTATTTAATCCGGATGTTTGGCCCCAGCAGTTTCAGGAAAAATTAGAGAAGAACTACCAGTCCAACGAAATTCCTACGCCGGCACACTCCAATATATATTTAGGCATGCTAGCTCCGGCGATTAGTGGAACAGAGATATTTGATGATATTCAGCATACAGTTCCTGAAAGGGCTAAGCTGAATTTGAAAAGAGTAGTTGTTGGATTTAACCAGTATGATTATGCAGTAACCAAGGGAGGTTTATTTCCCAAGATGTTTGGAAATACAGCCCTAGGTGCGGATGCAGGTGGAGAAGTGGTGAAAACCCAGCGGATTATTCAGGAGCGAATGCCAGGGGCAAAGTGTGAGGCGGTTGACTTTTCTTATGCCTTGCCCGATTCGGTTCGGATCCGATTAGATAAGAAATCCCTGAAAAAATATAGGCAATCGGAACATGCCATTTTATTTTATGAGAGCAACCCGCATTTCCCGATTTTTTTAGAGCGGTTGTTTGGAAAAACTTATCCAAATGCTGCTAACCTTCGGCCAATTCAATAACCCGGTTCCATACACTTTCATCTGCTGGAATACCCAATTGACGGTTTTCTTTTCTGTTATGTAAGGATTGTTCACCAGGATATAATATCTCGGTAACGGCTTCGGCTGGCGTGGCTGATTTAATTTGCTGAATGGTATCTTGAATAGCGTTTTTTACAAAATCCGAGCTACTGATTTGTTGTGGGTGAAAAGGCATAAATATCTAGCTCCATTTCTCCATCATATTTTCCCATACGGCTAAGGCGCTTTGCAGTTTAGCTTTTCCTAGAGGGTTAATCTATCTGTGTTGCAGCTAATCTACCAAGCGTTCTACCCGATTGAGTTCGTGCGAAAACACGCCATCACAGCTCGATTCGGTATGAATGCGGGCACAGATAGCTGCAGTGTTTTCGGTTAGTCTGGCTTTAATAAATGCCCGGCAAATGGTTTGCTCCATTTCCTCAAAAGGAATTCGTAACATGGGGTAGATTTTACGCAATGAATAAGCCAGCAGATAGGTTACTATTCAAATTGCTGGAGGTTATCGACAACAAAATAAGCGAATCAAATGAATAGCTTCTCAAACAGAAAATATTATTTCACCTGAGGAGAATGCTATAATGAAAAGGCTTGAAGCGGCTTACCTGTTTACTTCTTCCACTAACGCAGAAATCTTATCTAATATCTGAAAAGCGGTTTCGGCCATCAGATTGCCTTTATTGTCGAGTAAGGGATTGATTTCGGCTAGTTCGAGGCAAACCAAATTATTGAATTCGCAGAAGCAGTTGAGAAGGTCGGAAACTTCTAAGGGCATAAATCCAACGGGTACAGGGGTACCTGTTCCATAAGAAACCTGGTCGCTATCCATACTATCTACATCAAATGATATGTAAACTGCATCACAGTTTTTTAATAGCTCGCGGGTTTGTTCTACACAATGCCGGATACCTTTTTCCCGAACCTGCGACACCGTAAAAACAGAGATGTTTTTTTCACTAATCAGACTGGCTTCTGCAGATTCAAAATCACGCAGACCAAAATAAATCAGGTGAGCTGGCAATAATTTGGCTCCTTGGGTGCCTATGTTTTTAAGTCTTTCCCAATACTGCAGGGTTTCGGCGCTGGGTTGATTTACCCTGCAACCGAGGTTGTCTTCGGCAAGGGCCGCAGCCAAGGGCATTCCGTGAATGTTGCCAGAAGGGGAGGTAAAGGGAGAATGGATATCTGAATGCGCGTCCATCCAAATAACCCCGATGGTTTTTTCGGGGTAAGCAGCTTGTATGCCGCTGATGGTGCCCAACGCGGAGGAGTGGTCGCCCGATAAAACGATGGGGAAATATCCCTTCAGTAAAGATACTTTTACGGCAGCCGCCACCCGCTCGCATTGTTCAGTTACATGCTCGATTCTTTTTGCAAAGTTGTTGGTGTTTTTGTTATAGATGGTTTCATTGCGAGTGAGCACATCTATGTATTTATGTCGGTTAAAATAATCATTGCCCGAGTTAATGGCAGCAATTTCCAACGCATCAATACCCAAATCAGAGCCTCTTGTACCGGCTCCGATGTCGGAACGGTTTTTTATCAATTGAATGGTCATGCCTAAAGGTACAACCCCTAAAATTAGTAAAGAAATCCACCCTGTTAAATCCAGATCAATCCATATAAAAATGCCCTTTTGTTGTATGCCTACCCCGAAAAAAAGTCGCCATTTGAGTATAGCACTCTGATTGGCAGCTCATTAGCGTATGGATTTCTGATGCATGGGGGGGATCAACGGATTAAAATCCGTTGGTGAAATATGGGGCGAGGCTACGCCTCTTTGTTTGGGGGGATTAAAATCCGTTGGAACCGGGGTAGTTACATCCAATTTAGCAGGTATTTTTTGTAAGCGGTGCGTAAATCGGCAATTATTTTCTCCAGCTGATGTACTTCTTCTCCTATGTTTATATTATCCGATACTAAACGGATATCTACCCTTCCGGCATGAATATTTGCTTCATCTGCTGCCAGGTGATGGTTTTGTAGGATGCGATTTCTGAGTTCGTCGATATTTCTTTTCTGAATCAGAAACTGGTTCTGAAAATGTTCGGCTTCTGACATTGCTTCTCGGGAAGTGTTTTTATTAACCACTTCGCTTAGTAATTTTTCTAAAAACTGAATTTCCTGCTCATAAAAGGAAAGCAGATGTTGTAATTCGCTGGGTTGATTGGCGAGGTGGGTGGCTGCTGTAAATGACATAACACTTTGTTTTAGGTGGATAATTGAATGAACCATACAAAGCTATTTGGCGCAAGGGTGGGGAAAAATGATTTTTGTCAGGTATCGTTTAATAAAACTGCGAAAACACAAATCAAGTAACTTTACCTCGACAAACTTACTGTTATGCGAATGAAAACTTTATTAGGGTACCTGTTGCTGATTGGCATATTTTCTGCTTGTTTACAAAAGCAGCCGGTGAACGATGTGCCCGACAAGTTGAAAAAAACTATGCAGCAGTTTTTAGAGCAGTCTGCCCAGGGGAATACAACAGGAACGCAGTTTACGGTGGAGGAAGTGGCCTATTATGCCGGTCCGGATTTTTATGAATGTGAATTCACGGTGAGAATGAAGCGTTTATCGGGCGGAGATACTACCGGCCAAATGCAGGCACGCATTAAAAAAGATTATTCATCTGTTAGCAGAAAGTATTAGCTCTGTTGCTGAAAAATTTATTTTTTATGCCCGGTAATTTCGGTAGAAAACAATAGCCGGTGGGTGCTTGGCGCTGTATTGGCTATCACGCGGATATTTTTTCTTACCCAGCCGGTAACGGACAAATTGGTGTTGAAACTTACTTGTATGCTATCTTTTTTTCCAGGCATAACCGGTTGAGAGGGGCCTACAACCTGTAAACAAGTGCATCCGCCGTCTGCCTCCGCTATAATAACGGGCGAATCCCCCGAATTGGTAAATACAAAACTAAAGTGTACGGTGTCGCCCATCGGTACTTTGCCCAGTTCTAAGCTGCTCGATTGCCAGCTTATCTGGGTAAGTAGGGCTGGGGAGGTTTTGGCTGGGTTTGGGCTGGGGGAATTGCAGCTTGAAAGACTATGAAAAACAATATATATAGATAAAAAAAAGGGCCATTTTTTCATAAGTAGGCGTTATGTGTACAATAATATAAATTTATCCAGCCCGCCCCAAAATGTGTAAGATATTTATACGGCAAACAAAATTTATTAATTTATTATCATTATTTTATAAATAACATATAAAAAAATATGATTGATTCCATACACGGTGTTAATATTTTATTAAATTAGTGCTTTATTCTTAATAAACTAACTGCTATGCTATTAAAAAACCAACTGTTTTTGCGGAGTGCTATGCTTTCGCTTATTTTCCTTTTCTGCAGTATCGGTGTTTTCGCACAGAAAGCTGTTATCGGGAAAGTCACAAACAATGCTACAGGTCAGCCACTTGTTGGGGCTACTGTAGCCATTAAAGGTACTACATCCGTAACGGTTACGGGTAATGACGGTACTTTTTCCATCAATGCCCCGGCCAATGCTACCCTCTTGGTTACTTCCATTGGGTTCGAAACTATTGAACGGGCTGTAGGCGGAAAATCCGATTTTACTTTTTCGTTAAGTGAAGCCACCAACCAGCTGAATGAAGTGCTCGTTACCGGTTACTCTGCGCAACGTAAGAAAGACATTACCGGTTCCGTATCTGTAGTAAACGTAAAAGATTTAAAAGCGGTTCCTGCCGGTAGTCCTGAACAAATGTTACAGGGTCGTGCTTCCGGTTTGAACGTAATCACATCAGGTCAGCCAGGTTCTGGAAGTAATATCCGTATTCGGGGTATCACTAACTTTGGAAATGTGGATCCGCTAGTAATTGTGGATGGTGTTCAGGGAAGCTTAACTAACTTGAATGCTGCTGAAATTGAATCTATTCAGGTATTGAAAGATGCGGGTGCAGCCTCTATTTATGGTGTACGTGGATCGAATGGGGTAATTGTGGTAACTACTAAAAGAGGTCGTTCTGGTCGTGCGGTGGTTAATTACGAAGCCTATATTGGTAAGCAATATCCTATCTCAGGTAATCCCTTCAATCTGCTTGATACAAAAGGAATGGCTGACTTAACTTGGTTAGCATTAAAAAATTCTGGTCAACCCACCACCCATCCTCAGTATGGAAGTGGTGCTACGCCAGTTATTCCTGATTATATATTAAATGGGGGTGCTGCTGGTATTGTGGGAACTATTTCTGCTGCTGACTTAGCCAAATACAATACTTCTGATTTCAGCAAGCCTATCTATCAGATTGTAGCTGCGAATAAGCAAGGTACCAATTGGTTTCGGGAGATTTTTGCTCCGGCCGGAATTCAAAGCCATACAGTTACGGCTAGTGGTGGCAATGATAAAAATACCTACCTTTTGTCGATGAACTATTTCAATCAGCAAGGTACTTTGATGGGTACTTATTTAAAGCGGTATTCTATTCGTGCAAATACCACCTATAATATTACTAAGAATATCCGGGTGGGTGAAAACCTTTACCTGTTCAACCGCGACAATCCGCAGATTGGTAACCAGAGTGAGGGAAATGCAATTTCGATGTCGTATCGTCAGCAACCCATTATTCCAGTGTATGATGTGAATGGTGGATTTGCCGGTACCGCTGCTAAAGGTTTGGGTAATGCCCAGAATCCGGTGGCTAACCAAATGCGTACTTTTGATAACAAAGGAAACTCCTGGGATATTCAGGGTAATGTGTTTGCTGAAGTTGACTTCTTAAAACACTTTACGGCCAGAACTGCTTTTGGTGGTACCATGAGCAACTTCTACTATTACAACTATGGCTATAGAACTTATGAGAACGCTGAAAATAATGGCTCCAACTCATTCAGCGAAAATGCAGGGTATAACCGTCAGTGGACCTGGACCAATACTGTTAAGTATAGCAATGTATTTAAAGAGAAGCATGCAGTAACTGCGCTGGCGGGTGTTGAAGCAGTTGAAGTGTATGGTAGAGGTGTAGGTGGAAATGCATTGGGCTTTTTTACCGACAATCCTAGTTTCCGTGTATTAAGTACAGGATCTTCAGGATTTACTAACTACAGCTATGCATATCAAAATGCATTGTATTCTCAGTTTGCAAAAGTTGATTATGCCTATGATGATAAATACCTGTTCAGTGCCACTGTAAGAAGAGATGGTTCTTCTCGTTTCGGTAATGAAAAGCGCTATGGTATTTTCCCTTCATTTGCTGCAGCTTGGAGAATATCTCGTGAAAAATTCATGAGCAATGTTAAATGGATTGATGATATGAAAATCCGCGGTAGCTGGGGTAAACTCGGTAACCAGGCGAACGTAGATCCTTCCAATGCCTTTAGTCAATTTGGCGGAAGTCCGGGTGGATCTTTTTATGACATCAACGGTACCAGCAATTCTTCTGTGCAAGGTTTTAATGCAACCAGAATTGGTAACCCAAAAACTGGTTGGGAAGAAAATATCTTAACCAACTTTGGTATAGACGCCTTGTTGTTTAAGAATAAGTTGGATGTAAGTGTAGAGTACTATAAGAAAACTATTAACGGTTTGTTGTTTTCAGATCAAGCTCCTGCAACTGTTGGAGGTGCTGCCTTACCATCCGTTAATATCGGAGATATTCAGAACACGGGTTTTGACGCCTCCGTTACTTATCGCGGCGTGGCTAACAGAGATTTCAAATATGATGTAGGTGTGATTTTCACTACGTATAAAAGTACAATCAATAATATCCCCGGAAATTATTTTACTGCTGGCGGATCTAGAATTGGTGACTTTGTAAGAAATCAGGTTGGAAACCCGATTGGATCTTTCTTCGGATACGAAGTAGCAGGTATCTTCCAGGATGCATCTGATGTGGCTAGGTCAGCCACACAAGATGGAGCGAAGGCCGGAAGATTTAAATACCGAGATGCCAATGGCGATAAAGTGATTACAGATGCCGACCGCGTGTTCTTTGGTAATCCCAACCCTGATTTTACTTTGGGTTTAAATCTGGGTGCTCAATATAAGAATTTTGACTTCTCTACTTTCTTATATGGATCTTTCGGAAACGATGTTATCAACTATGTTAGATACTGGACTGATTTCTATCCTTCCTTCCAGGGGGCAAAGAGTATCAATGCATTAAACAATTCATGGTTGCCTACCAGAACAGCTACCAATATTCCTATAGCTGAAAATGATGCCAGCTTCAGTACGAATCAGGTTCCCAACTCTTATTACAGAGAAGATGGAAGTTATTTTAGATGTAAATCAATGATTCTAGGATATACAATGCCAACTGCCACTCTGAATAAATTTGGCATAGAAAAATTTCGATTCTATGTACAGGCAGCTAACTTGTTTACCATTACCAAATACACGGGTCTGGATCCAGAATTGTCTGGTTCTAATGCCGCCTTTGGTATTGATTTTGGTAACTACCCTAACAATCAGCGGAATATCAATATCGGGGTTAACGTAACTTTCTAATCAGAGCCATCTCATCAAGAAAAAAATTACAACATGAAACAATCAAAATTGAGAATCATTCTGGCAGGGGTTGCCGCAGTTATCGTACTAGCTGTATCCTGCTCTAAAAGTTTTTTAGATAAAAATCCTATTGGTTCTTTGGACCAAAATACCCTCGCCAACAAAGCAGGGGTTGAGGGCTTATTAATCGGTGCCTATTCATTGTTAGACGGTTACGGCGGTGCCGGTGGCGGCTGGCAAAGTGCCGGCTCTAACTGGGTATACGGTGGAGTTACTTCCGATGATGCCTACAAAGGGTCTGACCCCGGTGACCAAGCAGATATCGTTCCTATCGAAACCTATGCACCCACTGCCTCCAATGGTTATTTTAACCAAAAATGGCAAGCTGTGTATGATGGTATCCAGCGTTGCAATGATGTATTGCGCATTATGGCAGCTGCTACTGATATCTCTGCTGCTGATAAACTGAGAATAGAAGGACAAGCCCGTTATCTGCGTGCCCACTACCATATGGAAGCTAAGAAAATGTGGAATAATGTACCTTTTGTAGACGAAAAAATTACCTACGCTGCCGGAAACTTCAATGTTCCCAACACAGCAGATATCTGGCCTAACATTATAGCTGATCTGGATTATGCGATTACCAATTTACCTGCAACACAAAGTCAGGTGGGCCGTGTAAATTCATGGGCTGCGAAGTGTTTAAAAGCCAAAGCGTTGATGTTTAGACGTGATTATGCTGCTGCATTACCCATCCTGAAAGATGTGGTTGCCAATGGAGTTACTGCCAAGGGTTTAAAATACGACCTGCAAGCTAACTTTTTCGACAATTTTAATGCAGAAACTAAAAATTCTGCAGAAGCAGTATTCTCTTGTCAGCAATCCGTTAATGATAATTCGAATGGTAGTAACGGTGGCTGGGGAGATGTGTTGAACTTCCCTTACAATGGCGGACCCGGTGGATGCTGCGGTTTCTATCAGCCTTCTGTAAGCTTGGCTAACTCATTTAAGGTAGATGCTAATGGACTTCCTTTATTGGATACCTGGAATGCTTCTGATCTGAAAAACGACCAAGGCATTAACTCTACAGCAGCTTATACGCCTGATGTAACTACGCCTGTAGATCCTCGTATTGATTACACCATGGGTAGAAGAGGTATTCCTTATCTGGATTGGGGAACACATCCGGGTAATGACTGGATTCGCGACCAAAACAATGGCGGACCTTATTCGCCTATTAAAAACGTTTATTTCAAGCGTCAGGCGGGTGCCTTAACAGATAACTCATTCTGGACTGCTGGTGTATCTGCTAATAATTACACTTTTATCCGCTTTGCCGACGTATTGTTGTGGACAGCGGAGTGCGAAGTAGAAGTAGGTTCTTTGGCAAATGCAGTTACTTTGGTAAACCGTGTAAGAAGCCGTATGAAGGATAATCCTTCAAGGTGGGTAAAGAATGCTGGCGGAGCAAACGCAGCTAACTACCAGATTGGATTGTATACAGCATTCGCAGATCAGGCTACTGGTCGTAAAGCCGTTCGCTTCGAAAGAAAACTGGAACTGGCTATGGAAGGACATCGTTTCTTCGACCTTGTTCGTTATGGAACAGCTGATGTAGAATTGAATGCCTTTATTGCTAAGGAAAAGGCAAGGAGAACGTATTTTACAAATTCTGTTTTTACCAAGGGTAAAAACGAGTACTTCCCTTTACCTCAGACACAAATTGATCTGAGCAAGGGCACGCTCAAGCAGAACCCTGGTTTCTAATTATTTTCACTAAGATTTATATAAAGAGGCCATGTATTACATGGCCTCTTTCTTATTTTTATGGATATTGTGCTGCTATGCTATTCGCGCTAAAAAAAACACTGCTTCTAACAAGCTTTTCTGTTAGTATTTCTCGTTTTGGATATGGGTTACTGCTTTGCATTTTGATTGCCTCCTGCAGTAAACCCACCTTATTCGAAGCCATTCCTTCTGCTCAATCTGGCATTCATTTTGCCAACAATATTAATGAAACGGATTCTGTTAACGTACTCGACTTTGAGAACGTATATAATGGGGGAGGCATAGGTGTAGGGGATTTTAATAATGATGGCTTGCAGGACATCTATTTTTCGGGTAACCTGGTTTCTAATAAACTCTATATAAACAAAGGCAATTTTTCTTTCGAAGACATTACCGCTTCCGCAGGTGTGGGCGGCGAGGGCAAATGGTGTAGAGGTGTTTCTGTGGTTGACATAAATAACGATGGCCGCCAGGATATTTATGTTTGTGCAACCCTATTAAAAGATTCTGTTAAGCGCGAGCATTTATTATATGTGAATCAGGGTCTGGATAAGTTCGGTAACCCCTATTTCATCAATCAGGCTAAAGAATATGGACTGGGATTAACCAGTCATGGCACCATGGCAGCCTTTTTCGATTATGATAATGATGGCGACTTGGATGTATATATCGCCAATAACGAAATAGTAAAGAATGATTTTCCGAATCGCTTTCGTCCGGTTTCAAAAGATGGAACACATCCTAATACGGATCAGTTAATGCGGAACGATTATGATGATGCACTGCAGCATCCTGTGTTTACGAATGTATCTAAAGCCGCGGGCATTTTGGTGGAGGGGTATGCCCATGCAGTTAGTATTGCCGATTTTAATCGCGATGGCTGGAAAGATATTTATGTGAGCAACGATTATTTGTCGAGCGACTTACTCTGGATCAATAATCAGAACGGCACATTCACCGATCAGTTGGCGGTTTATTTCAAGCACACTTCCGCCAATGCAATGGGCAATGATGTGATTGACGTGAACAACGATGGATTAAGTGATGTGATTGCACTGGATATGAATCCGGAAGACAATTACCGAAAAAAAATGATGCTTAACCCCAATAGCTATCAAACCTATCAGAATTTAGAGTACTTCAATTATCATTTCCAATATGTGCGTAATACACTCCAAATTAATCAGGGCCCGCGCGTAGTAGAGAATGATACTATTGGAGCACCAGTATTTAGTGATCTGGCTTTTTATGCAGGGGTAGCAGAAACCGATTGGAGTTGGACGCCGCTGGTAGCAGATTACGATAACGATGGCAATCGGGACATCATCATAACCAATGGATTTCCGAAAGATGTTACAGACCACGATTTTGTCGCCTTCAGAAATACTTCTTATGCAGTAGCTTCTAAAAAGCAATTACTCTCTCAGATTCCTGAAGTAAAAATTAAAAATTATGCCTATAAAAATCTAGGAAATTTACAATTTTCGAATACAACGGATGAGTGGGGACTAACCGCGCCCAGTTTTTCTAATGGTGCCGTATATGCCGATTTAGATAATGATGGTGACCTGGATATGGTAGTTAATAATATCAATGATGAAGCTGGGGTATATAAAAATACACTTCAACAAAAAAAGAAAGAGGGGGCCAACTATTTGCAAATTGTATTAGAAGGGGATTCGCTTAACCGGCAAGGTATAGGAACTTGGGTTGAATTATATTTTGGCAGAGGTAATCGCCTGAGTTTAGAAAGTAGTCCTTACCGGGGCTACCTTTCTTCCGTAGACCCTATAGCCCATTTTGGTTTAGGAAATGATACAGTGGTAGATTCAATCGTAGTGCGCTGGCAAAATGGATTGCAGCAAACCCTGCAAAAGGTTAAGGCGAATCAGCGAATAACCTTTAAAAAATCAGCCGCTGTTCAGGTAGATGTGCCCACACAAAATATGCTGGCTTCTCAAGCAATTTTTAGGAATATTTCCCGGCAAGCTGCATTGGGATATAAGCAGGAAGAAAAAGACTTTATAGATTTCAACATACAAAAACTAATTCCGCATAAGTTTTCTGAATACGGACCTGCATTGGCAGTGGGAGATGTAGATGGGAATGGACTAGAGGATCTTGTAATGGGCGGGTCTTTCTCATTTAGCGCACAGATATTTTGCCAGCAAAAGGATGGACGATTTATTCAAAAGCCCCTTTTGGCAGGTGCTGATATAAATACGAAACGCTGGGAAGATGAGGGCATGATTTTGTTTGATGCAGATGGCGACAAGGATTTAGATATATACATTGCCAGTGGCGGTTATGAGAATGAGAGAAATACGAGTGTCTATCAGGATAAGTTGTATGTAAATGATGGCCGTGGCAATTTTAGTTTGCACACGAATGCATTGCCAAAGGAATACACCAGTAAAATGTGTGTGCGCGCTTTTGATTATGATAAGGATGGTGATTTGGATTTACTGGTTACTGGTAGAGTGGATCCATGGAATTATCCGAAGCCTGTGTCGAGTTTTTTATTTAGAAATGACACAAGAGATACTACTATTCGTTTTACGGATGTAACTGCCTCTGTAGCGCCGGCTCTAAAAAATATCGGATTAATATGTGATGCCCTGTGTAGTGATGTTAACGGCGACGGCTGGACGGATGTGTTACTGGCAGGTGAGTGGATGGCACCCACGTATTTGCAAAATCAACAAGGTAAGCTGGTGCTGCAATCTATGGGAACTGTTATTGCCGGGAAAACCGGTTGGTGGAATTCTATTGCTGCCGGCGATTTTGATAAAGATGGTGATATTGATTATGTGCTGGGCAATATGGGTAAAAACAGTTTTTATCGGGCCGATGCCAATCATCCTGTTCGAATATTTGGCGGTGACTTTGATAAAAATGGCAGTTATGATGCAATACCTTCTTTGTTTCTGCCGGATATTAAGGGGAGAAAAAAAGAGTTTCCTGCCCAAAGCAGAGATGATTTAGTGAAGCAGATGATTAGTATGCGGAATCGATTTCAGAATTATAAGGGGTATGCAGTAGCTGGTATAGAAGAAGTGCTTTCGCCCGAGCAGAAAAAAATGGCGATTCAGTTTTCGGCAACAGAGTTTTCATCTGTTTTGCTGAAAAATAATGGGAAGGGAAATTTTGAGATGATTTCGTTGCCACGCGAAGCACAATATTCTACGTTGAATGGTATGGTAGTAGATGATTTTACGGGTGATGGTAATCTGGATATTGCTATCAATACCAATGATTATGGCACAGAGGTTTCTGTAGGAAGATATGACGCCTTAAATGGATTGGTGTTACAGGGAGATGGTAAAGGGAACTTTACACCACTCAGTATTTTGCAAAGTGGTATTTTTTTACCAGGCAATGGGAAGGCGATAGTTCAGATTGCCGGCGCCAATGGATATAGCTGTTTAGCAGCCAGCGAAAATCGTGGACCGCTTCGGTTGTTTCAATTAAAAGAACCGCGCACTATCATTCCGGTATTACCCAACGAAATTAGTGCCACCCTTTTTTGGAAAGATGGCAGCAAAACTAAGCGTGAGTTATATTATGGATCTTCATTTCAGTCGCAATCCGGCAGACATATTTCAGTAAGCAAGCAAGTAACCAAAGTAGAAATAACTCAATTATCCGGCAGCAAGCGCCTAGTATCCCTTCAATAAAAACAGTTCTGTATGGTAAGTAATTTGTGTAAGAAAGGAATAGTAGTTGCTCTTCTTTTAGCAACCGTTGGGTGTAATACAAGGTCTGCCAATGATGTTTCTTCAGTGGATGTTTTATTGGCAAACGAAGATCAACTAACGCAGGTAATCATCTATGATGTGTTTACACCTCCGGTGAGTAGTCGTATTTATGTATATGCATCATTGGCTTCCTATGAGGCAATCAGGCATGCAAATTCGGGAACTACTTCTATCACAGAAAAATTACATGGCTTTGCCCCTATGCCACAACCGGAAGCGGGCAAACAATATGATTATACACTGGCTGCCACCAAAGCGTTTTTTACTTCGGTTCGTAAAATGGTATTTTCGGTGGATTCTTTAACCAAGTATGAGAATTCGGTGTATAACAGATTCAAGCAACAATTGGATAAAGAAACCTATGAACGCTCGCTATTATTTGGAGAAGCCGTGGGTAAGCAGGTGTTGGCAAGAGCTATTACAGACGGATATATCAAGTCGAGAGGAAAGCCTAAATTCTTGGGCTCCAGTGACCCTGGAAAATGGCGCCCTACGCCGCCGGATTATTTAGATGGAGTTGAGTGGTGTTGGAACACGATGAAGCCTTTGGTGTTAGATTCGGCATCACAATGCAAGCCAGTACCACCCCCTGTGTATAGCACCGATACGGCCAGTATGTTTTTCCAAGAGGCAAAAGAAGTGTATACCATCGGAAAAAATTTAACAGAGGAGCAGCGAACCATTGCCCGTTATTGGGACGACAATCCTTTTGTGATTGAGCATTCCGGACATATGATGTTTGGCAATAAAAAAATTACGCCTGGGGGTCACTGGATGGGAATTGCGGCAATTGCTGCCAAGCAAAGTAAGGTAGATGCGGTAGCAACGGCACGTGGCTTTGCTTTAACTGCGGTGGCATTGTACGATGCTTTTATAGCCTGTTGGGATGAGAAATACAGAAGTTCGGTAGTGCGCCCGGTTACGGTTATCAACGAATTGATTGATAAAAACTGGGTTGCCTTTTTACAAACTCCGCCCTTCCCAGAATATACAAGTGGGCACAGCACCATTACTGCATCTGCGGCAACCATATTGGCAGAATTATACGGAAAGAACTATGCTTTTTTAGATACCAGCGACCTGGCCTATATTGGCATGCAACGAAATTTTACTTCTTTTGAAGCAGCTGCTGCAGAAGCTTCCATTAGCAGGGTGTATGGAGGAATCCATTACAGAAATAGTGTAGATCAGGGGGCAGCTGCAGGAAAAAAAGTGGGCCAGCTGATTGTTGATCGGGTAATTAGATAGTGAATAGACATATAGTACTTCCTCAACTTTAGAGATTCGCATTAAGCCCTATTTCTTTGTTGCCGGTAGGATTCAGGTATCTTTAATCAATCATTTACAGGTTGGCAGTCAACATAGGGTGACAGGCACTACATGAAAAAAATCATCTTTGGAATTTTACTGAGTATTAGCCTGTTTAATGGAGGCATGGCACAGGTATGTTCCGGTAGTTTAGGCGATCCCATACTAAAAGTAACATTCGGGTCAGACGCCACCACCAAAGGCCCATTACGTTCGGGGATTACCAATTTAATTTATACGGGTAGTGGTTGCCCGAATGACGGGCAGTATGCCATTACCAATATGTCGTTTGGCTGCTGGGGTAATAGCTGGCATTTAATGGTGGGAGACCATACCGGTGATGTGGGAGGCCGATTTATGATTGTAAATGCTTCTCCTGATCCGAATACTTTTTATGTGGATACTATTCAGGGACTTTGTGGGGGAGTAACCTATGAGATGGCCGTTTTTATTGCCAATATATTGCGTTCCTCCAGTTGTGGGGGAAAGGGGGTTATGCCCAACCTAACTTTTACCATCGAAAATTTAACTGGTACGGTATTGCATAGTTATCAAACAGGGGATATACCTGTAGAAAATCAGAAAGTTTGGAAAAAATTTGGCACATTATTTCAGGCGCCTGCTGGTGTGGGTAAGCTGATTTTACGCATCGTAAATAATGCACCTGGTGGAATTAACTGTGGCAATGATTTCGCATTGGATGATATTACTTTTCGGGCATGTGGGCCCATTATAGCCGCTCAGATTGATGGTAGGCAGGTTGCCGAATTAGACATTTGTGAAAATGTGCAGCAGCCAATTGTATTTGCTGCCCAACTTCCTACTTCATTTATTCAGCCTCGGATTCAGTGGCAGCTAAGCTTGGATACCGGTAAAACATTTACTGATATTACCGGGGAACAATCAACCAACTTTTTACGAAAAAATACACCAGGCGGAAGCTATCAATACAGGGCTATGGTTTACGAAGCTGCCAATGCTTCCTCACCGGCTTGCCGGTTCTCGTCTAATATCACCATAGTAAATATCAATCCAATGCCTATTCAAACGGCGCCCACTAAATTTTTTGGTTGTGCTGGTTCGGATTTTTATTTACAGTCGGTAGAAGGCACTGGCCTCAGCTATCAATGGCAGGGACCGAATGGCTTTACTGCTTCGGTAAAAGATCCGATTATAAAAAATATCACCTATGCAGATTCCGGATTGTACCAGGTGCGTATTATTACCGATAGAGCCTGCGAGCGAACGGATAGTTTTTATATTCGGGTATACCCGGGCACCTATTTAGCAGCGGATTCCGGTGGAACGATTTGTGAAGGAGAAGAAATAGTATTACGCGCCCAAGGGGAAGGGCAGTTCAGGTGGACCCCCTCTACTGGTTTATCTGATAGCGCTTCCCCTAATCCCAAGGCCCAACCGATTGTAACCACGTATTATCAAGTAATGCTCACCAATCGATATGGCTGTAAAGATTCTTCAGAAGTAGTGGTGCGGGTGAACCCAAAACTAAGGGTAGGTGCAGGACCCGACCGGGGAATGTTCGAGGGGGACACATTGATGTTACAAGGTTCGGTAATTGGTGATCCGTTAGATTTTTACTGGCTGCCCAATCAATGGATGAATGATGCAAAACTATTAAAGCCAATTGTTAGGGCTACCGATAATATCCGGTACACCTTATATGCCACTTCTAAGTTTGGCTGTACGATTCAACAGGATGATGTAAAGATTAGCGTGTATAAAAAACTGCGTATTCCTAATTCATTTTCACCCAATGGCGATGGGATACATGATCGATGGGTAATTGAGAATGGGAATACGTATCCAAATGGAATCGTATCTGTTTTTAGCAGGAATGGAAGCTTGGTATATACTGCAAAAGCTACTGCCGTTAACTGGGATGGAACCTTGCAATATAAGATTCTGCCCGTAGGAACCTATTATTATGTAATTGATTTGGGGATCAATCGACCTCCAGTTTCAGGTTGGATTTGGTTGGCAAGATAAGGATTCTGCTATCGATAAACCCGAACATAATCTACTTCGTATTGTGCAGAAGTGAATTGAGGGTCTACGCTACCACCAAATGTTCCGCCCATTGCCAAATTAAGCAGAACGAAAAATTTTTGATTAAATGGCATGGTTGTAGTGCTATTGCCAGTGCTAAAAAGCGGAGTGCCATCATAAAAAAACTGAATTACTTCGGGTGACCATAAAGCAGTATAGGTATGAAATTCAGTGGCCACATTGCTTTTTAATGAAGAGGCGGATACGGCTTGCGCACCCGAACGCCCAGGATAATGAAGGGCAACATATATTTTATTCAGATCATTGCCTTTATGTTCCATGATATCAATTTCTCCGCAGGCAGGCCATCCTGCGCTGGTAATATTATCTCCTAACATCCAAAAAGCAGGCCAGGTTCCCCCATCTGCCGGAAGTTTAGCACGACACTCAATTTTGCCGTATTGAAAAGAGAATTTCCCTTTGGAAAGTAATCTTGCCGATGTATATGGACTGCCACTAAATGATTCTCTTTTGGCTATTATTTTAAGCGTGCCGTTGGAAACAGCGGCATTGTCGGTTCGGTTGGTGTAATATTGAAGCTCACTGTTACCCCATCCTCCTGCTCCAATATCGTACCCCCACTTGGTGGCATCGGGAGCTCCGCTTCCATCAAATTCATCAGACCAGAAAAGAGTAAACTTTAAGAATACAACGATATCTGTTCCTGTTGCAATGGTTTGGTTGCCCGCACCCTTGGCGGTAACATTCACCTGATATAAACCGGTTTTACTATATTTATACGTGATACTTCCATTGCTTGAGGTTTGGGTAACTCCATTGCCCAAATCAAACTCGTAGCTCACGGCATTTTTTGCGCTGGCTACAAAAGATACATTGCCACTACTATCTGTTGCAACGGAAGCAGATAACGTAAGATTTTCTGGAGCGGGGCTTACAGGGGTTGAGTCTCCTTTAGAGCAGGCTGCGAATCCTACCAAACTTCCGATTGAAAAAAGAAGCTGAAAAATCAGTTTTTGCATGTATAAAGGAGTTAATAGCCGAAAAAAATAAAATTACTGAAAAAACGGGTTAGCATAGCATAAAAAGCATTTACCTTTTGTGATAGTTTAATGAGGGGCTTACCCGTGAATTTCCCTAGCTAGTAAGGAAATTTAGGGTAACGGCTGAGCGGTTATTGCAAATCTGTTGAATATTATAAAATCGCAACAAAAATTACCCTAAGTAACTGGCTTATGTGCCCATTAGATAATAGTATTGTTATATTCTTATTTTATTATTTCTATTCCTTTGATCTATGAAAAAAATCTGTGTGTTGTTAGTGGCGGTACTTACCGGTTTGGGTGTTGTAGCTCAGGAGACTACCGAAAAAAAGGAATCGGAAACATGGCATCCCTATCATCGGATTAGCATACTAATGGCGAATGGTCATATTCCTGCCGTGAATACTTCCGCGGGAGCTTTTAAAAACACGATTGTGCCGATTTGGGGGTTTGATTATGATTATTGGTTTCATCCCCGTTGGGCGGTGGGGTTACACAATGATTTGATTATTCAGGAGTTTAAAGTGGCAAAAGAAGAGGGCGGTGCTACTGTAGAAAGGGTTCGTCCGTTCAGCACTTCGGTTACTGCATTGTATAAAGCAACAGAGCATCTAATTTTTACGGCCGGATTTGGGCAGGAATGGGAGAAGAGTGAGCATTTACGATTGTATGATTTGGGAGTTGAATACGGATGGGAATTACCCAAGGATTGGGAATTGAGCATTAACGGAAAGTTTGAAAAAAAGATTACGGTATATAGTACCTGGTTATTTGGAATTGGCATCAGTAAAAAAATTATAGGTCGAAACGCTACCTCACCTAAAAAGAAGGATTGAATAATTGATTCCTATGGAAAAGAACGAAACTATTTCATTGCAGGAGCCGACTGTGAAAAATCAAACTGCGCTGGAGACTACTGTATACGCATTGGAACGTACGCTGCTCGCGTGGATTAGAACCACACTTGCTTTATTAGGGAGCGGTATTGCTTTAGACAAAGGAATGGAATATATTCACCAGACACGGGTATCATCGGGCACAGCATTATTTGAAAATGCACATGTAATTGGCATAGTATTATCTTGCTTTTCTACGCTGTTACTTTTTTTGAGTACGGTGTTTAGCTATCAAAGATTAGCTCGTTTGGCTGATCAGTTGGGTAACGGGCGAAAAGCGATTTTTTCTGTAATCGCAACTGCTGGCTTGGTAATTCTATTGGGTGCTACGATTTCTATTCTTCTGCTGGTTAGCTAATTTTTCTGATTATCTCCGGCGTTTTGCCTGTAAATTGCAAGAATGCCAGCTTATTTATCACTTACTGAGGGGCAATGGACCCTTGCCTTATTGGGTGCTTTTATTATTGGGATGGGTAAAGCCGGCCTGAAAGGGTTAGATATGCTAAGTGTTACCCTGATGGCCATGGTTTTTGGCGGCAAGGGTTCAACTGGTGTGGTATTACCCCTTTTATGTGTGGCAGATATTGCCGCTGTTATTTACTATAAGCGCCATGTTAAATGGCAATATTTTTTTCGACTGATTCCGTGGATGGTAGTGGGCATCTTGGTAGGTGTATGGGTTGGCAACAGGCTAGATGAGGCGCTGTTTAGAAAAATAATGGCTGTTATTATTTTAGTTACTGTACTGATGGTTTTGCTGATAGAGTTTAGGTTACAGCAAGCTATACCGGATAATCGTTTATTAGCCGCCTCTACTGGCTTGTTGGCAGGATTTACCACTATGATTGGAAATCTGGCCGGGGCTTTTGCTAATGTGTATTTTTTGGCAATGCGGGCTCCGAAGAATGATTTTATAGGTACCACCGCCTGGATTTTTTTATGCATTAACCTTTTCAAATTTCCCTTTCAGGTATGGGTATGGAAAAATATTCATCTCGAAACACTAAGCACAGATCTTCTTTTACTGCCTACATTAGCAGTTGGTTTTTCTGTTGGTATTAAGTTGATTGGCATGTTAGATGAGCGGCTTTTTCGTAAGGTGGTGATTGCGCTTACAGTAATGGGTGGTTTAGTGATGTTGGCAAGAAATTAGGTATAAACACGTAAAAATCAATTTATTATAAAATTTTTCCGAAATTGTGTCCTAGGTGATTTTTCATCCCGATGAGGAATTACCATAAACAACTTTTGGAAAGTTCTGAACTTTCCAAAAGTGTCCCCCCTATTTTTCGTACAAATACCCCCCCTTCAATGAAAAAGTTCCTAAAGTATACCAGTATTTTTCTCTTAACCCTTATAGTAGGAATTCTCCTATTTACATCTTTTATCTATTTCCGTTCGGCCAGTATTGCTTTAAAAAACAAAAGACTAATAGGGGCGGAAGCCCCCAAATTTTATACGGGTGGATTTTCTTTTCGCGATTTGAATAAAAACGACAAGCTCGACTTATATGAAGACCGCCGCGCTGCCCTGGAAGCTAGGGTTGAAGATTTACTAAAGCAAATGACACTGGAAGAAAAAGCAGGCTGTATGTTCATAACCATGGCAGGGATGAATTCCGATGGCGCTTTGCAGGAAATTCAGTCTCCATTTAATCCCATCTCTTATATACTGGAATCTAATTCCACCCTGGTACTCGCGAAAAAAATGAACCATATAAATACCTTGCAATCTCCATCGCCGGAAGCCATGGTGAAGTGGCACAATGCGATTCAAAAGCTAGCAGAACAAACCCGCTTAGGCATTCCGGTTACTTTGGCTACCGATCCGCGACATGGCGTACCCAATGCTCCCGGAGCCAGTATTTATACACCCTTCTTTTCTAAATGGTGTTCCACGCTAGGACTAGCCGCTACAGGCGACACCAATCTAGTACGGGCATTTGGCGACATAGCCCGTCAGGAATACCTGGCACTGGGTTTCCGACTTTCGTTGTCGCCCATGGCCGACTTGGCTACGGAACCCAGATGGGGACGAATCAATGGTACTTTTGGAGAAGATGCGTCCTTGGCTGCACGCATGGCGAAAGCCTATATTCTCGGCTTTCAGGGCGATTCCATTACGCACTCCTCAGTAGAATGTATGGTAAAGCATTTTTCTGGTGGGGGCCCTCAGCTGGATGGAAATGATGCACATTTTCCTCCCGGCAAACAGCGGTACACTGGGAATAATTTTGCATATCATTTGATACCCTTTGAACAAGGGGCTTTTCTGGCACATGCTGCTCAGGTGATGCCCTATTATGGTATTCCGGTAGGACAAACTTCCGAAGATGTAGGATTTGGATATAATAAAGAAATTATATCCGGATTGCTCAGGAATAAGTATCATTTTGATGGAATTGTATGTACTGATTGGGGACTGGTTTCTGATGCAACTTTATTAGGAATTACTATCAAGCCGGCTTCTGCCCATGGGGTAGAGAAATTAAGTAAGATAGAGCGCGTAGCTAAAATTATCAATGCCGGCTGTGATATGCTAGGGGGCGAGGCGTTGCCGGATGTGGTGGTTCAGTTAGTAAAAGAAGGCACCATTCGCGAAAACAGAATCGATAGCTCTGTAAGGAGAATCCTTCGCGAAAAATTCAAGTTGGGTTTGTTTGATGATCCCTATATCACTCAATCTAAAGTTAGTGTGCTAAACACAACAGCTTTTGCAAAAAAGGGAATTGAAGCACAGCAAAAGTCGTTGGTGTTATTAAAAAATGATCAAAATATTCTCCCCCTTGCCGGAAATAAAAAAGTGTATCTGGAAGGATTTAATGAGCAGGAAGCGAGTGGGTATAAATCACAGATTACCGATTTGCAAAATGCCGATGTATGCATATTAAAAATCAATACCCCAAAAAATGTAGTACCGGGTACATATATATTGCAAAGAATTTTCAACCTGGGGTCGCTGGCATTTAACGAAAAAGAAGAAGCTGATCTTTTGAAAATTATACGCTCAAAACCCACTATCGTAGTGGTTAACTTACAGCGCCCGGCAGTAATTCCGGCCATCAATGCCGAATCTAAGGCCCTGGTTGCCGACTTTTCCAGTCAGGATAATGTGATTCTGGATTTAATTTTTGGAAAGTTTTCGCCGCAAGGTCATTTGCCTTTTGAACTTCCCTCCTCTATGGAAGCGGTGTTGCAACAGAAAGAAGACCTGCCGTACGATTCGAAAAATCCTCTGTATCCGTTTGGCTTCGGACTATCGTATAACAAGAAATAGCGGGATAGGGGAATAGCGTTTTTTAATGCTATTCAGTATTTTTTCAGAAAAAGGTAGGCAAACTATTTGGATTGCCCGGTTTATCGAACCCGCTATCCACTCTTGCCGAATTGTCAGAGGGCCTGTCATTAATTCAATCAACCCCATAATCCTGTAACCGAGAGTCTGAAAAGCATCATTGAAGGTTCATATTGAAGGAATTTGAACAAGCTGATACAGTTGCAAATACAAAAAAAAGCCATTTTGTAGTTCGTATTCTGAACAACCTAAAAAATATGTTATGAATAAATGCCTGGCCATTTTCTTTCTTTTGGGCTTATTTGCCTGTAATGGAAATCAAAGTAATCAAGTTTCCGGATCCGACACGGCAACCGTTTATTTTAATGGAGACATTATTACAATGGAAGGGGATTCCGTTGTATATGCTGAGGCCATAGTAGAAAAAGCCGGCAAAATTCTTTTTGTAGGCGATAAGGCTTCCGCTCTAAAGGAAGCGGGCAGTAAAGTTATTCAGGTTGATTTAGCTGGTAAAACACTGCTTCCCGGTTTTATTGATACACATGGACATATGGTTTATTTCGGAAAAAACCTGATGGATCAGTCGTTAACAGGTGTTAAGGATATTCCGGAGATTATTCAACGCATGCAATCGCATATTGCTCAGGTTCCCGGTGATGGTTGGATAGTGGGTATGGGCTATGCTCCGCTGAAAATGAAAGAGCTACGACATCCAACTGCGGATGAATTGGATAAAGTGTCTATGGACAGGCCCGTTCTGATTGTGCATTCTTCCGGGCATGGCGGCTCTATGAACCATACGCTGATGAAACTTTTACATATAGACGAGAAAACAGTTGATCCTGCCGGCGGAGAGTACATTAGAGAAAAAGGCAGTAAAATGCCTGCAGGGCCTATGGAAGAAACAGCCCTTATTGATGTGAGAAACCAACGCCCCGCATTTACCGGTGAAGCTGCCGATAAAGTAATTAAAGGGGCCAGTCAGGTTTGGGCCAGTAATGGTCAAACTACCGCTATGGAATGCGGATTGGGATTAGGCGCAGACGACATTTCTATTGTTGAAAATGCCATTGAAAAGAATATATTACCGATAGACTTGGTGGTTTTTTCTAAAGAATCTGTAACAGATGATGTAGTAAATGCAGCATATGGAGTAAGTGAATCTTATTCATCTACTGCAACTGGCAATGCGACTAAGCTGTTGAGCGATCGGGTAGACTTAGATAAGCGATATATCAATCGGGTAAGATTGGGAGGCATTAAATTTTGGTTAGATGGCAATCCGGTATTGGCTTGGATGTCGGAAGCATATGCTACACCTCCGCCCGGAAGAAAGCCCGGCTTTAAGGCGTATGGACAGATTCCAGATTCATTAATTTTTTCATTTTTTGATAAGTATTGGAAAACCAATATGCAAATCAACATGCATGTGATGGGTGATGAGGCTATAGAGCAGGCTTTGAGAGCAATAGAAGCTGCCGTTAAAAAACATGGTATGAGTGACCATCGACCTGTTTTTGTTCATTGTGGTTATGCTAGGCCCGATCAGATTGCCAGAATGAAAGCCGTGGGAGCCATCCCTTCTTTCTTATCTATTGGCTTATATGGACAGGGAGATGAGATAGAACAACTATGGGGAACAAAACGTGCTTCCAATGGGATGGCAGCGCAGTCTATGTTAAAAGCCGGCGTTCCTTTCACGCTTTCTCATGATGCGCCCATAACTCCCCCCATGATTATGCCCCTGATATCGGCAGCCGTAAATAGAATAACCAGTTCAGGAAAACTGTTGGGCTCCAATCAGCGAATTTCTGCTTACCAGGCACTGCAAGCAGTTACTTCGGCCGCAGCGTATCAAATTAAGGAAGAAAAAAGTAAAGGAACCCTTCAAGTTGGTAAAGTAGCTGATTTTGTTATGCTCGATCAAAATCCCCTTAAAGTGCTACCAGCTTCACTTGCTGGAATAAAAGTGGTTGAAACTATTAAAGAAGGGAAGTCTATATTTAAATTAACTGCACCTATTGCCTATTCACCAGTCACTATGAGTGATCATCACCACGAAACTGGCTATAAAAAACCATTAAGTGTTAGCCAACAAAAAATAATCGCCAGACTGGTGCAAAGTGCCCAATAACCAGCTCTGATTATTTTGTAAGCAGCAATTAACCCAAATACAAACATTCATACCCACTCAGGCATGAAAAAATATATCATCACTTGTTATTGCTTGCTTGCTTGCTATGCCCAAGGGTTTTCGCAAAGTCCTAAGCCCATCCTCAGCTTAGCAGATAGTTCGGTGCATGTTTTTTTTGGGGCTAACTTAAAAACTACGATGCTGCTTACCAATCGCAGACCGGCACCTAGTACCGGAACGGCCTATTTGCTGTTGCCGAAAGATGGTACAGGGGTGGAAGGAACTTTTGATCTCAATGCCCGCGCCAGCACTATTTATCTGGCTGCCGATGGGCCTAAACTGGGGTCATTTAAGTTAGGCACAAAAATGGTTTTTTATGTGATTCGAGATTTGGCTGATCCTGCTTATGGCTTGTTGCCCGCATTTATGTATGTGGATATGAAGAATGATCAATGGAGGTTTGCTGTAGGGCAACAGGTGGATGTTTTTGCCGAACGAATACCCAATATGATTGATGGTTTTTTCGCCCTTGCCTCCTCCGGATGCGCTGGGAATAGCTCAAGAGGCCAGCTGCGGGCGACCCGATATATTGAAACTGGCAAAAACAGTAAACTCTCTATTACAGTCGCCGCCTCTCAGCCGGTTTCAACCTACTTTTCTAAAGACCTTCGAAATAATTCCGAAAACAATGGCGTTCCTAATTTTGAGTGGGCTGTTAAATACGAAGCGGGAAGAGACGAGAATGCCTGGGTACCCTACAACGCAGTTGAATTAGCCATTTCAGGCATAACGGGAAGCTATCGTGTATTTAAAAACGACACCCTTGGGGGAGCAATAGTTAACACCCGGATTAATAAACCCCAGGTAAATGGGATATGCGGCGAGTACGCATTTCGGTTAGGAAAACGTTTCGGAATTCAGGGAGAAGTATATTCCGGACAAGCCCTTGGTAACTATTTGGCAACTATTATGCAAACCACCAAAGGGAGTAACGATAAAGAAATCCGAAGTAATGGTTTCTGGGCAGAGGCCGCCTATTACTGGCAAAAGAATCTACAAAGCAGGTTCGGGTATGGACAGGATGAATGTAATAAGCAAGATTTAATGGGAGCCGGCGTTTGGAAAAATAGTACCTTTTTTGGTAATGTTATTTGGGACATTAATAAAACCGTTTCAACCGGCATAGAGCTAACGCATAAGTCTACTCAATACGTAGGCCTAAAAGATAATCAGGGCATGACGTTTATGTGGATGTTTCAATATTCGTTTTGATATTAGCATAGAAAGCTATGCTACTTAGCAGCATTGTATAAACACTATTTTTTTAGGAAATATT
The DNA here is from genome assembly GCA_945870985.1 of Chitinophaga pinensis. GTDB lineage: Bacteria > Bacteroidota > Bacteroidia > Chitinophagales > Chitinophagaceae > Sediminibacterium > Sediminibacterium pinensis_C. Next base: position 26,474 of record CAMBUH010000005.1, read on the forward strand.
CAGAGGGCGTTTTTCCGGTTCTCTTTTTGATGGCAGAAATAAAGGAGGTTCTCGAATTAAATCCTGCCATTTTTCCTAAAGCCTCAAAAGTGTATAAATGAAAGTCGCCATTCTCCGCTACCATTTTTTGTAAAAAAGAGAAGCGATGGTCGTTTACCCATTCACTGAAATTTTTTCCATATTCCTGATTAATAAAAGCCGATAGTTGATATACAGGAATATTAACGCCAAGTGATAAATCACGTAAGCTGTATCCAGGCATGCAAAAAGGATTTTTTTCTGCAAAATGGCTTTCTATTATTTGCTTATACTCTTTTCCTTCGGTAGCAGATAAAAATGTTCTTTTTGCAATCGGCTTTACAGATTCAGTAGATATAAGAACCGTTACTTCATCCGTTGTTGAATGTATCCACCCCTTCATGCCATACAGAATAGTAGGCTTGCTAAATAAGTAAATGGCAATAAATAGGATATTTAATCCAATAGTAAGTACAATGATAAATCCCAGCGTATAGCTTCCCAACAAGTGTAAAAACATTTCCAGTAATAAAACGCCATAAGTAATCAGCATAACCACGGTATACCAGTTTAGCCATTTGATTTGCTCCATATTGGCATTCAAAACATCCGGAACCTTCTTTAATTGCAGCTTCCATTTAGAAAGGATAATCAACTGTGCCACTATAAAACTCATTCCTACTATTATCCGAAATATCGCAGCCCATCCAACCGGCAACCATCCCTCCGGCTCGCCAGCGATATTTTTGGTTTCTGTTAGCGCTTTTTGAATAACCAATAATTTCGATGGTTTATCCAATAACACAAACGGAATTCTATTCAATTGATACAGCACTGCCGGAATAAAAAATAGCAGATCTTTTTTTTGCAAACGGTACGATTGCGTAAGACTGGTTCTTACATATAAGAAGGATAAGGGGCCTATACAAAAAGAGATGGCCGAGACTAACCGATAAAGATGGGGAAACTTGAGAAAATAATTCGTGAGGTATAACGAATTTCCTACAAGTAATATAGAGATGGCTATGAGCACGCCTGCCAATAGTCTGGCAGCCAGGATATTTTCCCGATTAGTCCAGAACAAAATTAGCGCCGTTAATAGTCCCAGCAGGCCAATTGAAAAAGGAAGCAGAAAAAAAGGATGCGTAATTGACTGCATAACAGAACAAATGTAAGGAATGGACTATAAATGAAAAATACTCCTGACAAATTCCATTATAGATAGAAACACCAGTGATATTTGTAGTGTAGATATGTTTATTTGTGGTGTCAATTAAAATGACGAAGATTTTTTTATTGAAATTGATAAAACTTCTACAAACATTTCATTTTCCCTTTTTCGTAAATCCATTTTCCCGATAACATAAATCATTTTGGTGCCTAGTGATTCACTTTTGCACCATGTTTTATTATTTCACTCGATTTTTGGTATGCTTGGGGTGCTTTTTTGTTCCGATATATCCAGTAGTTGCCCAGAAAGACACTTTACATACAACAGGAGCCACGGATTCTTTGCGCTCTTTGCCTAGGGTGGTGGTTATTAGCAGGCCTTCTTCTAATGAGTTTCAGTTTTTGCCGGAAGTTGCGGGTACCAGTATTTTTGCCGGGAAAAAGCATGCCCAGATTCAGATGCAACAGGTGTTGGGTAATATTTCTGCCAATAATTTACGTCAGGTACTTGCTAAAATACCGGGCATACATGTATGGGAGAGCGATCCGAGCGGCATTCAAACCGGTATTGCTGCCAGGGGGTTAAGCCCAAACCGAAGCTGGGAATTTAATATGCGACAAAACGGTTACGATATTGCTTCAGACCCATACGGTTATCCGGAAGCCTATTATACTCCACCATTAGCTGGTGTTCAGCGAATGGAGATAGTGCGGGGGCAGGGGGCTTTGCAGTATGGACCACAAATGGGTGGGATGGTAAACTATATCCTTGCCAATGGCAGTGAATGTAAATCGCCACTAGAAATAAAATTTCTACAAACCGCCGGCAGCTTTAATCGCAACCATAGTTTTATTAATGTGGCAGGAAAAACGGCTACTCATTATGGCTCTGCCTGGATTGATTATCAGTTGGGCGAGGGGGGAAGGCAAAACAGTCGGTTTTCTACCGTTACCGGATTCGGAAGTTACACCCGGATTTTCGACAACCAGTTGAAAGTTACCTGGGAAATGCTGGGTCATCAACAATTGAGTCAACAACCCGGCGGCTTAACCGATGCGCAGTTTGAAAGGGACCCGTATCAGAGTGTGCGTTCCAGAAACTGGATGGGGATCCAGTGGCTGATACCGGCAATTACAATCAGTTATCAGCCTACAGAAAAACTTCTTTGGGAGACTAAAATATCTGCTGTAATCGGCAACCGAAATAGTGTGGGCCTGCTTACGCCTATTCAATTACCGGATTCAATTAATCCAATTACGGGTACCTACAATCCAAGGGTAGTTGCGATAGACCAGTATAGAAACCTTTCTTTTGAATCTAAGGTGTTGATGAAGTATTTATTTGCCGGTCAAGTAAACACCTTGCTAACCGGCATACGGTTATTTTCGGGGCAAACCCACCGATGGGGAAATGGCAAGGGAAGTACCGAATCGGACTATCAACTTTCTATTGCTGGTTCGTTTCCGCAAGACCTGTTATTTACATCTTCCAACGCCGCCTGGTTTGCAGAAAACATCATCCCTATTACTAATCGTTTACTATTGATTCCCGGTGTAAGGGCCGAATGGATACGTACACAGGCAGCGGGGAGACAGTCCTTTTCGGCATCAGGCAATGAGCTACGGATTCAGGAAATGCAGCGGGATCGATATTTTGTGCTGGCTGGCGTGGGTGCCGAATATCATTTTTCACCAAATAGTGAGTTGTATATGGGATGGGCACAGTCGTACCGACCGATACAATTTTCTAATTTACAGGCAGCTCCTATTACCGATTTAGTAGATCCTGCATTGAAGGATGCCAGTGGGTATAATGTTGATTTCGGATATCGGGGAAAGCTTCGCCCTTGGCTGCAATTAGATGCCAGTTTGTTTTATTTGCAATATAACAATCGAATAGGGGTAATTTCCCAGCCGGGTACCAATAACAGGTTGATTACAAACTTGGGTAATAGTGTAAGTAAGGGGATAGAAGCTATGGCAGATTGGAATATTGCCCAATGGCTGCATCCCGGAACCCGCCACGAATGGTCTTTTTTCGCATCATATAGTTATACAGATGCCCGATATGGCCAGCAACATGCAGATAAAAAAATTGCCGGTAATCGGGTAGAGAATGCCCCACAGCATATACTTCGCACGGGCACTAGTTTTTCTATACATCCGTTTTCTTTCTCGCTACAATTTAATTATGTAGACGAAGCTTACAGTGACGCTAACAATACGGTATTACCTGGGGTAAATGCCCAATCTGGACTAATCCCCTCTTATCGACTAATAGACATTACTTCGCAGGTGCAAGTAACTAAAAACTGCACCATTCAGGTGGGCATCAACAACCTGTTAGCTGAACGGTACTTTACCCGAAGAGCCAGCGGATATCCCGGACCGGGTGTTATACCGGCAGTAGGCAGAAATGGATTTATTACTGCCAGCATCAAACTATAGCAATTGAAATAGTGGTATAGTGCCGAAACTGCTTACTTTAGTTGTTGTTGATTAACCGATAGCATACATTTTTATATACTTGCTTTGTTTAAAGGAGGCTAACAAAAAATTGGCTAGAGAAGCAACTTGTTTATTTGGTAAGCGTGCTTTTTAAAGAAGCAATTTGCAGGGTGTTGGCAACTTTTTTTATTTCCCCTGTAACAATTGTTGATAAAAATAAATCATTCGGTGTAGGTCGGCAATGCCAATACGTTCATCTATCCCGTGAAATCCTTTTACATCCTGCACGGCAGAAAAATTAAGTACTGCATCACTAAAGCTTCTGAAATATCTCGAGTCGGTGGCACCAATCATCAAGAAAGGCGAAACCACTACTTTAGGAACTGATTTGCGAATGATATTTTCAATCTGCAAAAAGGCGGGATGTGTATGAGGGGTGAATGAGGAGGGCTCCATCAACGAAATTGTTTGTTTCTTAATTACTACTCGCTCATCGTTTACGGCTTCCTTAATAAATTGAACAATTTCATCACTTGTTTGGCCTGGTAAAATGCGGCTATTAAAAGTTGCTCTGGCAACTGTGGGAATTACATTGTCTTTGATGCCGGCCTGAACAATGGTTGGTACCAGTGTAGTATGTACCATTGCATTGGATTCTTTTGTTTTTTCGAGTTGGGATATGACCAATTTTTTTGTAAGCCAGAGGTTATTAGTTACCATTCGGGTAAAAAACGATTCGTACGAACTGGTTCTTTGAACTAGCTCTCTAACAGGTTCTATCATTTCTGCAGGCATTTTTCTAGACCTAATTTGCAGGATGGCTTTATTTAAAACATCAATAGCCGTTTCTTTTGTAGGCATAGAAGAGTGCCCACCCGGTATCTCCACTGAAAGGTCGATATTCATATATCCTTTTTCTCCGGTGGCTACCACGGCTACTGGTCGTTGGATACTTTTAAAATGTTGTAAATCTATTTGTCCACCTTCATCCAATACCAATGCGGGTTTTATGCCCTGCTCTTTAAACCAGGCACTGATTACTTTGGCTCCCCGCTTACCCGACACTTCTTCGTCGTGGCCTAGTGAGATATAGATATTTCGGGAGGGGGTATAGCCTTGTTTCAGCAAATTTTCAACTGACTCCAATATGGCAATAACAGCCACCTTATCATCTACTGCTCCCCGGCCCCAGATGGTGTCATTTTTAATAGCACCACTGAAACTGGGTACCGACCAGTTTTTTTCTGCAACTGCTTCCACCGGAACCACATCCATATGTGCCATTAAAACATAGGGTGCCAGCGTGGAATCTTTTCCTTTCCAGGTATATAGATAGCTGAATTGATTGAATGTTTGTTTGGTTAATTGTTGATGAACCAAGGGATAGCTTTTTTCGAGAAATAGTCGGAACGCAACAAATTCGGCGGTATCAATAGGCAGGGTGTCTCCTTTAGAAATTGTTTTAATTTGTATCGCATTGCTTAAATGAATAGCTGCGGAATCACCCAAAACAGGTATGGATTCTGTTGTTACATCGGGTTGAGGCTTAGGGGCACGAAGGGTATTGTATACCATCACTATCAGTAAAATAGCGAACAACCCTACTACAATTTTAATCCAGCTCCGTTTCATATTGATTCCTTTGTATCAAATATACTTAAAACGAAATAACCCAATTAGCAGATGTTTTGGGGCGATTTAGTATTTTCAGGTATGAAAAAGTTATTGCTGCCATCCATTCGAATCTGTATTTTGCTATTTTGTATACCGTTACTGCTTACTGCGCAGGAAGCAAAAGTTGATGCCTTACTGCGTGCCATCCTACAAGAATCGCCTGCAATGGGCTTGTCTGTAGCGGTAGTTAAAAACAATCGTATTGTATATGCACATTCCGTTGGGTTCAAAAACAGGGAGCGGGGAATTCCATTAACGGATGATTGTCTGTTTCGTATTGCGTCTATTTCGAAGTCTTTTTCTGCCACCAGTATACTGCAATTGTATGAGCAGGGTAAGTTATCGTTGGATCAGGATGTAAGTGAATTAATTGGTTTTCCGGTGCGCAATCCGGCTTTTCCAGAGAAGGTAATCACTTTGCGATTGATGCTGTCGCATCTTTCTTCCATTAATGATAGTCGGGGCTATTTTTCGCTGGATTCGATTAACCCGGCTAAGTCGGCACAATGGGCCAAATGTTATAGTAAAAATGAACCGGGTATTCGTTTTGATTACTGTAATCTCAATTACAATATGATTGGGGCAATTATTGAAAGGGTATCTGGTGAGCGATTCGATCAGTATGTAGTGAATCATATACTCAACCCTTTACAAATATATGGGGGATATAATTTGGATGAGTTAGATACGGCAAGGCTCGCGAGTATTTATGAGTATAGAACCGATTCTGCCCGGTTTGTGCTTTCCCCCGGTGCCTATGCTTCCCGAACAAAGGAGGTGGCCCAGTATGTATTGGGATATACTACCCCCATTTTTTCTCCTACCGGTGGGATGAAAATATCGGCAACTGATTTAGCAAAATACATGCTGATGCATAGTAGACTGGGTAAAGCAAAAGGAACGCGTATATTAAAAAGTTCAAGTGCCCGGATGATGCAAACGCCTGCCAGTGGAAGTTTGGGGTATGGCTTTGCGATTGAAACGAAGGATAACATTATACCCGGTGAGATTATGCGGGGGCATACCGGATCTGCTTATGGATTGTACAGTGCGATGTTTTTTAATCCAACAAAGAAATATGGAATTGTTGTGATCAGCAATGGATGCCATCCCGGCTACACGAATGGACTCAATTCTGTTATTCGAAAATCTATACAGACTTTATACGAGCAGATTATTCTGAACAACAACTAGGCCAATTCATTTATCTAGTTGGGGAGATGTTCTTCTACAAAGGTTTTACAGTATTCGCGTATCATATTTCTTACTACAGCAAACGCCTCGGTAATTTCTTCAGGTGTGCCAGATGCTTTGGCTGGGTCGGGAAAGTTATGGTGAAAGGTAGTTGCGTGACCTGGAAGAATGGGACATTGTTCTTTGGCATGGTCGCAAACCGTTATCACGAAATCAAAGGGAATACCCAGGTATTCGTTGATGTGGTTGGAGGTATGTTGAGATATATCAATCCCATCCGCCTGCATGGTGGCGATGGCTTTGGGGTTTACGCCATGGGTTTCAACGCCGGCACTATATATTTCGGCCCGGTTGCCGGCAAAATGTTGTAGATAGCCATGGGCGATTTGGCTTCTGCAGCTATTTCCTGTGCAGAGTACTAATACTTTCTTCATGCTAAATGAATTTAACAGCATCCGCTGCCGGGTTGGCAAGTGGGTTGATTGTTTTCTAATGGTTTTTTTGCAAATACGGTGATGCTAAAAATTCCGGTGTTGCCGGATTGAAATTCAGCGATTTGCTTTTCCGATAAATAGTGTTGAAGGATATCTGCAGGGATATGAATGGGCTTTTCTTTTTGTAGGGTAATTTCCTGAAAGCCGGTATCCCGAATCATTTGCAGGTAATCGTTTTTTTGTATGGCACCTGCTACGCAACCCGCATACATTTCGGCATCTTTTTGCAGGTTTTCTGGTAAGTCGCCAATCAAAACCACATCACTGATACTAAAATGTCCCCCCGGTTTTAACACGCGGAATATATCTTTGAACACATTCTTTTTGTTAGGTACCAGATTCAGTACGCAGTTACTTACTATTACATCTGCTATTCCTGCGCCCACAGGCATTTGCTCGATATCACCCTGCCTAAATTCTACATTATTAAAGCCTCGGGCATCTGCATTTATTCTGGCCCGTTCAATCATGGCTGGTGTAAAATCAATACCGATTACTTTTCCGGTTTCTCCTGTTTCGTGTCGGGCAATAAAGCAATCGTTTCCGGCACCGCTTCCGAGGTCTATTACCACATCTCCTTTTTTAATGCGCGCAAATTCGGTGGGAAGTCCGCAGCCTAGTCCCAAATCAGCAGCTGCATGATACCCTTCCAGCTGGGTATAGTCGTCGCTCATGATATTATACACTTCTGTAGAGCACTCACCCGCACCGCAACAAGAAGCGGCATTGGTTGCTTTATCCTGCTGGGCGATTTCGCTATATTTACTTTTAACTAGTTCTTTCAGTTGATCTTCAGTAGACATACATAGTATTTTTATGGGTAAGTAGATTTGCTAGCAGCAACTGTTTTGTTGGGTGGATGTAGAAAAAAAGCCTTGCAATAGAGCAGCAGCTTGATTCCATACTTTTTCATTGATACAGTAGCAAACGGATACGCCGTCAATTTCTCCTTTAATTAGTCCGGCCTCTTTCAATTCTTTTAAGTGTTGCGAAACGGTACTTTGCGATAGGGGCAGTTCATCTACGATATTTCCGCAGATACAGGATTTCTTTTTAAGAAGTAATTGAAGGATAGAAACGCGGGCAGGGTGTGCCAAGGCTTTGGCAAAGGCTGCGAGGGTAATAGCGGTTGAATTGTACTCGGGAGATTTCATATACCTTATTAATCGTAAAACTACGATTAATATATCAGATTACCAAATTCAGCTATTTGCAACTGTACTTGGCTTATACGGAGGGGGTATTTTTAACCAGTCTGATCATCCCAATCTTATCAAAAATTTTGATAATAGGATATACGGGGTCAATCTCCCACCATTTACTGGCGAAGTTGGCCCTGGCGGCGGCGTGGTGGTGGTTATTTTGAAAGAGTTCGCCCAGCATTAGAAAATCTACCAGCAGGGTGTTTTTCGATTGGTCTTTCTCTTGGGGGAAATTGCGGTAGCCATATTTATGTCCTGCCCAATTTACTACAGCTCCCTGCACCGGACCCATTAAAAAGTGGATGGGGAGGAGTAGATACAGTGCCCAATGCCCGGCAAAAAACAGGTAAAAGCCAATATATAAACCGGCGAAAAGTATGCGCGTAATCAGGTGGTCGGCTACTTTATCAATTTTTTGATATTCGGGATAATTTTTATCGAATTTGGGGTCTACGGGAAGGGTTCCTGAGGCTACGCCGTTATAAATTTTACGGGTATGCATCATCATGGTAAAAACCTCTTTAAAAAAGTGGGGGGTATGCGGATCTTTTTCGGTGTCACTAAAAGCATGGTGCATCCGATGTAAAATCGCATAGGCACGTGCATTCAGATAAGAACTTCCCTGGGTAAGCCAGGTATATACATACCAGAATTTCTCCCAAAACTTGTTCATGGTAAACATTTTATGGGCAGAATACCGATGTAGATAAAAGGTTTGGCCAAATAAGGATAAATACCAATGCGACAAGAAGAATACTGTTATTACCATACAAACTGTTGAAATAAATCAATTAGGGAGTGAAAATAATCGAAATATAAATAGTAATCGAATCTTGTGGAATCTTTATTACAATTTGTTACAAGTAGGATTTTTTTTACGCCATACGCATCCATAAAAGGAATGATTTGGGCGTTTATATTTTCTGTTAATTTTTGATTATTGAATGCTTCCTTCAATGTATTTTCGGATATGAGTAGTATTAACGACGCCTTTTTTCAAAGGCCGCAACCTTGGCAGCAGGAGTTATTGGTGTTGCGTAACATTTTGCAGACTGAACCCTTACAGGAATCCATAAAATGGGGGAAACCCTGCTATAGTTGGGAAGATAAAAATCTAGTAATTCTTCAGCCATTTAAAAATTATCTGGCCTTGGGTTTTTTTAAGGGGTCATTACTTACCGACACGCATCATATACTGGTAAAGCCAGGCGAACATACACAAGCGGGTCGCCAATTGCGGGTTGAATCGTTGGCGGACATACAACAAAAGGAATCCGCTATTCGGCAATATGTGCAACAGGCAATTTTGATTGAGCAAAAAGGGATTGTGCTGCCATCAACCGAGTCACCTACGGGAATCATTCCGGAAGAATGGACTTCCCGATTGGCAGCTAAGCCGGCATTAGCAAAAGCGTTTAATCAACTCACACCGGGCAGAAAAAGAGCATATCATATTTATTTTTCTGCTCCGCAGCAAGCTGCCACCCGGGAACGAAGAATCGACAAGATGGTTC
>CAMBUH010000006.1 GCA_945870985.1 Chitinophaga pinensis
AAATTAAGTGTAAAACCACTTATCATACCGAAATAAGCAAGGAATTAGCGCCGAAATATTACTTTTGCACCCCCGGCCTCGTAGTACAATGGATAGTATAAGAGTTTCCGAAGCTCCAGATCCAAGTTCGATTCTTGGCGAGGCCACATATTACAGCGTGAGAGTGATGATGAGTGTGCTTTATTTGAGGACTTACTATTTTGTTATCACCCATTTTTGAGGTGGTTGATTACTGATTCCCTGCATGCCAGCAAGAATTCCATTCGTGGCCACCACCTGATTTTTTACTGGCTCACAACCAACGCCATTCCCTTTTGCTCCTCATCAAATACCCCCAGCTCATATACCAAATGTCCATTCACTAAAGTATGGGTTACTTGGGTATTAAAAAGCGTTCCCTCCAGTGGCGACCAGCCACATTTGTATAGAATATTTTCTTTACTTACCGTCCACGGTGCATCCATATCTACCAACACTAAATCGGCATAATACCCTTCGCGAATAAATCCTCTTTTCTCAATATGATACAGTATCGCAGGGTTGTGACACATTTTTTCTACAATCTTCTCTAGAGAAATTTTGCCCTGTTTATAAAATTCCAGCATCACATTTAGGGAATGCTGCACCATGGGTGCCCCCGACATGGACTGGAAATAGGGTTGTTGTTTTTCCTCCATGGTATGTGGGGCATGGTCGGTGGTTACCAGATCAATGCGGTCGTCTATCAATGCTTGCAGTAATCCTTCCTTGTCTTTCTGCGTTTTGATAGCTGGATTCCACTTAATAAGCATGCCCAGGCGCTGATAATCTTTATCAGAAAACCAAAGATGGTGCACAGAAACCTCTGTAGTAATTTTTTTCTGCTGGAGTGGGATGTCATTGCGAAACAGATGGGTTTCTGCTTCGGTAGTTAAGTGAAGTATATGCAGCCGGGCTCCATATTCATTCGCCAGTCGAATGGCCCTTTCCGTTGCCTCATAACAGGCCTGTTCGCTTCTAATAAGTGGGTGACAGGAGGCAGGAATATTTTCTCCCCATTTCTCCCTGTATAATGCTTCATTGGCTTCAATCAACTGTTCTTTCTCCGAATGGATGGCGATAATTGAATGGCAATGGGCGAAAAGCTTTTCCAGCGTTGCGGGGTTATCGGCCAGCAGATTGCCCTTTTTTGTAAAGTAAAGGCCATCGTCTGAAACTGCCAGCAATCCGGAAGTATCCAACTGAATCACTTCATCAATATTATCGTCGTTCACACCTAGAAAAAATCCATAATTTGCTAATGATTTTTCGGCGGCAATGCGATACTTCTCCTGTAGAATTTCCAGAGAAAGCACGTTAGGTTTGGTGTTGGGCATATCAATATACGAAGTTACCCCGCCCGCAACCGCAGCCCGACTCTCCGAATGAATATCGCCCTTGTGGGTAAGTCCGGGATCACGAAAATGTACCTGCCCGTCAATAATTCCCGGCAATAGATATTTGCCTGTGCCATCTATTTCAATAGCACCCATAACATTATCAATGGAACCTATTTGATGTATGATAGTATCCCTGATTAGGATATCAGCTACTTTTATTTCCCCTTCGTTTACAAGGGTACAATTTTTAATTAGTATGTTTTTCATCAGTTACTTATCTGTTGGATACATGATTGCTGTAAATCCAAAATTAAATGTAAATATCACTTACTAGTTATGCCACAGTAGATTTTTGCGCAGCTATGTTAAAAGAATAGAGTAATTCTTTACACCCGCTTCAACTTATACGGATACACTTTTCCCGAAGCCCATTGAGCCACATAGATATTGTCATCCTCATCAACACAAACATCATGGGGGTGTTTAAAAATCGGATCTGCCTGTGCAAGGGGCTGTAATTTTCCATTTTCATATATCGGTTCTGTTCCGCCAATATTGGATACTACCCGATTTTTTTCATTCAGAATGGTTACAAAACCGGAATTCTCTTTATCCAGGTTGGGAGATCGTAATACGGCTGCGTACAAAAAATTTCCCTTGATAACGGGACGACAAACCGCTGCACCGGGTATATGAATAATCTCGAGCAATTTGCCTTCCAGCGAAAATCGTTTAAAGCAGGCACGGGTTCTATCCGTTATTAATAGGGTAGGGCTTCCCGAACGGCTGTCTAGGGTGATGCCATGGGCATTATCCAGATGATAATCTTCCTTCCCCCGACCACCGAAATAGTTTTTCAGTTTACCATTCGCATCGTAATGTAAAATATACTGCGCCCCATATCCATCAGCCACATAAAACTCTCCATTTTCTAATACTGTGGTTTCGGTAGGTACAAATTCTTCTTTGTTTTTATAAATACCCGCCTCAAGGGGCACATCAATAGTTAATAGCTTCTTGCCTTTATTAGTCGTTTTATATACTTGGTGCAACTGCGTATCGGTGATAAATAAAAAATCTTCCCGTCCATTTTTTTGAATCGTTAATCCATGTGCCCCCGGATATTCCGTACCCCAGTAACTGAGCAATTTGCCCGATTTACTATAGATCAATATATTATTCTTTGTTTCATTCGTGAGCAATACAATTCTGCCCCGGCTATCCTGTACCATTTCGTGACAATCATTTACCGGATGTACATTCATATCCAGTTGTCCCCATTTTTCATCTAATCGATAGGTAATATTATTATGCCCAAAAACTTTCCCTTTTTCCCGTGCCAGACTGTCTTTCAACAACAACAAACCACCTGTTGACACTATACTTTGTTTGATAAATGCTTTCCGTTTCATAAGAATCAATAGGTTAAAAACTGAATCTGTATTTGTACACTATTTCTTAGGTATTCTTTCAAATCCAGCTTGTAAATAGGGTGTTAGTGTTTTCCAGTCCAACAAAATCTCCGGTGTTTGCGAAGAACCCGGGCCTACCACATACTTTCCAAAAACAAAACCAATCCCTTCATTACGAATTACATAACACTGTAAATTCGAACCAAAGAAAAATGCATCGCATTTGCATTTGGCTGTATCTAGCGATATTCCATCTTTTTTTAGAAAGTTCAAACCAAAACTTTCATTCAACATAGCTGCACTGAATGTATTCGTGTCGGAAGCAGCTTTGGCAGCCAGCAATTTGGTTAACTGTAAGTCGTTACCATTCGAAAAATTTAAAATGCCCTGGATATCCATTAATTGGTTATTCCTGAAAGAAAAGCTGGTTACTTTTTGATTACCACTCGCACCGCCCGTATTTTCATATTCATTCATCAGATAGCTCACGGTTTGGGAAGAATCAGATTGTACAACTGAATAATTGATCTGATATTCATTTCGAGGCGCGGTAAGATTTTTCCATTCAAACTTTTTATCACTCAGCTTCAGGTCTACCCATTTTTTCATCACTTCTTCTTTGTCTTGCGGCTCAGCAGGATAGTTTACTTTAATTAGATAATTAGCAGTTGAATCTACTACCTGCTTACTAACTGGTTTGTCGGCAGCCTCTTGTTTAGACATATTGATACAACCCTGCAGGAATAAAAAGACTGCTGAAAAAAGGAAGACGCATAATTTGCGAGTAATGATGTTGCGCATATACTTTGTTTATGGTTAAAGGTGTTTTATCTGGGATTCACCCAGTAGTTTCCTATCAAATATCTTTAATTTGAAAGAATTTTGCTAATTTGTTTATCTCCATTTTACTCTATGGCAACGTATACTACTGTACCCATCCGAACTGCCGCCCGCAGCTGTGAAGTTGCCTGGTTCGACGATTTATGTGGGGGTGATACCGAATTTTTGGGCGTTCTGGATGAAAGCCGGCGAAGTAATGCTGCCCATTGCAGTTCAATTGCCCAACTGGCTGATCAACTGGGGTTTAAGAATTTGTTGTTGCCAACCTCCTATATGGTTGGGCAAGAGGGAATTCCCTTTGCGGCGGCCATGGCTGGAAGTACCCATCAAATGAATTTGCTGCTCGCCATCAGAACCGGAGAAATTCATCCTCCCATGCTGGCAAGGCATATTGCCACCCTCGACCATTTGTTGAAGGGGCGACTCACGATTAATATCATCAATTCTGATTTACCCGGGTTGCGCGAAGATCCTGCGTTCAGATACCAACGTTGTGCCGAAGTGATTGAAATTCTGCAACAGGCATGGAGGAAAGACGCCATTCACCATCAAGGGAAAGTATATACCGATTTACAGCTTTCAACCGACCCCGTAAAGCCCTATCAGCAAAATGGCGGACCGCTGCTCTACTTTGGCGGAACTTCTCCCGGATCACGTGATTTATGTGCCCGCTATTGTGATGTGTTTTTGATGTGGCCCGAAACAGAAGAAAGTATCTATGCAACCATGCAGGATATGAGCCAGCGGGCAGCTGCTGAAAACAGGACAATCGATTTTGGATTACGCATACATATTATCGTAAGAGAAACTGAACAGGAAGCCCGTGCACATGCGCGCCACATCATGAGTCGCTTTGATGCGAATACACTCAACCTAAAAACCCGGGCGCAGGATGCCCAATCGGAGGGAGTAAAGCGACAAGATGCACTCCGAAATGATAAAGCCGATGCCGATGATTTTGTTGAGCCCAATCTCTGGATGGGCATTGGTCGTGCCCGCAGCGGGTGTGGTGGCGCATTGGTAGGAACCCCTGCCCAAATTGTGGCTAAACTCAATCGATACATGGATATGGGTATTCGTTCCTTTATTCTATCAGGATATCCGCTGATGGAGGAAGCCCGTTTGGTTGCCGAACATATTTTGCCTCAACTCTCTTTGGCACAACTGAATGTGCTGCAGGGAAGAAAACCTTCCTCTACTCCCATAACGCCACTCACCACCGCTTCCCTTCGCTAATATTAACTACATGCTACAATTGCTGGGCTATACTGATTGGTTGGTTTTTGCAGTTCTAACCCTTTATTTAGTCGGTTCCGGTATCTGGGCAGGCAGAAAAAAGAAAAATGCGGAAGATTACTTTATGGCCGGCAGAACCCTACGCTGGTGGTCGGTAGCAGGTTCTATTTATGGAGCCAATGTGAGCCTGTCTCAAATTATTGGCATGCTGGGTATTGGCTATTCTATTGGATTCGCGCAAAGTCATTACGAGATACTGGCCATCCCCGCTATTATTTTTCTCTGCTATGTATTTATTCCGGTTTACCGACAGCGAGGCGTATTTACCCTATCCGCTTATCTGGAACATCGGTATAATTCCGGTGCTAGATTGATTTACAGTATCTGCATCATTGGCATCATACTTATCTTATTAGTGGGTGGTTTATATATTGGCAGTCGCCAACTGGGATTGTTGTTTACAGTGGGCAACTTCACTTTCTCTTACCTGCAGGGGATTCTCTGTATCGCTGTGATATCCTGTTGCCTGATTTGCTGGGGCGGAATGCAATCGCTGGTTGTTTCGGAAAATATGATTACTGTTTTGATGGTAACTTCATTGGTAATAGTGGGTTGGCTAACGCTGAGTAGATCAGAAATTGGTGGCTTGTCGGGCTTACTGCATCTTGATGCTAGTGCAGTGGGGCAACACAAGATGAAATTGTATCTGCCAACTAATCATCCCGACCTTCCCTGGACCGGGGTATTTAGCGGACTCTTGGTACTACAGGGATTTTTCTGGACCACCAATCAGTTTGAAGTGCAGCGGGTACTTTCTGCCAAAACCAATCGCGATGCACAACTGGGAGCGATTGTTGCGGGATTTTTAAAACTTACCATTCCCTTTTTCTCCATTGCTGCAGGAGTGGCTGCTGCTTATCTTTTTAAATATACCTGGCATTTAGAGGGGGTGCAACCCGATGATGCATTTCTGGTATTAATGAGTAAAGTGGTTCCGGCAGGATATGGTTTATTTGGTTGGATATTGGCCGGATTAACAGCTGCTATTTTTTCGAGTATTTATTCTATGCTCAATGCAGCTTCTACTTTATTAACGGTAGATATTTATCAGCAATACTTTCATCGAACTGCTACCGACCGACAATTGGTACTAGCAGGAAGATGGTTTGTGGTAATATTAACTGCTTTGGCTGCAGTACTTGCATTTGTTACATTCACCCCCACATCGGGCGGCAATTTTTTTCTGGTGCTCTCTAAAAATAGTTCCTATCTAAAGCCGGGTATTGTTACGGTGTTTTTTATGGGCGTATGTTTTAAAAAAATACATCCCTCCTCGGCAGTGGCTGTATTAATCATCTCTCCTTTATTAAGCTGGGCAGTTGAATATAGTTACGATCACTATTTTTCATCCTTCCCCCTCCTGCACAGTTATTTAGGTGAGCATATTAATTTTTTACACCGGGTAATGATTGTGTTTATTGGATGTATTTTAATTCAATCCATCCTTTCTTATTGGCTAAACAAAAAAAAGCCTGCAAACATTCCGGTAAATGATATGGATGTGATGGGTTCAGCAAAAAAAATGGTGCTGCCAATTTCATTTTTTGTTGGCGGACATCTTTTCTTCGGCTGTTTGATATATGCTGGATTTACTGCTGTTTCCTTAGCCTGGCCGGCAGCACTGTATACTGCAGCGTTATTTGCCGGACTCCGCTATTTTTCACCTCCTGCCAAAACAGAAATACAAAGGCAACCCTTTTTGTATTCAACTGATTTTTATACCGCCTTGCTGGCAGGGGTTACTATTTGGATTTTATATTATTTTTCGTAAGAGGGGCTGTTTTATGCTAAAAACGTATCTTGACAACTGAACACTTTAAAATACCGACATGACTAAATATGGTTGTTTATTTTTTTTCACCTTGTTGATCTCTTTTGCCGGAAAGGCACAGCTTCGTTTGCCAGCTATGGTGAGTGATAGCATGATTTTACAAAGAGACAAGCCCGTAAATATTTGGGGCTGGTGGAATGGAGCCGGACCGGTAACGGTTAGCTTTAATGGAAAAGAATATAGAGCCATGGCAGATGCACAACAACGTTGGCAATTACAACTGCCCGCAACCCCTGCGGGAGGCCCGTATACACTAACCATTCAGGCAGGTAAGGAAACCAAAACCATTCGTGAAATTTTAATGGGAGATGTGTGGCTTTGTTCCGGACAGTCGAACATGGAATTTATCATGGGTAAGTTGACAGAAAAATATCCGGATGAAATTGCTGCTTCCAATAATCCCATGATTCGGGAATTTCAGGTAACGCAGCAATATGCTTTACATCCCAACCAAGTACTAAATGGAAAGTGGCGAGTAGCTAATCAGGCTAATATTGGCAATTTTTCGGCGGTTGCTTATTTTATGGTAAAGGCTTTGTATGAAAAATATAAAGTACCTATGGCAGTTATCAAGAGTACTTGGGGCGGAACCCCAGCTGAATCTTGGATTAGTGAAGAGGGCTTGCGCGATTTTTCTGGTTATCTCGAGCGCTATCATTATTATCAGGATTCAGTAAACATGAAAGCAGCTATAAATCGGGAACGAACGGTAACCAATCAATGGCAAAAAAACGCAAAGGAAGGCGATAAGGGTAGGCTGCTAGAAAATAATTGGAAAATGAACGATTTCCCAACTAGTAGTATCGGTAGCATGCAGGTACCGGGGTTTTGGGAAAAATATGGATTAAAAGATGCGGATGGCGTAGTATGGTGTAAGAAGAAAATTACTGTAACTGCACTACAGGCAAGTGCAGATGCCTGGTTAGAATTGGGTATGATTGATGATGCGGATTCTACTTTTGTTAATGGGGTGTTGGTAGGGTATAGCACCAACCGTTATGTGGCTAGGAAATATAAAGTACCCGCAGGTATTTTAAAGGAGGGTAACAACACGATTACTGTGCGTATTGTAGATACCGATGGGAATGGGGGATTTATTGCTGAAAAAAAATATCGGTTGCTCTGGAAAGATAGTGAGGTAAGTTTGGCCGGAAACTGGGAGTATGCCGCGGGTAACCTGGTAGCACCCTTACCCGTTGCCAGTTTTATTAAAATGTCTACGCAGCCTATTACTTTGTTTAATGCCATGATACATCCTTTAATTCCTTATACCATCAAAGGCGCAGCTTGGTATCAGGGAGAATCCAATGGGGGAAGGGCGGGTGATTACCGGCAACTTTTAACTGCCCTTATTAAGGATTGGCGCGGGCGTTGGCAGCAGGGAGATTTTCCTTTTCTAATTGTGCAACTTGCCAATTATATGGAAATAGTAAAAGAGCCAGGAGAAAGTGGCTGGGCGAATCTTCGCGAAGCACAGCAGCAGGTAACAAAGGATTTGCCCAATGTAGGTTTGGCAGTAACCATTGATATAGGAGAAGCCTACGATGTGCATCCACTGAATAAAAAAGAAGTGGGAGAACGCCTTTCACTGGCAGCAAGAAAATTAGCCTATAACGACAAAAAATTGGTTTACTCCGGTCCGGAATTATTGTCTTATGTAAAAAAGGGAAAAGCAATTGAGTTAACTTTTCAACAGGTTGGATCGGGATTGATGGCCATGGGAGATAAGCCACTAGAGCAATTTGCGATTGCAGGGGCCGATAAAAAATTTGTTTGGGCTACCGCTAAGATAATCGGTAAAAATAAAGTACGAGTAGAAAGCGATGCAATATCAGAACCCATAGCAGTTCGCTATGCATGGGCCAATAATCCCAAAGGATGTAATCTTTATAACAAGGAAGGAATACCGGCTTCCCCTTTTCGAACAGACGATTGGGTAAAGAAACCGTAAATCATTATTTTCCAAATTTGGCAATATTACTGCTGAATAGTTTAACGGCTATTGCCAGCAGAATTACGCCAAAAAATTTTCGAACTGCCATTAAACCGGCTTTTCCTAATACTCGTTCAATAAATTTTAGTGAAGTAAGCACGATATAAACCACTACCAGGTTTATCAAAATACCACTTAATATATACACCTCGTTAAAATTCGCTTTCAGCGACATGATGGTTGTAAGGGTTCCGCTTCCGGCAATGATGGGAAATGCGATTGGAACCAGTGAGCCTGATTTGATATCCTGATCACCCTTGAATATTTCGTGGCCTAAAACCATTTCTAATCCAAGTAAAAAAATTACCACCGATCCACCTACCGCAAATGAATAGATATCTAAACCCAAAATGCGCAAAAATGGTTCGCCTGCATATAAAAATAAAATCATTAAAGCCCCGGAAATTAAGGTCGCCTGAATAGAACGAATCCCTCCCATTTTTTCTTTCAGCGAAATCAATAATGGAACTGATCCTACAATATCTATTACTGCAAATAAGGTAAAACTAACCGTTATCAATTCATTGATAGATATATTCATAAACAGTTGAGGGATTTATTGGGAATATGAAGGTAGCAATATTTCAATAGCTACCCAATTAACCTCGATTTATACGATACTTTCAGGGGAAAGGAAGGGTTTCAGATAAGTGTCTTATATTTAACACACACTTTTTTATAATGGTAGCAAAACAGCAATTGAATTTATTTAGTTTCACCATGATTGTGGTGGGATTGGTGATTGGCATGGGTATATTCCGTTCGGCTGCTACCAGCGCCAGTTTCGCCATTACCCCCTCTGTTTATTTTGCTGCCTGGATTTTGGGTGGAATCATTGCTTTATGTGGCGCACTCACGTATGCAGAAATTGGCAGTAGGTATCCGGTTACCGGCGGATATTATAAAATATTTTCGTATGCCTATCATCCCAGTATTGCATTTGGTATCAATTGCATTATTTTAATCAGCAATGCTGCCAGCCTGAGCGGGGTAGCTTTGATTGGAAGTGGATACATTACAAAATTATTTCCTGGAATTGCCTGGACGGATATTGACAAAGCTTTAATCAGTTGTGCAGCCATCATCCTGTTTTATTTTATCAATTTGCGGGGATTGTCTTTGAGTTCGCGGGCACAAAATATCTTGATGATTATTAAGATTAGTATGATTGGGGTATTGATACTGGCGCTTCTATTCCCTCACCAAGGAGCGGCGATACCAACTGCAACCCTATCAGCTTCCAATGAAGTTGAAGTGGGATGGATGCCTTGGATAAAAAGTTTAGGGGCCAGTATGATTGCGGTTTGTTTTACTTACGGAGGATATCAGCAAACCATTAATTTTGGCAGTGAAGTAAAAAACCCCGCACAGAATATTCCTAAGGGGATATTTATCGGCATTGCCATAATCATTGCCTTATACCTGTTAGCGAATTTTAGTTATTATCAAATTGTAGGCTTCGAACAAATGAAGGGAGAAAAAGAAATAGCCTATGTGCTGATGATGAAAACCTTTGGTAAGTCTGGAGCAGATATTTTCTCCTTTTTCTTATTCTTTGGGGTTTTGGCCTATGTAAATGCTTTATTGATGAGCAATCCCCGTGTGATGTTTGCCATGAGCGAAGAAGGTGTTTTGCCAGCCCTATTTGCCAAAAAATCCGATAAAAATGATGTTTTGGTAGCTTCATTAACCGTATTTGCCGGAATTTGCATCGTAATTTTGTTTTTTGCCCAAACCTTTGAGAAGATACTCAACTTTACTATATTTCTCGATTGTTTTGGGATGGTAGCCTCCAGCGCAACCATTTTTATCTTACGAAAGCGAACCGCCCATCTGGATGGAACCGGCATTTTTAAGATGAAATTATTTCCCCTCCTCCCCTTGGTATTTATGGCGGCTTATTGCTTTGTGGGGGTAAGTATTTTTATGCAAACTCCCGTAACGGCCCTGATAGGTTTGGGCGTGCTGGCTGCTTTTATTGGCCTATTTTTTATTACCCGGTTATTACGCAAAGCCCCCGAAGCCTAATTTCCTCAACTTACCGGTTATCCCACCCCAAAAACCTTTCATAACAGAAATGATACCATTGTATGGCTATTGTTTCCGTTGATAGAAGTTTTTACTTCTAAAGGAATCCATTCGGCTAAATTTGCAGTCATGAAGCATTTATTCATCCTTGGCTGCATCTTCGCCCCTTTTTTAGGAAAGGCCCAAACCCCTCAAGTATGGGATTTGAAACAATGTATTGATTATGCCGTGGCACACAATATCTCGGTAAAACAAGCCGATATTAACGCCCGCATAGCCCAGTTACAAGCCGATCAGGCGAAGTATAACATTTTGCCGAATGTTTCGGCCAATTCCGGAACTGGTATGCGTTTTGGTCGTTCTATCGATCCTACTACCAACTCATTTGCCACTACCCAGTTCTTATACCAAAATTTTGGTTTGAATGTAGGCATGCAGGTTTATAACTTCGGCCGACTGAAAAATAGCGAACAAGCTGCCATCTTTAATGCCAAAGCTGCATTACAGGATGTGGAAAGAACGGCCTACGACATTTCATTCACCGTAGCAACTTTCTACCTACAAATTTTGGCTTCCCGCGAGCAACTAAATATCAGCAAAGTTCAGATTAGTCAAAGTTTATCGCAGCAAGACATTACTCGCAAGCGGGTAGAAGCCGGCGTATTGCCCGAACTAAGTCTGGCAGAAGTAGAAGCGCAACTGGCTTCCGACAGCAGTAACTACTTTTCGGCGGTGGCTACAGAGCAACAAAATTTGCTCAATATGATGGGTGTACTCAACCTCGATCCCGGAACCCCCTTCAATGTTGTTACGCCTTCTGTAGATAAAATCCCTCTCGAATCATTTGCTGAATTGCAACCCGAACTGGTATATCAGCAGGGACTCGAAGCTCAGCCCTTGCAAAAAGTAAATGCCCTGCGGATTAAAGCTGCAGAAAAAAATGTGCTGGTAGCCAAAGCCCAAGCCTATCCTACACTAACCGTAGGAGGAAACTTGAGCACTAACTTTTCTAATTCCGTAAAGTATATCAGCGGCGCCAACTTTAGCGGATATAATCCCATATCAGGATTCGAACCCATTGTGGCTATTGGCCCGAATAATTATTTTGTTCAAAATCCCATTTATAAACCAGTCCAGTCGAGCCGCTCATTTGGTCAACTCTGGAATGGTTGGGGGTCTCAGATAGATAATAACTTGGGTCAAAATATCGGCTTCAATTTAAGTATACCCATTTTTGCCAATCACCAGGCCCGCACTTCAGTAAAACAGTCGCAGTTAAACGTAAAATCGGCAGAATTGCAAAAAGAATCCGCCGACATCAAGTTAAAACAGGATATCTACCTCGCCTACACAAATGCCGTAACCTCATTGCAGCGGTATAATGCAAGTAAAAAAAGCGTAGAAACGGCTCAGAAAGCCTACGACTTCTCTGTGAAAAGATATGAAATTGGATTGTTGGGTTCTTTAGATCTGATAACTAATCAGAACAGCTTATTAAGAGCCAAAATACAATTGCTCACGAATCAGTTCGATTACGTGTTTAAGATGAAATTATTAGAGTTTTATAAAGGAAAAGGAATCAAATTATAGTAACCCCTGCACGTTCGCAAAATAAATTTGTATGAAAAAGAAATTAATCTGGATAGTTGTTGCCCTTGTCGCCGCTGTAATTGTGTTGGTGATGCTGAAGAAAAGCGGCATCATTGGAAAAGAGGAGGGTATTAAGGTTACTGCTGAAAAAGCTGAGCTGAGAACCATCATTGAAACGGTGAATGCCAGCGGTAAAGTATATCCGGAAATTGAAGTGAAGGTGAGTCCAGATGTTAGTGGAGAAATTGTTGAGCTGAATGTAAATGAAGGAGACAGTGTAATAAAGGGACAAGTACTGGCCCGCATATATGCTGATATCTATATGAGTCAGCGCGATCAGGTAATGGCGGGGGTAAATCAAACCAAAGCCCAGTTAGCCAACTCTCAGGCTAGTATTACCGGATTGAAAGCACAGGTAGATAATTTAAAAGTAATTTACGATCGTCAGAAAAAATTACTTGCCGATAAAGTTATTTCAAGATCAGAATTTGAGCAGGCGGAGCAAAATTTTCTTACTGCTCAGGCTAATTACAATGCAGCACGCGAAGGACTGAAGAGCAGTGAAGCCTCTATTCAAAGCTCTCTGGCTCAATTGCAGCGGGCCGATAAGGATATTTCCAGAACAGTGATAACTGCTCCTATGAGTGGAATCATTAGTTTGATGAATGTGAAAAAAGGAGAGCGAGTTGCTGGTAACAGCTTTAATATTGGCACCGAAATGATGCGCGTAGCCGATATGCGCAGTATTGAAGTTCGGGTAGATGTGGGTGAAAACGATATTCCAAAAGTGAAACTGGGAGATACGGCGGTGGTAGAGGTAGATGCCTATTCGAATCGTAAATTCAAAGGCTTGGTGTATAAGATTGCTAATCCAAGCGGCAACTCTTTAACCGGTGGCGCCAGCACAGAAGTTACCAGTTACAAAGTGCATATCCGCTTGTTACCGGCAAGTTATGTAGATTTAACCAAATCAACCCATGGATTTCCATTCCGTCCGGGGATGAATGCTAGTGCTGATATTCAAACAAAAACCCGCTCCAATGTTTTATCTGTTCCGCTAAATGCCGTTACCCCGCGCGATAAAAATGCGAGTGCAATGCAGGATAGTAAAGACAAAGCTGCTTCAGATGGTACCAATACAGAAAAGAAATCTGCACAGGATGATGATATAGATCTGGTGGTATTCTTATTGCAACCCAATCAGCGGGTTAAGCAGGTGAAAGTGAAAACAGCTGTACAAGATTTGAATTATATTGAAGTGCTCGGTGGTATTAAAGCAGGTGACCAAGTAATTACTGGTCCTTACTCTACAGTAAGTAAAACCCTGAAAGACAGTACGCTGGTTAAAGTGGTACCTAAGGAACAACTGTTTGAAGAAAAGAAATCGAACTAACCTTTTTGATTCAATTCGTATGTTTGCCTAAATTATTCAGGCTGCATGCGAATTGGAATCATTGGAAGTGGAAGCTGGGCAACTGCACTGGCAAAAATAGTTACCGATAACGGGCATAGTGTTCATTGGTGGATTAGAAATGAGGAAACCATTCAATACTTTAAGAAAAGAAGGCATAACCCCCATTATCTATCCTCCGTTTATTTCGATTTATCACAAATTCATTTTTACAGTAGCTTACCCGAGTTAATTGCTTCCGCTGATTGTATCGTGTTGGCTGTGCCGGCAGCATTTATTCATAGCCTGTTAGGGGAACTTCCGGTTGATATTTTCCACGAAAAAAAAATAATTTCAGCTGTAAAAGGTATTTTGCCCGAACAGAACGAATTGTTGAATCAATACCTACAACGTGCTTTTTCGTTTCCCCTGTCGCAATATTTTACATTGTTGGGTCCTTGCCATGCCGAGGAAGTGGCGGCAGAGAAATTATCTTATCTCACCTTATCCGGAACAGACAAAACAGCAATAGAACCGCTGGCAGCTATATTCAACAATGAGTATGTGTTCACCCATATTAATACTGATATCTGGGGGGTACAATATGCGGCAGTTTTAAAAAATATTTATGCCCTCGGTGCAGGTATTGTGCATGGGTTAGAGTATGGTGATAATTTTTTGAGCGTTTTTATTTCCAATGCTGCCAAGGAAGTTGTGCAGTTTTTGGGTGCGATAGTTAAAAGAAACGATGCGCTCACAGATACCCTCTCTGATTATGCAGATTCTGTTTATTTGGGAGATTTACTGGTTACCTGTTATTCTATGCACAGCAGAAACCGCACATTTGGAAATATGATTGGAAAGGGCTACTCGGTAACTGCAGCAAGGCTGGAGCTGAACATGGTGGCAGAGGGATATTATGCTGCTCGCTGTATTCATTCCCTCAATCAACAACTGAGTTGTGATATGCCCATTGCCAAAACGATTTATGAAATACTTTGGAATCAATTACCGGCAGTAAAAGGTATTCATTCTCTGGAAAACCAGTTGGTGTAGTATTTTATAACTCCGGCTCCTCACGGAATAAATCTGCTGCAATCCGGTCGGCCATTAATTTACCTGCACGGGATAATATAAGATATTGATTCTCCAATTGCAGCAAGCCTTCCCGAATCCATGGCTTTGCATCTTGCATCATTTGCTCCGGTATCACATCACCAAAGCGATTTGCGATG
Organism: Chitinophaga pinensis; assembly: GCA_945870985.1. Lineage (GTDB taxonomy): Bacteria > Bacteroidota > Bacteroidia > Chitinophagales > Chitinophagaceae > Sediminibacterium > Sediminibacterium pinensis_C. The sequence continues at coordinate 14,974 of CAMBUH010000006.1, forward strand.
TGCAGGAGTGAAATACCTTCCATCGTTCTTAGGGAGGTCATGATATACTCATTTACCTGTTGGGTGGTAGTTAATATTTCTTTCGTACTGGGAAGCATGCCTTTGCCGATGCTTTCTATATATCCAGCATTGTTACTAATATTCCATTCCCTTTCATGGCCATTGAATGAATGGGCGGAAGGGCCAATACCCAGATAAGGAACCCCTTTCCAATAGGCGCTGTTATGCCGGCTTCGTTGATGAGGAAGTGAGAAGTTTGAAATTTCATAATGCTCATATCCGGCTGCCTGCATCCACTCCATCAGTAGGATAAATTGACGGGCCTGTTGTTCGGACTGAATTTGGGGCGTATCCCCTTTCTTAATCATGTGCCAGAGTGCAGTATTGGGCTCACTGGTTAGCGCATAGCAGGATACATGCGGAACCCCCAGGGCAAATGTTTCTCGCACATCTTTTTCCCAGCTTTCGTCGGATTGGTTGGGGCATCCATAAATTAAATCCAGACTGATATTCTCGAAGCCTCCTTTTTGTAACAGGGCAATCGCTTCCACAGATTGGTTGGCATCGTGTGCCCGGTTCATCCATTGAAGCAAATGAGGGTGAAAGGATTGTACACCCACGCTCATTCGGTTAATGCCTGCCATTTTCCAAGCAGCTACTTGTTCGGCAGTAATATCATCTGGGTTGGCTTCTAAGGTAATTTCGGCGGAAGCGGAAACAGAGAAGCTTGCACGAATACATTCGAGCAAGTGATGAATAGCTGCCGGAGGAATCAGAGAGGGAGTGCCTCCACCCAGATAAATCGTTTCAATGGGTTCGGCCAAATAGTTTTTGCGAAGGGCTATTTCTGCTTCCAGCGCCTGCAATAAGGGATCTAATTGGAGTAGGGAAGTGGAAAAATGGAAATCACAGTAATGACAGGCTTTTTTACAAAACGGAATATGTATATAAATACCTGCCATAAAACGGATGTAAAACTACGGGAAACCCCCGAAAACCACTGGGTACAGAATTCTTGTTTTCTATTTGTAGATTTGTGGGTATGCGGCTGCTGAAATTTAATTTGGTTATTGGCTTGCTTTGCTGGCTCCCTATGCTGGCAATGGCTCAGAATGATAGCTTGTCTGCCAAAGATTCCACTTCTATAAAAAAGATAATTGCTCAGGTGTTGCCGGCAGATAGTCAGTTACTACCACCGGTAAAAAAAGATTCATTGCTTGCAAGGGAAAGCATACGGCTGAGGGATAGTGTTTTGCTGGCAGGTTCCTATACGCCCATCTATACTAATCCTTATAAAAGGGTGTTAGAAAATCCATTTTTGCCCCTGCAGGCTCCGGCTCATCATTGGATCATTGATTTTCGGGATCCCACCGGAAAAGAAAAGCTGTTTTATCTGATTATGGGATTATTATTGTTTTTGGCACTAATTAGGCTGGCATTCCCCCGGTATATGAAGAATCTGTTTATTTATTTTTTCCGAACCTCCCTTCGCCAAAAGCAAACCCGTGATCAGTTGCTGCAAGAACAGATTTCCTCTTTATTGATGAATCTGATGTTTTTTATGATTACCGCCACTTTTATCACACTGGCGGTTCAATATTTTAAATGGTTTACGGGTGATTTTTGGCGGTTATGGCTGGGCTCGGTTATTTTATTAATGCTGCTTTATTTGGGAAAATTTCTCTTTCTGCGGTTTGCCGGTTGGGTATTTAATAGCAGGGAAGCGGCAGGATCTTACCTTTTTATAGTATTTATGATGAATAAAATGTTGGGTGTTTTGTTAATTCCGGTTTTGTTGTTGGCAGCTTTTTCAACTCCGGACCTGGTTCAGGCAGCTTTTACAGTGGGAGGGCTACTAATTTTATTTGTTTTTGTTTATCGTTATCTGGCTTCTTTTGCTTTATTCCGTAACAAAATTGCCCTTAATGCATTTCATTTTTTTATATATCTAATGGCAGTTGAAATCATACCCCTTTTGCTGATTTATAAATTATTGATGAAAAATTTGGCTGGTTTTCTGTAATTTTGCAATTCTTTAGCAAGCGTTGATATGACAAAAACCGGGGTTAAGCAAACGGCAAATGGCAAAGGGGTTAAGCATATTTTAATTTCACAGCCTAGGCCGGAGAGTGATAAATCTCCCTATTTTGAGTTGGAGAAGAAGTACCCGGTAAATCTGGTGTTTCATCCATTTATTAAATTAGATGGCATCCCTTCTAAAGAATTCCGCAAGCAGAAAATTGATATTCCCCAGTTTACGGCGGTGATTTTTACCAGCAGAAATGCCATCGATCATTTTTTCCGGATGGCAGATGAGATGAAAGTGTCTATCCATGCTGATACAAAATATTTCTGCATTACCGAATCAGTAGCTCTTTATTTACAGAAATTCATCTTGTATCGTAAGCGCAAGGTATTTTATGGTTCAGACGGAACCAATAAGAGTTTATTTGATGTAATCAACCGCCACAAAGCCAATGAGCGTTTTTTATATGTGTGCAGTGAAAATCAGCAGGATAATGAGATTGTGAATTGGCTGAAGCAACATGGCTGTGAATACCAGTTGGCATTTATGTACAGAACCATCAGTAATGATATCAAGGAAGTGCTCTGTTCTAGAGAATTCGATATTATTTGCTTTTTCACCCCCAGTGGAGTAAAAAGTTTATTCGATAATCTGCCAGATTTCCATCAAAACGGAACCCATATTGGTGCTTTTGGTACCAATACTTCCAGGGCTCTTGAAGAGCGGGGACTGGTGTTACATATTCAGGGTCCTGCCCCCAAAAAACCAAGTATGGTAGCTGCATTGGATGAATATTTGCAGCAGCAGTTGGTTAAAAAAAAATAATATCCTCCAAAGGCGGATAAGTTCCGATTCTTTTATGGTTTCCTTTACCGCCAATCTTTAATAATATGGCCAATGCACTTATTCAAGAAACTAGTCCTTACCTGCTTCAACATGCGCATAATCCGGTAAACTGGTATCCTTGGGGAGAGGAGGCTCTTAGTATAGCCCGAGATGAGAATAAGCCGATTTTGGTAAGTATTGGGTATGCCGCCTGCCATTGGTGCCATGTGATGGAAAGAGAGAGTTTTGAAGATCCGGCTACAGCCGAGTTGATGAATCGATTTTTTGTAAACATTAAAATAGATCGGGAAGAGCGGCCAGATCTGGATCATATTTATATGGATGCAGTTCAAGCGATTACTGGCAGCGGTGGATGGCCCTTGAATGTATTTCTTTTGCCCGACTGTAGGCCTTTTTATGGGGGAACCTATTATCCTCCCAAACCTGCATTTAACCGCCCCAGCTGGCGGGAAGTGCTGATACAAATGCATCAGCTTTTTCAGCAAAAGCGGGAAGATATTTTTAAGCAGGCCGACCAGCTTACCCAGCATTTACAAAATGCCAATTCATTTGGTGCCGTGGAGGGTGTTATATCCGAATTATTGCTGCCGGCCACCCAGCAACTAATGGCAGAGCAACTATTGAAACAAGCGGATACCAGCTGGGGTGGTTTTGGAAATGCGCCCAAGTTTCCGCAGACATTTTCCTTGCGCTTTTTGTTAAGGCATTACCATTTTACCGGAAACCAGGCGGCATTAGATCAGGTGGTACTTAGCTTAGATAAAATGCTATTGGGTGGAATCTACGACCAGGTGGGTGGGGGTTTTTCGCGATACAGTACAGACATTCAGTGGCAGGCTCCGCATTTCGAAAAAATGCTCTACGATAATGCCCTGTTGGTGATTTTGCTTTCGGAAGCCTATCAGGTTACCGGATACGATAGATATGCCCGTGTTATTGAAGAAACCTTGCAGTTTGTGGTGGATGAATTGGGAAATGGAGAGAACGGTTATTGTAGTGCCCTGGATGCCGATAGTGAAGGAGTAGAGGGAAAATATTATACCTGGACAAATGATGAACTAGCAGATATTTTAGGGGAGGATGCGGCCTGGTTTATGGAATATTTTCAGGTAACGAAAGCTGGAAATTGGGAGGGAGTAAATATTCTTTGGTCAAGGGTGCTGCGGGATGATTATAGTATTCAACAAGGATGGGCAAAAGAAGAGGGGGAGCAGCGGTTTTCCCGATGTTTACAGAAACTGAAGGAAGTGCGGGCAAAAAGAATTCGTCCGCAATTAGACGATAAAGTGTTGCTGGGATGGAATGCCCTTATCAACCGAGCTTTTACAGCAGCCTATGCTGCTACAGGCCATGAAAAATACCGACGTTTAGCAATAGATAACCTGCAATTTTTAGAGCATGCATTTTTACAATCCGATGGATCTTGGCACCATACCTATAAGTTGGGTAAAAGCCGGATATCGGCATTTTTGGATGATTACGCCGCTTTGATTCAGGCATACATATACCTGCAAGAAGTAACCGGTGAGCAAGACTATCTGATAAAAGCCCTTGCGGTAACGGAAAGGGTAATGGAAGAATTTATGGAAGCAACCACCGGATTTTTCTTTTTCACTGGTTCCCACCAAACGGATGTGGTGATTCGAAAAAAAGAGATTTACGATGGGGCGGTACCCAGTGGAAATGCCCTGATGGCCGCCAACCTTCAATACTTATCCGTTGTATTTGATCGGCCCGCTTACAGAGATCAGGCCCATAGTTTATTAAATGCCCTGGCATCTTCAATAATCCGGTATCCGGGATCTTTTGGTGTTTGGGCTATCACGCTGCAAACCGAAGTGGCGGGTATTGCCGAATGGGCCGTGGTTGGGCAGCAAGCCTTCCGTTTTTTGCCTTTCTTGCTCAAAAAATTCGTTCCCAATAAGATTCTTCAGGTTACAGAAACTAAATTGTTAAATTTTCCGTTATTAAGCGGGAAAAATTTGCCCGATGAGCCTGAAAAAGTACTCTTTTACCATTGTAAGAGCTACCAATGCGGCCAACCGGCAGATGATTGTGAGGTGTTTTTAGCAAATGTGTAACAAAAGATTGCTGTAATTTGCCCTCATAGTTAAGCACAAAACCACCTTTTATTGTATCATATTAATAGGATTATCTGATAAAATTTTTACTTAGTTCTCAAACATATTGTAGGTATAAAAACAAATAAAAACAATCTGGCCACCGGCCATTTTGATATTTTGTAACAGTTATAATCAATCTGTACAATGAAAGGATATGTAACAAACTCGGTTTATTTTTTGATTTCACTTGCCCTAGTTTCCTGCACATTGGGCGGTAAGTCAAAAGGAAAATTGATCAATGATGGTCAATTGCGCGGAGTAGCGGCTACTTCCCGTCCAACTATGGGGCCCCCCTTGAATATGGTATATATTCCCCCTGGAACATTTCATATGGGTCCTAGTGATGAGGATGTTAGCTATAACTATATATCCCGCAACCGACAGGTATCTATTCCTGGATTCTGGATGGATAAAACCGAAATCTCCAACGACCAGTACCGACAGTTTGTGAACTGGACCCGTGACTCCCTGATTTATAAAATTTTATTCGGACCCGGCATAAATAAAGCCAATGATACTTCTGCTGTGAATTGGAAAAAGATGGCAACCGTTAAATTAGACCGGAACACAATTGAAAAATTAAATGAACTCAACCTGGCTCCCGATAATCGTTTATATGGAAGACCTGAAATTGACCCTAGCAAAATTATGTATCGGGTAGAATTTTACGATCTGGCAACGGCTGCCAAACGCGAAAATGCCGGATTATACAGAAGTAACTTTATCATTAGAAGAGATGAGCCGATTTATCCCGATACCCTCGTTTGGATGAGAGATTTCTCTTATTCTTATAACGAGCCTATGACCAAAAGATATTTTTCTCACCCCTCCTTTGGTAAATATCCGGTAGTTGGTGTAACCTGGAAGCAGGCAGTAGCTTTTTGTCACTGGAGAACGCATTATCAAAATGCATACCTCGAAACGAAAAAAATGTTGCAAGATGCTGATTATCGGCTACCCAGCGAAAGTGAGTGGGAGTATGCCGCTCGCGGGGGCCTCACCAACTCTATGTTCCCTTGGGGCAATCCCTATTTGAGAAATAAAAAAGGTTGTTTACTAGCTAATTTCAAGCCAGGTAGGGGTAACTATATCGAAGATGGTGGCTTTTATACTGTTCCGGTGGATGCTTATTGGGCAAACCAATATGGTTTATATAATATGTCGGGAAATGTGGCTGAGTGGACGGGCTCTTACTTCTACGAAGGCGCCTATAATCTGATGTCTGATTTAAGTCCTGATATCCGGTATGAAGCAAAAGACACCGACCGCCCACGTGAGAAGCGCAAAGTAGTGCGAGGAGGAAGCTGGAAAGACATTGCTTTTTACTTGCAAGTTAGTACCCGAAATTATGAATACCAGGATACCGCGAAATCGTATATCGGATTCAGAACTGTAATTGATCTGGCCCCTCAAAAAAAATAATTAAATAAACGAAACCAATATCCAACCCCTTGGCGGGTTACCACTAAAAAAATCAAACACAATGTCAGCAAAAATTCCAGCAAAGGTTAACAAATGGCTAGATGTATTCGTATCTCTGGCAGCAGCAGTAGTAATTTATGGAGCATTGCAAAAATTATTGCATACGCCCATTGCAGATCTAATGCTTAAAATCGGGTTAACCGTTGAAGCCCTAATTTTTTTAACCTATGGGGTATTTTATGTGATATTCCCCTATATCGATGAGCATCCCGAAGTAGAGCATGTAAAACCAGCCACCGGAAATAAGGCACTGGCTTCCATGGAAAAAATGTTAAGCGATGCAGAAATTACGCCTGCTACCCTTTCTAAATTGGGTGCCGGATTTCAGAAATTGGAAAATTCTGTTTCTCAAATGACGGATATCAGTGATGTAGTAAAAACTACAGGCGATTTCTCTAATAAAACCAAAGAAGCAACCGTGGCATTGGCTTCCATTAAAGATGCTGCTAACACAGCTTCTATGTCGCTGGCGGGTTTCCATGGTGCTTCCGATAGTACCAAAGAATTTCATATTCAGATGCAGTCGCTTACTAAGAATTTGAATTCCCTAAATACGGTGTATCAGTTGGAATTACAGGAAGGTAATAATAACCTCAAAGCCATGAATGAATTCTATGGTAAATTGGCCCAGGCCTCTTCCGCCATGGCCGGTAGTGCCGAAGATGCCATGAAGGCGAAGGATCAAATTGCTGCTTTATCCAGCAACCTTGGCAAGCTGAATCAATTATACGGAAACATGCTCACTGCAATGCAAGGCCGTTAATCGAATTGAATGAAAAACCCATTTATCGTGACTATTAAATTATAAAGCAACATGTCACTACCTAAAGAGCCGAGGCAGAAAATGATCAACATTATGTACCTAGTGCTTACCGCACTGTTGGCACTGAATGTTTCGGCAGAAATTTTGAACGCATTTAAAACCGTAGACCATAGTCTTCAGTCTGCCACGGGCATTATCGAAAAAAAGAATGCTGATATTTTTGCTTCCTTTAAGAGAAAGCTGGAGGATCCGGTGTCTCGAGAGAAAGCAAGTATCTGGTTTCCCCGTGCCGAGCAAGCTAAAAAGCTGGCGGATGAATTATATACTTATCTAGAGAACCTGAAGAAAGAACTCAAGCAGGAAGCAGGTTTGAAGAAGAATGAAGAAGGCGAAGAAGTGTATAAAGAAGATGATCTGGATTCTCCTACCCGTTTATTTATTTCTGCTCCACCGGAGGGAAAGGGTAAGGGTCAAGAGTTATTCAAAAAATTATCTGATTTTAAAACTCAGTTACTTGCCATTGATGATACGCTGGCATTAGAAATTGGTAAAAATCTTCCGCTGGATTTAGCTATTCCTAAAACCAATAATAAAGCCAGAAAAGAAGATTGGGCTTTCCATTATTTTCATATGACGCCAGCCATCGCTGCTATCACCATTTTAAGTAAACTTCAGAATGATGTTAGAAATTCAGAGGCGCAGGTGGTAGAGTATTGTCATAAGGAAATTGGAGAAGTTGAAATTATCTACGACGAGTTTCAGGCTTTTGCTCAAGCCGATACCCGTTATCTGATGCAAGGGGAAGAATTAGTAATTACAGCAGGTATAGGCGCATTTAGCAAAAATGCTCAGCCCACTATTACCATTGATGGCAGATCGGTACCTGTTAAAGACGGAGCCGGTGAATATAAGCTTACTGCTAACGAACCAGGCCTTTATAGTAAAAAAGTACGGATTGACTTCAAAAAGCCGGATGGCACTCCTTCTTCTGTTGAAAAAGAAGTAAAGTACTCTGTAGGTACCCCCAGCGGTCTAGTTGTATCCACAGATAAAACCCGTGTTTTTTATGCTGGATTAGATAATCCGTTGAGCGTTACCGGCGGTAGTGGAGATGAAAAAGTAAATGTAAGCTTTGCAGGTTCAGGCGTAAACGGAACTAAAGTAGGTGCCGGTCAATATATGGTTAATTGCAAAGATCCCGGTGTGGCAACGGTAATTGCAACCGATGGTAAAAATACTCAAAAGTTAACCATCCCTATTAAGCGACCTCCAGATCCACTGGCAACAGTGGGCGGTAAGGCTGGCGGACCAGTTCCTGCTAACTTTTTTAAAGCGCAATTGGGTGTGGCTGCTGAATTAAAAGATTTCGTTTTTGAAGGAGTTAAATTTAAGGTAATCGAATATACCTTGGTATTCAACGGAAAAGGGTTTCCAGAATTGGCATTTACACAAATTAAAGGCGGACCTTACTTTAATGACGAAGCCAAACAATACCTGAAAATGTGCAGAGATGGTACCACAGTTGTTATTGATGAAATTAAAGTGTTGGGGCCTGATGGAACCCGTAAACTCGAGCAAAATATATCATTTACGCTACAATAATATGAATATGAAAAAGCTGCTCATTGTAGGAATGGTTTTAGCCGGTATGGGAATAGGCGTTCAGTCTATTGCTCAATCGGGATATGGTAAAAAACCTGCTACTACCCCTGCTACTACCCCGGCTGCACAGCCCCCGGCTGCTCAACCTGCCCCAAAAACACCCGCACCCGCTGCAAAGGGCGGAACGGCAGCCAAAAATAAAAAGGGCGCTACCCAAGCCGCCGCTAACCAAGCAGTTCAGGCCGCACCAGAACCAGCACCTGTGTTGGCTGCAGCGCCTAAAGTAGATACCATCCCTGTTGAATACGACACAACCAGTGCAGTTTCAAGACCGGAAATTTCACTTAGAAACGCTTTTGCTACCGACCGGAGCCAAAACAGAGATCGTAAGCCATTGGAGTATGAACATCTGCGAGAAGATGATAATATGTGGAGTGAATTTATCTGGCGCGAAATTGATGCCCGAGAAAAAATGAACCAATCTTTCAATTATCCCGGATCGGATGACAATGGAGACCGTCGCTTCTTTTCGATATTGGTAAATGCCATTCAATTTGATTCGGTAACTGCCTTTGGGGATGATATGTTTACCCGACCTTATACCTCCGATAAAATTCGTTCCGTTGTAAATGGCGGTTTAGATACCGTAGATGTTCCCGATTTAGAAAATGGTGGCATTAAGAAAAAGCAAGTAACCTATAAGCCACTTTTCTCATTTGATTCTGTATATACCTTCCGAATTAAGGAGCAATTAATTTTCGATAAAGAAGCAAGTCGCCTATTCACACGCATCATTGGTATTGCACCCATTGCCAAGCGTATGGTAGGGGGTCGTTCTGAACCTTTTACCTTATTCTGGCTCTATTATCCTGATTTACGCAAAACCTTTGCTAAAATAGACGTGTATAACCCCAAAAATTTCTCCAGTCGTATGACTTGGGAGGAACTTTTCGAGAGTCGATATTTTAGTAGTTATATCACCAAATCCAGTGCTAATAACCCTAAAAATATAGATTTGCTTCAGATTGCCGGAAATAGTAAACTGATGCGCTTGTATGAGGGGGAGAATATCAAGACTAGGATTTTTAACTTTGAACAAGACCTTTGGCAGTATTAAAAGGTATCATATTTTCTTTTAAAAAGGGGGCTTGTAGCCCCCTTTTTTTTATATCATAATCAATAAGTTACTAATTATTTATCTTCTTGTTTGAAATATCCTAATAAATTAGTATCTTCGTTACGGTTTTTCATAGGATATTGGATTTTAAAACGGGACTGGATTTTTATCCTGGTCCCTTTTTTATTTATAACCCTCCCTAAAATAGTTCACTACTAAGGCAGCTTTAGATTTGCCAATAATTTTCTCCAATGATTCGGGTGATTGTAGCTGAACCTTTTTTACTGATTTAAATGCAGTTAATAATTGTTGAGCTGTTTGTGATCCAATTCCCGGAATTTTTTCTAATCCGTTGGTAAAAGTTCCCTTAGAGCGAATATTCCTGTGGAAGCTAATTCCAAAGCGATGTACTTCATCGCGGATAAATCTAATTAGTTTCAAACTGTCGCTATTCCAAGGTAGGCGAATAGATTGCTGATCCCCTGCAAAAAATAATTCTTCCTCATTTTTCGCTAACCCAAATACCGTCATTTTACCAATCAATTGCAATGCCCGAATACTCTCTAGGGCAGCATTCAATTGTCCCTTGCCGCCATCTATAATTACTAATTGCGGCAGTGATTTTTCTTCTTCTAATAATCTTTTATACCTGCGATATACTACTTCTTTCATGGTAGCAAAATCATCAATGCCAGTTACAGTTTTTACGTGATAGTGCCGGTAATTTTCTTTGCTGGGTATGCCCTCTAAAAAACATACCATGGCCGATACCGGATAACTGCCTTGAAAATGACTATTATCAAAACATTCTATATGTGCTGGTAAGGCGGGTAATTGCAAAAGTGCTTGCAGCTCGCTTAATACTTGCTTTTTTTCTGCGGCTGATTTACCTACTGGCTGCCATAATTTTTTTTGCTGAATTTCCTGTTGATAGTAATTCACATTCTTCAGGGATAAATCTAATAGCTTTTTCTTTTCTCCAGCTTTTGGAACCAGGATAGTAATATCTTTTTCCGGATAATTAATCGGAAACGGCACCACACATTCAGCTGCCATGCTGTTAAATTGCGCTCGCATGTTGGCAAGGGCAAAAATCAATACTTCTTCATCTGATTCTTCTAATTGAATTTCCAACTGAACAGTATGCGTTTGAACTATGGTTCCATGTTGAACCATCAGATAGTTTACATAAGCGGTAGACTGGTCTCGCAATAAAGAAAACACATCTAGGTTTCCGTGTAATTTGCCTACAATCACCGATGATGCCTGATACGCTTCCAGCGAATTGATTTTTTTTTGCCAAATAGCTGCCTCTTCAAAACGCAACAACTCGCTGCTTTCTTTTAGCTGTTTTTTAAGATAGGCAGTTACCGGCTGCAAATTCCCTTTGATGATATTTTTTACCTGCAATAGATCTTCTGAATAGGCTGCTGCTGATTGTTTTTTTTCGCAGGGACCTTTACAATTACCCAGATGATATTCTAAGCATACTTTATATTGGCCCTTTTCAATTTTGTCGGCAGCAAGATTAAGGGTGCAGGTTCTTAGTGGAATCATTTGTTTAACCAGTTCTAACAACTGCCGCACGCTGCCAACAGATGCGAAAGGTCCGATATACTCCGACCCATCGGCATATTTTCTGCGGGTAAGGAATACACGGGGAAATGGTTCTTTTTTGATTACTATATACGGGTATGTTTTATCGTCTTTAAGCAGAATATTATACCGGGGGTGATACTGTTTAATCAGGGCATTTTCTAGCAGAAAAGCATCTTGTTCCGAATCTACAATCGTAAATTCTATCCGATCAATTCTTTTTACCAGTTCATGGGTTTTATAGGTAGTAAATGTATTGGTAAAATACGAGGATACCCTTTTCCGGAGATCCTTTGCTTTGCCTACATACAATAACTGATTTTCCGCATTGTAATATTTGTAGATACCCGGCTCGTGCGGAAGTCCCAGGGCAATCGGGGCAAATTCTTCCTGCGTCATAACGGGGTATTTTTTTCATGTTCCCAACTTACATCTATTATTTCTGTGTTGGCAGTTCCTGCTTTATCGGTTTTGGTTCTGCTAATTAAGAATCCTTTATTGGTTCTCCAACTCAGGTGTTCGTTAACCGAAGTGTCGGCTATTTCGTAACTACACTGTATGTTTATTCTTTTTACCAAACGGTTCTGATCGTTCAGCAGGATATCTGTATATTCAAAAGCGGCTTGTTCGGGCTTTAGTGGCTGATAGGTAAGTGTATAACTGCTGGTACTTAAATCATGTAGGATACTTTCTTTGTAGAGTTGCTTCTCTTTGGTGAATTGGGTTAGCAAACTGTCGAATAATCCGCAAAAGAGCAAAAAAGAATCTCTCCCCAGGCTATGAATGCTGGTCTGTTGATTTCTGGTATATCGAAAGGTACGGGGTAAATTACTCAAATCGGCATCTTCAATCTGCCCATGAATAAAATGTGCAATCGGATAAAAGGAGGCGGTATCTGCTAGTGCCTGCACAGAACCCACTTTCCCTGATTTTTGCTTGCATCCTGCCCACACCATTACAAATGCGATAAATATTATCCAGCCTTTCATCCCCTAAAATTATTCAATTTTACTGAAGGCAATTACAGAAATAATCACTCGCTTATTTGTATGGGCGGGTAACGCTAAAACGAATACCGTAATCAATCAGATTCTCCCGAACCGGGTAGAGGTTAGAGTAGGTAGGAAGGTTTTGATATCTCACTTGCGGACCTACTGAGAAGGTGGCTGTTCGGGTTTGATACGTTAGGTTAATGCCTGCACCGGTATTAATATTCCATTTGCGCAACAAATCCTTTCCTTCGGTATAGTGCTTGTAATCAGAAGAGATCAGCCAGGTATTGGATTGTAAAGTAAAGGTAGGTTGCACAGAAGCTTCGGCTGTTAGTCCCCATTTTTTACCATCCAGCACTTTCCATTGTATACCCACAGGAGCAGATATTTGATACATGCTGTTGCTGAGGGTAGTTGCCCGATAGCCGGCATTATTGTTATACGGGGAATAAAAACTAATCGTTTCAACTCCTCTGTTATTAATCAGCGACATAGAAGCCAAATCTCGTGTTCGTGTTTCAAAGGTTTCAATTTCGTATCTGCGCAAATTCAGTTGTAAACCTGTGGTTAACTGAAAGCGCTTGGAAAGACTGTATAAAATGGAAAAGCCTAGTTCTAGTCCTAATGCCGGCCGATGCCGAACTACTTCATTCACACCACTATTCAAATTACTGGTTAGGGGCAGATTGGCTGCGGAGGAGCTGTTGGTAGCAGTGGTTTGAATTAATTCTTTCAGCTTATAATCAGTTAATTGGCGGAAGCTGATAGAAGGGGTTGCATACACTTGAAAGCCAATCCTTGAACTTTTGTGTTGAATAGGCGTGTTACCTACAAAGGGGAAATCCTTCAAATACTCATCCGTAGATTGTTGAAGATTCCCTTTTGCATTTGCCATTTTTCGCAATTCATTTGCAGGGTTGGCAGTATTTTCTTCTGCGTCGGCAGTTGAATCGTATAAGATAGATTCGGTAGTAATGGGTGTTAGAATAGTAGCCGATACCGTTTGAGATTCATTAACAGGTAATGCCAATGGAGTAGACTGCCCCAAAGTAAGGGTTGCCTGTTTTTCTGGTGTGAAAAGTTCCCTAGGTGCAACAGCCGGTTCAATAACAGCGTGGTTATAATCAACGGGAGGCTGAATAGCGGCGATGGTTGCCATAGTTAATGCTTCGGGTGCGATACTTTTCAGGTAATGATTATTTTTTTCATCCGGCGATAATTCATTTTGCTCGGAAGGGCTTGCTGAGGCTGAGACGGTTTGCTGACTTACGGGTGGCAGAATCAGGATGTGGGTATTGGGTGTTCGGTTGAGCAGGGTAGAAATGGTAAGTGCTGAAATTATAAATAGAGAGATAAATGTGAGGGCTGGCCATGATTGTTTGCCGTGCAACTCTGTTCTGATCTTGTTCCACACAGGGTCAGACGGATACATCCGGTGCGATTTTACTTCCTCTTGTAAAAACTGCTCAAAATCTTCTTGTTGGTACTTGTTTTTCATATTAATCAGACCAATCCTACTTATTTATGTGGCCAGCCAAGAGAGGTCTTCCCTTGGTTGGTCAATTATTTTTTTACGTATCAACATGGTTTCCAGTAATGCCTTTGAACGGGTATACTGACTCCGGCTGGTACTCTCACCTATATCCAATAACTCACCAATTTCACGATGACTATACCCTTCAATCGCATACAGGTTTAGCACCGTTCTATACCCTACTGGTAGCAGCCGAATACATTCAATCACCTGCTTGGCCTGCATAATGGAGGGGATGGTTTCCTCTTTCACCTGCAGGATATTGGCATCGGTTAGTTCAATGCTATCATTGAACTTTTTATGTTTTTTCAGAAAATTGATACAGGTGTGTACTATGATTCTCCTGATCCAACCCTCAAAAGAGCCTTTATTCTGAAACGTATGTATGTGGGTAAACACTTTGATGAACGCCTCCTGGAGCATGTCTTCGGCATCTTCTCTGGTAGGAGAAAACCGATAGCAAACACTGAGCATTTTGGGACTGTACTGGTTGTACAATTCCCGCTGTGCGGCAGCATCGTTTCGTAAACAGCCTGCAATGATGGCCTGCTCCGTCATGAGGGTAAAATTGTTAACCCTAAATATAGACAATTTTTCGGTTGTTTCGCTGCATTTGGAGATGGCTCACTTGCAAATAATATATAATATTAATGTTTTTTTTTGGTATCAGGCAACAATAAGTAATTTTAAAGTATCTTAAACGTTAATTAGATTTAAGACTATGAGCCGGCGAAAATTTATTTCGCAAATAATTAAACCAGCTTCTGTTCAGGAAGCCCCGCCTCCACCTCCCGGAGGTGGATTAACGCCTTATACGGGGGTATGGACTACCGATCAGGTAATTCATATGCTTAAAAGAACCCAGTTTGGAGCTCGGCCTGAGGACATTCAATATTTTGCTGCCAGAACTTTTTCGCAGGCGATGGATGAAATTCTGCAACCTACGGCACCTGCACCGGCACCTCCGGTAAAAGATTATGTTCCATCTGCGAATGTTCTTAAGCCCGATACCAATGTGGCTGCCGGAACAACTTGGGTAAATGATATTGGGGCTGATGGGGCTTTAAACGGCAACCGGATTTTATCTTTTCAAAAATGGTGGGTTGGTAACTTAATCAATCAGGATAGAAGTATTCGAGAAAAAATGATTTTATTCTGGCACAATCATTTTGCCACCGAAGCAGACACAATCGGTAATCCAATTTATGTATATCGACATCATCAGGTTCTACGCAATAATGCCCTTGGTAATTTTAAGGCATTAACCCGCGCCATTACATTGGATCCGGGAATGCTAGTGTATTTGAATGGACAATTAAATACACTCAATGCTCCCGATGAAAATTATGGTAGGGAATTACAAGAACTTTTTTGTTGTGGAAAAGGGCCGGAGTCAAAATATACAGAAGATGACGTAAAAGCTGCTGCCCGCGTATTAACTGGTTGGCGAATAAATGCTTCCACTGCCACCTCTTTTTTTGACATTAATCGGCACGATAAGAGTTCGAAAAAGTTTTCTTCATTTTACAACAACGCCACCATTGCTGGCCGCAGTTCCGCTACTGCAGGCGATCTGGAACTGGATGATATGCTGAATATGATTTTTGCCACGAATGAAGTAAGCAAATACATTTGCAGAAGATTGTATCGTTGGTTTATTTATTATGATATAGATGCCACTGTAGAGGCTACCATCATCACCCCGCTTGCCAATATATTTGTTCAGAATAATTACGAAATATTGCCGGTGCTGCAAGCACTCCTGAAAAGCGAGCACTTTTTTAATTCACTCACAGTTGGATGTCAGATAAAAAGTCCTATAGACCTGATAGTAGGATTATGCCGGGAGTTTGCCATTGCACTTCCTCCTGCATCCGATTATACCACTAACTATGGTATTTATAATTATTTTTTTAACTTGGCAACCGGCATGCAGCAACGAATTGGTGATCCTCCGGATGTAAGCGGCTGGAAAGCCTACTATCAAGAACCGCAATTTTATGAGGTTTGGATAAATAGTGACACCTTACCTCGGCGCATCCAGTTTTCCGACATCATGATTGTGAATGGATATACCCTCAATGGTTTTGTTACAAAAATCAATCAAGTTGAATGGGTAAAGATGCTACCAAAGCCCGCAGATCCCAATGAATTAATCAGTGATATCACCTATCGGTTATTGCGAATAGATATTTCAGCCGCCTCTAAGCAGCAATTGAAAAGAGATATCTTACTGGGAGGACAATCGGATGATCATTATTGGACAGATGCCTGGAACCTTTATTTGTCAACCCCGGGAAATACTAACAATACAAATACCGTTAGAAATCGGTTACGTGATTTGATAAAGTATATTATGAATTTACCAGAATATCAATTGTGTTAATCCAACACAGAAAATCACCTTCATGAAAAGAAGATCTTTTTTACAAAAAACTTTGCCAGCCGGGGTGCTTTTGCCATCACTGCTGAATGGTTTTTCTTTTCGTGCACTTGGAATGGATTCTCCGGAATTATCTTCCTTATTACTGCCGGTTACCGAAACTGATCATGTGTTGGTAATTGTTCAGCTAAATGGAGGTAATGATGGATTAAACATGGTGGTGCCGCTCGAAAATTTCAGTAATTATGTAAATGCGCGTAGCAATCTTTATATTCCAGATACGAAAGTATTGCCACTCAACGGCAAAGTTGGTTTACACCCGGCCATGACGGGCTTGGAAAGTTTGTATCAGGAAGGTCAGTTGAAAGTGATTCACTCCGTGGGATATCCCCAACCTAATTTTTCGCATTTTCGTGCTACGGATATCTGGATGAGTGCCAGCGACAGTTCTACCATTGTTAACAGCGGCTGGGCCGGACGATATTTGAATTATGAATATCCCAATTTTCCGAATGGATATCCCAATGCAAGCATGACTGATCCACTGGCTATTCAAATTGGGTCTGTTACCTCGTTAACTTTTCAGGGACCGGCTGTTAGCATGGGCATGAGTATTAGCAGTGCTACCAATTTTTACAACCTTGTGAATGGGGTTACCGACCCAGCTCCCAATACTCCGGCAGGCAAGGAATTGACATATGTAAGAATGGTTTCTCAGCAAACGCAGCAATATGCTACGTCTATCAAAGCGGCAGCTGCTAAGGTAACCAAACAGGTAACCTATCCCACGGCGAATTCATTGGCCGACCAACTGAAAATAGTAGCCCGTTTAATTGCGGGTGGTTTAAAAACCAGGGTTTATATGGTTAATTATGGGGGATTTGATACCCATGCTGTTCAGGTGAATAGCAATGACACCACTACCGGTTCTCATGCTACCCTGTTAAAAAATGTGAGTAGCGCTATTAAGGCATTTCAGGATGACTTACGTATGCTGGGTGCCGAAGATCGCGTGGTGGGTATGACGTTTTCTGAATTTGGCCGCCGGGTTAAGAGTAATGGCAGTATCGGAACAGACCATGGTTCTGCTGCCCCCTGTTTTTTGTTTGGTAAGCATGTAATGGGCGGCGTTTTAGGCGATACTCCCATTATTCCTGCTAATGCCACCGTAAATGATAACGTCCCATTCCAATACGATTTTAGAAGTGTATATGCTACCCTTTTATCTAAATGGCTTTGTGTAGAAGACCGCGATCTGCAACAAATCATGCTGAAAAATTTTCAGCAACTCCCACTAATAAATGGTATAGCCTGTAAAAAACCGGTTAATCTTTCCGGTGAACAACTTATCAGTAATTATCCCAATCCCTTTACCAGCTCAACGGTTATTACTTTTAAAACGGCGGGAGGGCATACACTTATTCAGGTGATGGATACCTCGGGTAGGGTAGTGGCAAACCTTACCGATAAAGAATATGCCCCCGGCTCCTATACGGTTACATTCAACAGCGGGTTTATGCCCAGCGGGGTTTATTATGCAAGGCTACAGAATATGGCTACTCAGCAAGTGCGGCCGATGCTGAAAGTGCGCTAGTAAATAGCATTATGAATAGGTACGCATAAGTCCCTAATTTATTGACCTATTTATTTCCAACAGAGGCTTTTTCACAATGCATGTATCTTTGTTCTGTAATTATTAATTATGGAATTATCAATTAATACCCCTGCCCTATTATTTCCGGCCATCAGTTTAGTAATGCTAGCCTATACGAATCGCTTTCTTTCCTTATCCAATCGCGTAAGAAATCTGCATGATAAATATGCCGCGCATGAGCAAAAGGTCATTATCCTGGGGCAGATTAAAAATTTAAAGTATCGCCTTAAACTGATCAAGCGAATGCAAACCCTGGGGGTACTAAGTTTTCTATTTTGTATTGCCTGTATGTTCTTTGTGTATCTACAAATATTTTCATTAGCCCATGTGGTATTTGCCAGCAGTTTGCTACTGTTTGCGGCATCCCTGCTATTGTCCTTATTAGAAATACGCCTAAGTACCCGCGCTATTGAGCTAGAGTTGAGTGATATGGAGGGGCTCGAAGATCCTTCGGTACTCGAATACCTGAAGAAAAAGCTGGAGGGCAAACCTTGATAAGGTTCAATATCCATTACGCCATAACTGGAGCCATCTTTCTTTCCCCAATCTGCTGGCGCCACATGGCATAGTATAAGCCCTTTTCGGCTAATAATTCAGCATGGCTGCCAGTTTCAATGATCTGCCCTTTCTCCAGCACATAAATCCGGTCGGCATGCATTATGGTGCTGAGGCGGTGGGCAATCATTACGGTGATTTGTTGTTTTTCGGCCGATATTGCTCGAATGGTATTGGTGATTTCTTCTTCCGTTATACTATCCAATGCAGAAGTGGCTTCATCGAAAATCAGCAGCTTGGGTTTACGAATCAATGCGCGCGCTATAGATAATCGCTGTTTTTCTCCACCACTGAGCTTTAAGCCGCCTTCCCCAATAACTGAATCGATGCCTTTTTCGGCTTTGGATAATAGTTTGTCGCAACTGGCTTTACTCAAGGCTTCTAATATGTCGGCCTCTGTAGCTTGCGGACAAACAAATAGCAGGTTTTCACGAATAGTACCGGCAAATAGTTGTGTGTCTTGCGTAACAAATCCAATTTGACTTCTCAATTCATCAAATACAATTTCCGAACTGTCAATTTGGTTGTAAGAAATGCTGCCCTGTTGGGTTTGATACAATCCAACCAGCAGTTTCATCAGCGTACTTTTTCCGGCACCACTGGGCCCAACAAAAGCAACGGTTTCACCTCGGGCAACCTGAAAGCTTACATTCTCCAAGGCATTATATTGAGCCGTTTGATGTTTAAACGATAAATCCTTAAAAGTAAGCTGTTTAATGTCTCCTACTTTGCTCGGATGGTCGGGCTTAGGTTCTGATGGCTTCTGCATCAGGTTATGAAAATTATTTAAAGAGGCTTCCGCTTCCCGGTACGAAAGGATGATATTTCCAATTTCTTGTAGGGGTCCAAAAATGAAAAAAGAGTAAAAGGTAAGGGTCATCACTTCGCCCGCCGTTAACTTTCCCTGAAAAACCAGCCACAGCAAGGTGAACATGATTACCTGACGTAACATGTTTACAAATGTTCCCTGTATAAAGCTGAGCGAACGAATGCTCTTTACTTTTCGCAGTTCCAACCCCAAAATTTTATAAGTGTTTTTATTCAGTCGGGTAATTTCCTGATCGGTAAGTCCCAAACTCTTCACCAATTCAATGTTACGCAAGCTTTCAGTTGTACTTCCCGCAAGCATCGTTGTTTCCTTCACAATATTTTTTTGAATCAGCTTTATTTTTTTACTCAGTAAACTGGTGAGAACAGATAGAAATACAATACCCAATGTATAAATAGGCATGATTGACCAGTGAAGTCGGAAGGAGTAGATAGAAATAAATACAATGCCTACCAGAATTCCAAATAGTACATTGATGAAAGAGATAATGAATCTTTCTGTATCGGTTCTTACCTTGGTTAATATGGAAAGGGTTTCTCCGCTACGCTGGTCTTCAAATTCCTGATAAGGCAATTCCATAGAATGTTTCAGTCCATCCGTAAATATTTTGGCACCAAATTTTTGTAC
>CAMBUH010000007.1 GCA_945870985.1 Chitinophaga pinensis
CATTGAATTCAATTTCAATAATTTTACAAGTATCTTGAGCATTTATAGTCTCGAATAAAAAAAATATACAAATAAAAGAGACAAGATTTTTTTTCATAAAAAACAATTATTTAGTTCTCATAAATGATTATGCAATGGTTTTACAAAATGATAGCATGGTAAAACAATGCGGGAGGTACATTTTTAATGCTTCAAGTCAATTAGTTTTTTTTATAAATATAAATAACTTTGAATAAAAAGCATATCTGCATTCTGTTTTTTTCTAATTATGAATGAAAATGGCTTTACCCCTCTCGTTTTTTTGCGCTTTTTTTGGCCTTTACAGGAACCGAAACCACACAAACTGATAAGGTTTATATTTTGAGAAAACAGATAAAATTCCGCTTCCAAATTGCAAGTTCCTAATGATGGAAACAGATAATTTGAGTACATTTATTCTACCATGAAAAAATATATCCTCCTCCTGCTCACCGCTTGTCTGTCAATAGCACAGGCACAAGAAAAAATAAGTGTGCCCGCCAATAAGCAGTCGGTTCTCAGCTCGATTGCGCAACAAGAAAAATCCCTAATTACCCTCAGCGATCAGATATGGGGCTTTGCCGAAATTGCTATGCGGGAACACCAGTCCGCTAAAGTATTAGCCGACTATGCCGAGCAAAAAGGCTTCCGGGTAACCCGCAATGTGGCGGATATACCCACGGCTTTTATTGCCGAATACGGTTCTGGCAAACCCATCATTGGTATACTGGGCGAATTTGATGCATTGCCCGGCTTGTCGCAAAAAGCCACTCCTACCCAAGAAGTGCTGAATCCCGGAGCAGCAGGGCATGGGTGCGGACATAATATGTTTGGCGCTGCGAGTCTCGGTGCTGCTGTTGCCATCAAAGAACTGATTGCTTCCGGTAAGTTAAAAGGCACCATTCGCTTTTATGGAACCCCAGCAGAAGAAGATCTTGCCGGCAAAGTGTATATGGCAAGGGCCAATGTATTTAATGATTTAGATGTTTGCCTCGATTGGCATCCCGATTACGAAAACAAGGCCAGCACGCAAAGCTCACAGGCGATCGTAAGCTACACGGTTCGATTCAAAGGCAAAAGCGCCCATGCGGCTGCCGATCCATGGAATGGGAAAAGCGCCCTGGATGGAGCTGAACTTTTTAATATCGGCATCAACTTTATGCGCGAACACGTGAAGCCCAGTGCCCGCATACACTATGTATACAAGCAGGCCGGCAATGTACCCAATGTAATTCCCGATGTAGCGAGTGTGTGGATTTGGATCCGCGACTCAAAAAGAAAAGGAGTTGCAGAAATGGAAGAGCGAATGAAAGAAGTGGCCAGAGGAGCTGCGCTGATGTCGAGAACCCAGGTAGAGTTTGAAATGGAAAACGGACTATACGAAATTCTGGTAAACGAAACCGGTGCGAAAGCCCTGCACAAAAATATGGAGCTGGTAGGCCCTATCACTTATACGGAACAAGAAAAAGCTTTTGCCGATAAAATCATGAAAGAATATGGGTCAGAGTCGCAGGGAATAGCCGGCGGCATCAAACCACTCGAAACTACTAAATCCGACCCCGAAGGAGGCTCAACCGATGTGGGAGATGTGAGTTATATCGTTCCGGAAATTACCTTAAATGCAGCTACGGCCCCTTACAAATCTCCCTGGCATTCCTGGGTAGTGGTAGCCTGCGGAGGCATGAGCATCGGACACAAAGGAATGTTATTCGCAGCCAAATCGCTGGGCACTACCATGGTAGACCTGTTCGAAAACGAATCACTACGCAAAGAAATTCGCGCCGAATTCGAAAAAAGAAAGGGTTCAGAAGTTTGGAAGGCAATGCTGCCGGATGGGCCACCGCCGGTGCCGAAGAATTAATCCTTTTGGCAAAACTGTAATGGAGGGGTAAGATGCTCCCTGCCCTTCAGCATCTCACCGCAAGTGACGACTTCACGAAGGACATATAGATTTCTTTTATTGAGGAGTGAATAGATTGAGAAACTCAAAGTACTCTTTATATGCGGGATTATCATAAACATTACAAGTAAAATGGATGCGCGCCTTTGTAATCATAGTGTCCATTTTTTTGTCGCTGTAATCATCCTGTGCCAATCCTGGGTTATATTGAGCAGATCTGAAATAGGGCTTTGTGGTAAAACTGAGATACCCCGTTAGTTGTTGCCCGGCTTTCCATATTATTTTTTTTTCCAAGAGTAGGTTTTGCTTTGCAAATGGAACAGTAATCTCATCCACTAAGGTATCTGCTATATTTAATTTCAAAACTTTTAGCCTGTCCTCGTCTAAATAATAATTGCCACTAAAATAATTACCAACTACCCCGAGTGAAATGATAAATCCGCCCATCAAATCCACTCCCATTACAATTTTAATTGTATCTCTCGCAAGTTGACAACTACAATATGTGCCAATATCTCTTAAAGTTTCCTGGTCTTGTATATCTTGTTGCAGGATGCCATTTTGAAAGTTGACTAGTTCATAGCGACTTCTATTTAATGACCGCATCATTGTTGTAGGTACCTTAAAGTGAACTAGAAATATTGAATCTACTTGCTTTTGCAAGAGCTGCAAAGAATCTGAATATTTTTTTGCCTCTGTTTGAAATTCTTGATGCATACTTTTCTTCAATGAATCGTACATAACATCATATATATTTAATCGACGAAATAATTCAACGCCCGGAATGGCCCCAACTTTTATCGGTGATACTATTTTTGAATGGCGTTGTGCATTAATACCAATGCTGCTCAAAATAATAAAACTGGTTATAACAAATCTGAGAAACATTATGCTTCCTTTTTTACCTCTACAAGATAGTAAGCTTCTGGTGTAGACGATGCGGTGAATAAAAAATATTTATGTGGCTAATATAGTTCCCCGAGACTGGTCTAAAATATGCAGAAAAACGCATAAAAATATTTATCAAAGTCATAAACAATGGGTGATGTTAATATTATTACTCGGCATTTTCGAATTAATTTAGCCGATTTCAACTGAATCAGAAAACGCACGGATGATTTAGGGGTAGAAAAAGAAGATCTCTATGGGTCATTTATCAAGCCTTGCATAAGTACGGAGGTGATGTGATAATGTATCTATCAATCATTTCCCTTCCCTAGACGTACAGCCCCTTTAATTTAGCTTCTAATTTTGTTCGCTCCTCGGATAAATTGTGCAGAGAATAAGTAAAGAGGCTGGTTTTCCCATCATTGTTTTCCTTATTTGGCGGATACTTTGCGCATTTAGCGCGATATCATGATGGGCTAGTATATTACTTACTCAGCAGTTAACGCCCGAACAATGCGTTCAGTAGTGTGCGTAGAAAAAATTATTTAGCAAAAAAACAACCCTTAAACAGAGGCTTGTTTTAGATAAATGCGAGCAGCATTTCCTCCCATAATGGCTGCCTGCTCGGCCGAAGTAAGTGGAGCAATCATGCTTGTAACTACTTGTAACCATTGATCATATTCGCTCCGCAACAAAGATACCGGCCAATCGGAGCCGAATAGCAGGCGCTTAGGCCCAAATGCCTCCAGTACCGTATCAAAATACGGTTGCAATAGTTCGGTATTCCAGTCGGCATCCCTTACTTCCGTTACTAAACCCGATAGCTTACAACTCACCTGATCTCTTTTGGCCAGTTGTCGGATATTATTTGCCCAAGTATGGTCAAACTCGTTTTTACGGATACTGGGTTTGGCAACATGATCAACAATAATAGAAAGTGAGGGATGCTTGTCTACAAACTCCCTACTTTGCGGAAGATGCCGTTCAAAAATCAGCAGATCATAGCATAGTGAATATCGGGTGAGTAGTCGAATCCCTTCATTAAAATCGGAGCGAAGCATAAACTGATCATCGGGCTCATCCTGAATGATATGGCGAAAGCCAACTGTTTTGGAATTTTCTGCATAACGCGCAATATGCGCTTCCACATTTGCATCACAAAACGGCACCCACCCAACAACACCTACAATTGAGGGATTGTTTTCCGCCAACTGCAATAAAAAATCTGTCTCGCTTAGTTGTTGCATAGCCTGAACCGCCACACAGCCGTTTAGATTTGCTGCTTTCAATAAAGGAGACAAATGTTCCGGAAGAAAATCTCGTTTAAGAACTTCATGGGCCTCCGAGATCCATGGATAATCATCCGAATTGTATTTCCAAAAATGTTGGTGACTATCAATTCTCATTTATCAATCTATTAAAATAATTGGATAGGCAATTGGCCGAAAAATCTCCTGATTAGCATGGCATACGGCCATAGGCTTTTCTGCCAGTCGTTCTTCTTTAGGGCCATATAACAAAAATGACTTCATACTTTAAAGTACTAAATTTTAATACAATAATTGCTGTTGGTTGATTTTATTAATTGCCTATTCCTAATAAATGTTTCACAAGGGGCTATGCCGAAATCAGTAAATATGGCATGTAAAGGGATGCCATTGATAGTATTTGCTTTCAGAAATATTTATAACAGATTCCCTTCTGCCTGCTTATGGTGGTGAGCAACATGATACGCAGCAAAATATCCCATCTCACGCAGCGTTAATTTTCCTAACAGGGGATGAGGTAATATCATCTTATCCAATTCAGATTCTGAGTGCTTATCTATTTGATGGATGAGGGTTTTAACCAGCGCCTTTACCTGCTCAATTCTTTTTTGTGTTGCGCGCAAAGTGGCGGGCGTTTTGGGAACATAAACGGCAGGGGCCTTACCGCCCTGCTGTAGTTTGTTTTGATAAGCATGCACCAACGCCTCATAGCTTTTGCTTTCTCGATTGGCTTTGCCAAACAGCAATTTTGGAACAAAGTTTGGTAAGCGGAAGGCGAGCACGATAGGGCGCAAACACAAATAAACATGCTCCAGCTGTTCTGCGGCATTCCATTTACCTGGGGTTGCTTTTTGTAAAGCATCTTCTTCCAGGGAGCCAATAAAATCAATAAATAGGGTATGGTTTTGCTCTAAGATTGTTGTAATTTCAGTACGATTCATCTCCAAAAAATTTTAGTATGAGCCAGCTAAACGAAATTAAAAATTTTGGGCCATATATGGTTACCATCCTGCACAAAATTGGGATTCATACTAAAGAAGAGTTGCTAAACACTGATTATAAACATATTAGAGATGCATTGGTGAGCAAGGGAATTCGGCCGCACCTGAATATTTTTTACTCCATCGAGATGGGCCTGCAGGGCAGGGTATGGAGCGATATTACGCCGCAGGAAAAAAAGGAACTGCAGGAAATGCTAAAATAGTTTATAAGTATAGCTTAGTTACTTTCTCCTCGTATCAATCAAGTACTGAATTTTCCATTGGTCGCCAGTTTAAACCAGCTCCATGCAGATAAAAGATAGTAGAATTACAATATGAATTATTAATCACTCAAGACCAATGCGCCATTTTTATAGTAATGGGTATTTCAGCAACCTGATTTTACAGAAAAAAGTGTGAATGATTTTTTTCCTGTTCTTTGTTCTAACCTATTAGAGCTGTTGATACGAATCGTTTTTCTTTTTTATGAAAATACAATATTGATAAAATTCCATTAATTACCGTTAATACGCCAATTACAATTCCTGCATAACTAAAAAACATAACCCAAGGTAATTGGTTATACCCCGACCCTTTAAAACAAAGAACCAAAGTACTTCCCAAGTAACCAAATGCGTCACTGATATACATTAGATAGCCGATGTTGCTCTTGACTCTGAAAAGGGCAATCCAACGCTCATAAAACATTACGTGGAAAGAAATATATGGTAAGTACATCGAGAATCCAATCATAATCATCCACCATAAAGCACTTACCTTCTGCTGCATAAAAAGAAGAGTAAAAGTAAGTAAGAGAATACCCCCTGTTAAAATTATTAGCTGATTGGTATAAAAAGCAATACGATTGTTTTTTATCAATATCATCAAGCCAATTATGGTTAATACACCAAGCGCAATGGGTATTTCAGATAAGGCAAGTAATTTAGGTGTATGTGAAAACCCGAGATCCGCCCATAGTTCTACTGCAAAATTATCGCGTAAATCGCGAAAAATAGTGAGGCCCACATATGTAATTATAGACAATATGATTCCCGGTGCGAACAGGCTAAAGAAAGCTTTTCTCTCAGCAGCGTCCATCGGTTTCCGCTTAGTTCGATACATTTCATCTTCCGAATCTCTGGGAGGAATTTGCTGTAACATATATATACCAACAAAAAGTATAGGTATAAACAATACAGCCGTTAAAACTGGCATCCAAAAATCACTTACGCCATAATTATCTATAATCATTCTTCCCGCAGCTTTAACTACCCCAGATGCAAAAATAAAACTGCTTGCCATGATAGCTCCTAATACTTCTGTAAAACGGCGCCCTTCCAAAAAACTAAATACAATTCCCCAAACCAATCCAAGGGGAAGGCCATTCACAATTAAAATTAAAAAATTGTACGGGAATGGGATGATTGCAAAAAGTAAAAGTGAAACGCCAGCAATGCCCATTAGCAAGAGTAAAATGCGTATCCGCTTATTGGGATCAAGTTCTGATACAACTTTAATTCCAATAAATTTGGATGCAGTATATCCTATAGCCTGTGTAATAATAAGAAGTACCTTATAATCCATCCCCAAAAAATGGAGTCCATCAAAAGTGGCAGCTGCAAATGGTTTACGAAAAGCGTACATACTGCAATATGTAATAAAAGCGGCAGCACCTGAGAAGCTCACAAATGTTATCGGACAATTTTTGTGTAACCAATTACGGTGCAAGGATTTTTCGGAAATAGAATTTGAATCGAGCATACGCTTTTAGATAAAAAACTCATTTTCAATTAACTCGTACAAAAGAATAATAATTTTATTATGTGTTTTTGGGTTATTCCGCTAGGGCTCTTTAGTCATTTAAGATACAACCGTCTTTATTCCTACTCGAAAGTTGTTTTTTTCTACAGCATGCGTAAATGCTTCGTTGACAGTATTTAAAGTGAAGCCATCGTAAATTAGCTTTTCAAAAGGGAAGGATGTATGTTTTTCTTCTATAAATGTTACTGCTTTATCCAAATCAGTTTCATTGTAGTTATGTAGGCCTTTTATGGTTAAAATTTTTCTCACTACCTTTTCAGCATCAATTTGCGTTTTTCTTTGTGGGAAGGTAGATCCTATCCAAACTGCAGTTCCGCCAATGCCTAGTAAATCCATGATGTTCTCCATTGCATCCGGAGAACCTGAAAAGTCTATCAATACATCTATCGTAATTTGCTTCCCAGTTTTTTCTGTAAACAATTTTTGAAGATTTTTTTGTCCAGATTCAATCAAACAGGTTTCGCTTGCTCCAAATTCCTTCGCAACTTCAAGCCTCTCTGGATTGGTATCCATTGCATAAATTTCAGCTGCCCCTTTAGTTTTAGCCATGGCACAGGCTATGATGCCAAGCATGCCGGTACCGCAAATCAATACTTTTTTTTCAGAAAGATCTCCCGCAGTTCTAATTGCCCCTGCAACAGTAGCTACCGCACAGTTGATGATTGCAGAAACGGGAAGCGGAATATTTTCCTCAACTTTTATAACGGGTGTATTTTTTCTTAAAAGGGTATACTCGCTAAGGCCCCCATGTAAGCTACTATCGGGGGTAATTTGTTCATGCCCATATTTAAATAAATCGGCTGCCTTTTGTGGCATTCCTCTTTTAGCATATTCTGATTCTGGATTGCTTGCAAAAATAGCCCAGGTAATGCGATCGCCAACTTGTAAGGCATTTCCCCGAAGATCGAATTCTTTCAAATTACTACCAAACGATACGATTCTCCCAATAATTTCATGCCCAAGAATGGTGGGATTTTTTTCTTTTCGCATTCCTGTATAGGTATAAATATCACTTCTGCAAAGGGTCGCATATTCATTACGAACCAATATTTCCTGTTCCTTTAATGCAGGAATCAGCGTATCAACAAGCCGTAAAGGTATCTCTGGTGATTCAAAAACAACCACTTTGCAATGTTGCATACTTTTTTTCGAAAATAAGATTATTCTATGCTAGTTTTTAATTCTGATTGTTTATTGATACAAAATTAATGGCAAAGAAACCGATGACCCAACTCTACCCCAACGCTATCAATTTGATGAATGTTTTGAATGGAAATGCTATTTCAAAATATGGTGAAAAAGGAATTACCTTCCATCGGTTGCCTACCAGTAAAGTGCAAAAGCTGCTACACAAGCTTACACGGGCGCATTCCTGCCTGCAAACTCCTTTTTATTGTTTTTCTGAAAATATTTTTTGATAACTAAAACTTTAGTTTTAATTTAGCCTAAATATTTAGTTATGAAGCAAACTTTAACCCGTGCAGAAGAGCAGATTATGCAGGCACTCTGGAAGCTAGAAGCGGGCGGCTACCTAAAAGATATCGTTGAGGCAATGCCAGAACCCAAGCCTCACCACAATACGGTAGCTACCCTTTTAAAAATACTGGTAGAGAAAGCGGTAGTCGGCATCAAAACACCGAATCGCTATAACCTCTATTATCCGCTGCTATCCCGCGACGAATATACTTCGGGCTCCATCGCGGGCATTACCAAAGGGTACTTTGAGGGATCTTATAAGGAGGTCGTTTCCTTTCTACTTGATAAAAAGAAACTCTCGGTTGAAGACCTGGAACTATTGCTGAAACAAACGAAAAATAAAAAATAATACCATGCTACCACTTTTCTTTTACCTCCTAAAAGTAATCCTGGTATCCGGTATTTTATCCGGCTACTACTGGATCAGCCTGCGCAACAAAAAATTTCATTATTACAACCGGTTTTATTTGATGGGCTCCCTGCTGCTGAGCTTAGCACTCCCCCTGCTGAACCTGCAATGGTTTTCTTTTGCCCCGGCGCCATCCTCACCCGTTCACCAAGTGGCTCAGTTAATATATTTTACTCCTAATAGCGGAGGCGGTTCCTCCATTTTAGAATGGGACCAACTACTGGCAATTGGCTGCTCCCTTATTTCCGGCATACTGGTACTCCTTTTTCTAATAGGTATCAGCAAGCTCTACCTGATTAAATCAAAAGGAAGGGTTACCCCGATGGAACAGTTCGATTTTATTGAAACCTCACTGGAAGAAGCGCCCTTCTCATTTTTTCGCAATCTTTTCTGGAAGAAAGAATTGCCCCTGCACGATCAGGCGGGCCAACGCATGCTCCAACATGAACTCGCCCATATCCAACAACTTCATTCCTTAGATAAAGTAATCGTAACACTTGCTACCTGTATTTTCTGGATGAATCCCTTCTTCTGGATGATTAGAAAAGAGTTGGAAGTAGTGCACGAATTTATTGCAGATGAAGAAGCCATAGCCGGCAACGATGCTGCCCTACTAGCGGAAATGCTGCTGACCGCCCATTATCCATCAAATATATTTTCGAACGGACAATCCTTTTTTTACTCATCCATTAAACGACGCATTATTATGCTAACATCTTCAAACAAAACATCATATAGCTATGCAAGAAGGCTGCTAGTACTACCCCTAAGTATAGGAGTAATGGCACTACTTTCATTTACTATTAAAAATAAATCGCCCGAAAAGTTGCAGATCAAAATGACGTCTCCCGATAAATGGATAGGACATCTCGATACCATTCCCGCTCAATTCCGAGATGCAAGTACCGGAAAATTAAAAGGCAACTTCCAGGTAGAAATTCAGGGAGACACCGCCATATTTAAGGATAGAAAGTCTAAAAACGACTTATTCTCTGTACCCCTAAACCAACTGGGGGTTTTGGCTGGCCCAAATAAAAAAGGAGATGGAAATAATTCAGTCACTAATAAGAAAATCGTTTTTATCACTGAAGATAGCGCCATCATTTACGGAACAGGGTTTACTATTACCAAAGTTGCTAAGGGAACATTACTCAAAGAAAAAAAGAACCCACGTATCATTGTGAATGGAGTTGAGCTTTCTTCTACAGATGCAATCAATTCAATTCCACCCACCGCCATTAAATCCATCGACATGAGAGGTGGTGAAGTGAATATCAAAGTAGACAGCTCTGATGGCTCCGTTACGTATGTAAAACCAAAAGAGGGAATAGGAGAAATGGTATATAAAATATTTTCTGGCGAAATACAATCAGACACCATTTTTATTGAAGATTTGACGATAGAAAAAGACGAGGAGACTATAACCGTTACAACAAAAAAGGTAGACGGGAACCTGGTTTATACCATAACAAAAAAAATGTCTGTTCAAGAGCCCTTTTCAGCTGATATATTGTACTTTATTGATGGTAAAGAAGCATTAGCGACTACCGTAAAAAATCTGAATCCAAATTTTATAAAATCAATAAATGTTTTGAAAGGGAGTGCTACTTCTAAGTATGGAGAAAAGGGAAAGAATGGGGTTATTGAAATTATTACCAAAAAGTAAAAGTCTTAACTATGGGCAACATGCAATATCAATTAGCTTACCCACAAAAAATTGATATCCCAGATTGACTTAGCATTTGATGATAAAATTGGAAAGGGTTACGATAATCAATTTCCCCAAAAGAGTGTCTAATTGGCGCTCTTTTTTCCTTTAGAAGCCCCCCATTGGAAGTAAGAAGGCCTCAATATCGCTCTATTTGATAATTATGTACCTACCTAAAGGGCATCCCCCTTTAGCAATAGCACAATTCATCGATTTTAGGCTAAAAACGAATAAAAGTTGGTTAAATCAGCCCTTATTGGAGGTTTTTTAGCCATTTTTCGTCTTATTTGCCATTTTTGGCCATGCGCCTGAAAAAATTATATCGCCCATTATTTTTGATTATTTCGACTATTTAACCGTCAAAATGGCCATTATTTTTAAAAAACAGGGTCGATTTATTGTTTATGAAAAAGCAGAAAAGAGAAAAACGCACATTTATAAGATTACGTGCTGCTTCGAATGTTTTTATCCCACCGCCAATTTCCTCGAATCATTCAAAAGCCCCGGAGGCATAGGATTTAATAGCTCCCAGGTGATGCTCATGGGCTGGCTGCCTGTATATGACTGGAACCTGACAGGCCCTACATATACATACCCCATGGTTAATCCATTTTCATCTTCATTGCGCTCGCGCACAAAAAGCAGCAGGGTTTTAGCAAGTTTTTGATGATTGATATAGCTCAAGCCCTTTGGCGAATCAGGCCTGGTTGAATTTTGGCTCTGCCAATGAAAAATGGTTTCATTTACGGCATAATCTTCATACATGGTTGTTGAGGAGTAATTGCCTTTTGATTTGTCGAGTGTTACAAATAAGGCTTCTGTATTAAGTAATTTATTTTCAGCAACCCCTTCCCGATTTGAAGACTGTGTTTTTTCTGTACTAAGTTGCAAGGCTACTAAAATTTGACTCCTGGTATACCGACCATGTATACTAAGCGGAAAGTGAAAGCCGGTTCTTTCCTCCTTTTCAATGGATTCTATCGTCTTCATACGCTCTTCCAGAAACTGTATCAACTCATTCTTACTATATGTGTCTTTTAATACATCAGAAATGCCATCAATAGCTGAACTATACTGTAGCTTTTTAGGAGAGGCCTGGAAAATATCATAAAAAAACATCAGTAATTGAAGAGGGTCAATTTGCGAATTTGAGATGCCATCTTTCAATAGAGAAATAATTGCTTTAAAATAAGATCGGCTGTCTGTTGAAAACCAAGTTGTAGAAGTAAGGCGGACGATTTCATTTTCAAACTTAGATACCGAGTACTTTTCTATACCGGCCTTTTGTAAAAGCGCATGCCAGGTATATTTTTTACTGAAAACCTCAATTAAACTATAATTTTCAAGACGGAGAAAATTTGATAGGGTTAATTGCTCGGTATAGCTAGTATTAAACTCCCGAATTTTTCTTATCAGTTTATTCAGTCCCCCTCTTGATGCCAGCTCTATATTCTGAATAATGATTGCTTTCGCTCTTTTTTCGAGAACAATTGAACAACCCAAAGGCAAGTGCGGAAAGTCTCTCTCAATTTCATCTTTGATAGCAATATGCGTTTTGCCTATCATTGCTTTGAACTTATGCAAAAAATCGTACTCGGGATTGCTGTTGCCTACAAAATCCAGTACGGTTAAACAGTCTTTCCCCTTATATAATCTTAGTCCACGCCCCAGTTGCTGCAAGAAAATAGTCAAGCTCTCGGTGGGTCGTAAAAAAAATACCGTATCAATCTGAGGAATATCTATCCCCTCATTGAACATGTCTACCACAAATAAATAATTAATTTCCCGGGCTTGAAGCTTTAAAAATAAAGCCGCCCGCTCTTTTGCATTGTCGCTGGTTAATGCGGCAGCCTTTAATCCTTTTTCTAAAAATTTATCAGACATGAACAGAGCGTGTTTTCTAGAAACACAAAAACCCAGCGCACATACATCATTTATATCGGTTAAATACTTCTCACAATTATTTAAAATATCCAGCACGCGTCTATCGGTTTCCGTATACACTTTTTCAAGCGCGCCCACATCATATTTCCCTTTTCGCCAACTTACCTGAGTTAAATCAACAGAGTCGGCGAGTCCAAAATATTGAAACGGACAGAGCAGTTTTCTGTTCAGGGCTTCCGGCAGTCGGATTTCAGATGAAATGCTATTGGAAAAATCAAGTAAAATATCTTCCCCATCCATTCTCTCTGGCGTGGCTGTTAATCCTAGAAGAATTTTAGGTGAAAAACTGGTAAGTATGGGTCTATAGGATTTTGCAGGAATATGATGAACCTCGTCTACTACGATAAAATCATAAAAGTCCGGAGATAATTTCAATTGAGGAATCCGATTGGCTAAGGTTTGAACCGAAGCGAATACATGACGGAGATTGCTTGGTTCCATGCTTCCCAGCCAGAGCTCGCCAAAATTTTGATCTCTTAGAATATGGCGGTAAGTTGCCAAAGACTGTTTCAAAATTTCCTCACGATGTGCAACGAATAAAAGCTTGGCACCCGGATTGTTTACATAGAACCTTTTAAAATCAAATGCAGAAATAACTGTTTTTCCTGTACCGGTTGCCGCCACTACCAAATTCTTATAATTGCCATTCGCTCTTTCTGCCTCTAAGCGCTCTAATATTTCCTGCTGAAATGGGAAAGGTGTAATCTCAAAAAAAGTGGCAATTTGTACACCGGCTGGGCTGCCCTTGGCCTCCTGAATAGCTCTTCGCAACTTATCTTGTTGGGTGGCAATTTCATAGTGCTCAAATTCACTATCATTCCAATAGGTATCGAATGTTTTTTTAAACTTATCAATTATATGAGGAATCTCTTGGGTGGTTACCTTTAGATTCCATTCTAATCCGCTGGTCAACGCCGTTCTTGAAATATTAGACGAGCCTATATACCCGGTATGAAATTGAGTATTCCGTAAAAACAAGTAGGCCTTCGCATGCAGGCGCTCCTGTTTAGTATTATAGGATATTTTTATCTCGGTATTCGGAAGCCGCGCTAGCTCTTCAATGGCTTTGGCATCGGTTGCTCCCATGTAAGTGGTTGTAATCAACTTTAACTTTTTACCCCTTGCAGTATGCTCTTGTAAATCTTTCAAAAAGATTCGAAGTCCAGAAAACTTTACAAAAGAAACAATCCACTGAACCTCGTCTGCCGACTGAATTTCTTTTCTGATTTCGCTTTCAAGTGAAACCCCGCTTTTGTTTCCAGTAAACAGCTCAGACTCGCTAAGTCCTGACGTGGGAAAAATACTTTGAATATGCTCCTGTAAATTTGGATAGGGCGAATTCAGTTTGGCAAATATGGCTGTAAGGATTTTTCCTTCGGTATTGATTAAGTTTTTCTCAATGCCTTGGTTTTTCAGCTCATCTGCCAATAGTTGAATTAATTTATTAGCTAGTTCTATTTGATGGTGGGGAGTGTCGTCTTGTTCCTTCACAAACCCTAGTGCTTTTTGTAGCACTTTTGAAAAATATTGGGATAAAACAAAAGCCGCTTCTTTTTTAGGAAGGGGAGTCGAATCAATATAATAATCATTTACAGAAAGGCGATCGATTTCTGATATTACTAGTTGATTAATAAGCTGTTCGTAGATTCCTTCTGTCATTTCACATATTGATGTATTCTTGAACAATTGGAATATCGGCTTCTGCCCAATCCAACCCAAGTAGTGCTTCCCTTTTTAACCACTTATAATCAGCATGCTCTGCCAGCTGCAAGTGCCCGTTTATATATTCACAAATAAAAGGCACTAAATGTATCTCCTTTCCAGTTGGGTAAAGATGGGTGTTGGGTTTTAATGGCTTAACGATTTTGATATCTATATTCAATTCCTCCTTGATTTCCCTTAACAGGCATACTTCCTGGCTTTCGCCCTCCTCTACCTTTCCACCCGGGAATTCCCATTTCAGTGCCAATGCCATTTTTTCGCTTCTTTGGGTTACCAGCACTAAGCCGTCTTTTTCAATAATGGCACAGGTTACAAGGATCATTACTTCAAAATCTAATTATCAGGGGTATAAAATATGCACAACACCCTCCTGCTAATATAACGATTTTATTTTAGGTGTTAGTGATTGATGTTTGTTTGCCCTTTACTCATAAATCCCTCTAAAAGGTTCGAACGCAAAATGGGCTGCCGTATTTACTTCCGCATTACCCCATCCACCGAATATTTCCCAGGCCCAGTAAACAGCAAAGTAAGGTAGGCCAGTAAATAATGCACTCCTAACTCCTTTTCGCCAAAAGGCTCCCCGGCATGCATAACGAAGATGATAACTATCATACAAATAATAAGCGGTATAAGCGCAAGTCGGGTAAAAAGACCTACAACCACTAACAGGGTACAAAACAGCTCGGCAAAAACGGTTAATCCCTTTGAAACAACGGGGCCAACATGAAACGGGTCGGGCCAATCGGAAGCGCCATCGGAAAAATCAATTAACTTACCCCATCCGTGAACAATCATCAGACCGCAACAAAGGCGAAGAATGAGGATGCCAATATCTAATGACCAAGATTGAGCAGATAGAAACCGGTTAAATGCGCTTTTGGTGGGTTTTTGAGTAGTCATGCTTTCTTTCTTTGCCACTATGAAAATTTTCTACGGCCTA
This sequence comes from Chitinophaga pinensis, assembly GCA_945870985.1. Classification (GTDB taxonomy): domain Bacteria; phylum Bacteroidota; class Bacteroidia; order Chitinophagales; family Chitinophagaceae; genus Sediminibacterium; species Sediminibacterium pinensis_C. The sequence goes on from CAMBUH010000007.1 coordinate 15,078, forward strand.
TTTGTTATTAAATTCATTTAAATAGACCAGTTGGCTGTTTTCTCAAATATACCAATTATACCAAATAAAGATAGTGCTGCCCTTCAAGCATTTGATTATGCTTTGATGCCTGTGCCCATAACAACCTTTCGATAAAATCAGGACCTGTGGACTGTTGGCCATCCATCTGGGCCGAAAGCAGCCATTATAGCAAGCTTGTAATACGCCCATTCCCAAAAACAAAAAACCCCAACAATATTGTTGAGGTTTTTCCAAATATGTACTAGTCGCTTTATACTGTATCCATGCCATGCTCAATTAATAGCCAGGGTTCTGTTTTAAATAACCCGGCAAGTTAGATGCACCATCAATGGCAGTTTGTGGAATAGGCATTAAACGCATATTCTTATTCGTGTTGTTTTTTTCGGTCCAACTATCTTCATACTTTCCAAAACGAATCATATCTGTTCTTCTTACCATTTCCCAGTACAATTCAAACCCTCTTTCTCTATATAAATTATCCAATGTAAGAGAAGGTAAAGTGCTTCCAACAAAATTGGCAGTACGGCTGGTTCTAACTGCGTTTACATCTACCAGAGCTCCGGCTGCATCGCTCTTACGCAATTTTGCCTCAGCGCGCATTAAATAAACATCCGCTAACCGAACTATCGGCAAATCTACTTCACCAAAATTCCTTCCACTTACAGAGCCCTTACTGAATTCATATTTCAAAGCACGAAACCCTGTGCTATAATCACTTCCTGCTGTGGTAAAATCAATTTGTTCAGTAAAGTTTACTGGTAAAAATGGTTTACTTCTCGTAACATTATGAAGTTTTCCAATTCTCAATCTCCCATCTGGGCATCTTAAAAACACACCATTTACTCTAAGTAACCCATATTGCTGTCCTCTTAAAATTCCTCGATCATACCTAAAGGCTACATCAGCTATACAGGTATCCGTTCCATTGATGGTGTAATTCATGTTCTTTTTGAAAAATCTTGGGTCAGCAACGGCCGGATCTACTGCTCCATAAGCACTTGTCCACGTTCTATAATAATCCGGAGTGATTCCGGGGCCATCTGTACCATTAGCCCCTGTAAATGCAGGCAGCGGAAACTGGTCTCCAGAAAGTGTAAAATAAGATAAACGATTGTGCCCATTTAAGGATGCTCTTTGATCAACCGCAAATATGAGCTCTTTATTGGTGTTATTTTCATCATTAAATATTGCCCAATAATCTGTTGAAAATGAAAATTGGTTAGAAGAAATTATTTTAGTGGTGTACTCATTTACTTTGTCTAAATCTTCTGGTTTAAATACAACAGAACCAGCATAAGGGTCGCGATATACCCCTGCATTTAAGTGTAATCTTGCCAATAACCCCCATACGCCTGCTTTAGTAATTCTACCGGCTCCAACTGTGGTTTGCAAATCTGGTTCCGCCTCTAAAAATTGATTTTTAATGTATTCAACGGCCTCATTTCCTCTTATGATAATTGAAGGAGCCCCTAAGTCGTCTTTCTTAAAGGCAATTCCCCATAAATCTAATGCAACCAAGTTATAGTATGCATACATAGCTTTTGCTTCAGCTATATATAGTACTGCACTTGGGTCAGTATTATCTTTTAAAGAATTTATGGCAGTAAGCGCACGAGAAATACTTATTGTTATAATATTCCAAGTGTTTCTAACATTAGGGTCGGTACTGGTTAATTCATGACGGTGCAGGGCCACGTAAATTCCATTATCACCCCAATCGGTTCCACCACGATATGGCAAAATAGCTTCGTCTGTAGAAATTTCTTGTAAGGCAAAATAAGTGGTGTGCTGAAACAAGGAAGGTAGGCCGGCATATACTGGTGCGATAATTCCATCGGCCAACTGTTTTTGTGTTAGCCCAGTTACGGACGACTCATCCAATACTTTCTCGGTTAATTTTGTACATCCTACTGTAAAGAAAATGATTCCTACTAATGTAAATCGTAATAATGAAGTATGTTTCATGTTTTTCTATTTAGAAAGTGATATTTAATCCGAAAAGGAATGATCTTGCCTTTGGATAACTTAGATAATCAATACCATAGCTCGAAATACCATTGATGGTTCTGTCGGTATTTACTTCCGGATCGTAGCCATCATATTTGGTAAATACCAGCAAATTTTGAGCGGTAACCGATAAGCGTATGGCTTGAATGATTTTACCAACCCCTAATTTTTGGGGGTTAAATGAATACCCGATTGCCAAGTTATTCAATCTCAAAAAGCCACCATCCTTTAAGTAACGGGTACTAACGGGAGCTGCATTACTAACCGATTCATTTGTTTCAGCAATGGCTGCCGGTGTTGTATTCACGCTTTTGGATAACTTGTTTTTGTAAAAATTAGAGTTGGCAGTATTGTCATAAATTTTATTGCCAGACACTCCATTGAAATTAATTACAGCATCAAATCCTTTATAAGCGATATTTCCATAGAAGTTATACAATAGGTTGGGTAACGCCGTTCCAGCAGCGATTCTATCCTTATCTGTAACAATTCCGTCTCCATCGGTATCCCTATAGGTGCTCAAACCATTTGCGCCTATACCTGTATACTCACGTAAGTAAAAAGTTCCGATTGGCTGATTGTTGATATAGCCATTGATGGTAGCTGATGTTAATCCAGAACCTGAGGCAGAACCCGATGAAATTACTGAGTACGGAGAGTTGGTAACTTTGTTTCTAATGAAAGTAACGTTACCACCAACTCCATAAGTAAGGCTTCCACTATTTTTCAATTTATAATCTAATTCAATTTCCAATCCACTATTGGTGATGTTCATGTTTTCAACATTCGTCCAGAAAGTACCGGCTGGCTGAATGGGGTCTGCCGGAATTACTTCCAACAAAATATTGTTAGATACTTTATTAAACCAGTCAATTGTACCCGTTAATCTATTTGAAAACAATCCGAAATCAATACCAATATCCGTTTGCGTAGATACCTCCCACTGAATATCAGGATTGGCTAATCTTGCATACGTAATACCTGCAGGAAAAGTGTTCGCAGGCGTTAATGGATAACTGGTGGTTGATCCTACTGTAGCAGTAAACAATGATTGCGTGATTTTTGAAGGAATTTCTTGGTTACCGGTTTTACCCCATCCTGCCCGTAATTTTAAATTAGAGAAAGGACCATTTTTAAGAAAATCTTCTTCATTTATTTTCCAGCCAAAAGAGAAGGAAGGAAAGAATCCATATTTATTGTTTGCTCCAAACTTAGACGAGCCATCCATACGAAAATTTGCTGTAGCTAAATATTTGTTTTTGTATGAATAGTTAATACGTGAGAAGAATGATTGTAACTCATTTTTTACCGCAAATCCGTTGGGTCTGTTGGTTGCCAAAGTAAGCTCTTGGCCAATGCCTGGATTATAAATAGGCTCTACCCCGCCAATAGGGAACCGGTTGATGCTCCATCCGCGGCCTTGTACAAATATTTCTTGATAAGAAAACCCCGCTAAAGCAGAAATTTTATGTTCATTAACATTGAAATTGTAAGTTAAATAACTTTCAACTAATGTATTTCTGTTGATAGTATTATAGGTTTCTAATCTGCCATCTCTTAATGGAACTGCATTGGCAAGTGATTGAAAATCTCTGGTTGCAGTTGAGTTATCGACACCAAGGTTCACTTTAAAAATTAAATCTTTAGTGATCTTTAATGAGGGCGTAATATTGGCAATCACTCTATTTATGTTAGTAATATCCTTATCTAACTCAAGAGATAATAATGGATTGCTAATGTTTTGATATCCGGCAATTCTTCCATTTGCATCGTAAGCAGGATAGGTTGGATTATTAGAAATCGCATCACCAATTAAACTTCCAATGTTGGGACGTAGATTCTTGGTTGCACTGTAGCTTAAATTAGCGTCTATTACTAATTTATCATCAAAAAATTTCTGGGTTGCATTAAATCTTCCCGAATACCTGTCTAAATCATTTCCTTTTATAAGTCCCTCTTGTTTTTGTAATCCAAATGAAGCATAATAAACCAATTTATCTGCTCCGCCACTCATAGCAATGTTGTGGTTTTGTGTGATGGCAGACCTTGTTATTAAGCTCTGCCAGTCTGTATTTCCGTTTTTGTCGTCTACTGGCACACCCAACTTGGCAACTTCTCTTCTAAAGTCATCTGCTCCATAAACATCTAATTTATTGGTAATAGAAGAAACGCCCACATTGGTATTCAATGTTAACGTTGAAGTACCTGCCTTACCTTTACGAGTGGTAATTAATATTACACCATTAGCACCTCTAGCCCCATAAATAGCCGTGGCAGATGCATCTTTCAACACGTCAATCGATTCAATATCCTGAGGATTTAAAAAGTTTAGTGGGTCTCCGCCACCAGTACTTGAATTGTCTAATGGAATACCGTCTACTACAAATAGAGGGGTACTTCCTGTTCTAACTCCCCCTGGTCCCCGTACGGTAATAGCCAAAGTAGCACCCGGCTCGCCGCTTGCCGATGTAACATTTACCCCGGCTACCTTACCCTGTATTAATTGCTGTGGATTGTTAATAATGCCTCGGTTAAAGCTTTCTGCTTTCACGCTTTTTACAGCTCCGGTAACATCTTTTTTGCTTTGTGATCCGTAACCCACTACAACTACCTGTGCTAAATCATTAACAGCAGTTTGTAATTGAATATTTATAGTACTCTTAGTCCCAACAAAAACTTCCTGTGTTGTGAACCCTAAAAAGCTAACTATTACAGTTGATTTGTCATTGGCAACAGTAACAGAAAATTCGCCCTTTGCATCTGTAATACTGCTAGATGTCGCACCCTTTACGGTAATACTTGCGCCAGAAAGTGCATTACCAGTAGCCGCATCTGTAACCCTGCCCTTTACTGTTCTGTCTGCTAAATTTGCAAAGGCACTTTGAGCAAATAACAAAATAAATGAGGCAATAACACAGTGCAAAAATACCTGTCTGCCCAAAAATTGAACTGAACTTTTTTTCATTTGATAATTGTAGTTAGTTTGAAAATAGAGAAAGACAAAACTCTAATTTTTACTACAGCTATCATGCACTTCGATATTACGAATAGTTTATCTGATTGTTACCGAATAATTAATTTTATAATTTGTTAATTATTGTTGGATATTTCTGGGGGCCTTTTACATAATACCATAATATTTTATTCATCATATCGTCTTGGCCGCCATCCACTTCATTAAATACTTCGTTTTGAGAAATTTCGGCATACCTTTTTTCAATGCCTTTTAAACTGGATAATGATTTGTTTTTTTCGTCTAGCGGCACCCGATTGGGAACTGAAGAGTATATGCTGCTGTTTTTTGTTTTTTGAAAGCAGTCTGTCATTGCCCGGGAAGTTGCATCCATGGTATTCATGGGCGGGATGCCCAAAATTTGTTCAATGGTTCTTAACATAGAAACCTGGTTGTAATTTGTATGCACCATTTTATTGGAAGTATACGGACTAATTACCATTCCAACAGTTCTGTAGGCCGAAACATGATCCCAGCCGCCCTGTGAGTCGTCTTCGGTAACAAATATTACTGTTGAATCCCAATACTTGCTTTTCGAAATCATTTCAACAATTCTACCCAGTGCCAAATCATTATCGGCAACCATTGCAAAGGGGGTGGGGAAACCAGGAGAAGTTCCCGCTGTATGGTCATTGGGAAGCGAGAGCACCATTAAATTTGGCAAACTGTCTTTAGCAGCTAACTGATTCCATTCTTCAATAAAAATACTCGCTCTTTGCTGGTCACTAAACACCATATTATCACAATCTGGAAATGTGGGAGAGATAATAGGATGTAAATTATCGATAGTAGTTGTGTTATGCCATGTGGGTTTTATTCCTTGTTCGTATTGTTTATATAAATCGAACCAGTTTAACTTTTTATCATATTCTGTTTCACAAGCTTCTCCAAAAACACGTACTGTTTTTCCAAAGGTTAGTGCATGGTTCCAAATAAACCCTGTTTTATTATATACCAATGCATCTTCCTGCCGATGCGGATAACTTCTAAACCAAGCACGTACATTTTTCTCAACATAATCTGACACCATTCCGGCGTCGGTCCATTGATGGCCTTCTGCAGATGATTTTCCTGATGCGTAGAAATTATCCAACCCACCAAATTGCTTTACCAGTGCGTGTGTATTAGGGGTATATTTTTCGCCAAATACACAAAGGCTGCTGTCGCCATTTCCATTCTTTACGTCTCCTAACACCTGATCGTAAGTTTTATTTTCTTTGATGATATATACTACATGTTTAAACACAGAGGGCTCTCCTATTCTTTCCGGTATCGGAATGGCTTCTACATTGGGTCTTGTTGGCAATAATAACTGGTCTACTCTGCTTAACAGATTTTGCGTTTTAACGTTGGTTGTATGCCCCTCTAATTCTGTTTTACTGGGTACCGGAATAATGCTTACCGAGGCCAGTTCTTGATGAATTGTTCTGGCTTGTTTCTTTTCGTCTACTACATTGGCACCATCTGACTCTAAATTGGCAACAATTAAATTGTTTTCTTTAATTAGCAATCCTGCAGGATATGCTTCTGTAGGAATAAATCCTTCTACAAAAGTTTTACCTGTACCAAATTTAGCGCTGCTGTTTCCTAAATGAATTACTGCAATGGCATTATCCAATCCATTAGACACGTATAATTTTTTTCCATCAGCACTAAGCGCCAATCCATTGGGGGTGCTGCCTTGTAAGTTTTTCCCGGCCATTCCAACAAAAATGTTTTCTACCAGTTGATGGTTGTTTGCAGTAATAACTGATATTTCATCGCTTGATCCATTGGCCACATAAATAAATTTGCCATCCGAAGAAGCTATTATAGCATTCGGGTGAAGGCCCACCGTCATTTCTTTTTTCAACGTTCCATTCGCTGAATTAAAAATCGAAAGAGTGCCGCTAGCAGTCGCCCCAGTGATTGGGCTTGTATACGCTAATCCCCAGGGAACGCCTGCCGTTGATTTACTGCTATCAGTAACTGATTCGCCTGCCCAATTGGTTACAAAAACATTTTTTCCTATAACCGCTAATCCAAAAGGCGCTACCCCTGTGTTGGCTTTCCAAACAATGGCTCTTGTATCCCAATTTAATTTAACCAATTCGTTGTTCCCATTTAAAACAACATAAATAAAATACTGATCGTTTTCTTTAACCACTTCTACCTGATTAGGCAAAGCATTTTTGGCTGGTGCCTTTTTTTCAAATGGTATACTGGTTATATTTTTAAATCCTTGCTCCCATTCGGCAATCATTAAAGCTGATTTGCTTCCTGTTGCCGCCGACCAAAGAATATATTGCTTACCGTTAATCGTTATTGTTTTGATTCCCGAATAGGTGCTCATCATCCCTTTATAGGATTGGTCTTGCTCAAATCGCCATTCGTTGATTACTTTGTTCTGCATAATATCCAGCACAAAAACTCCATATCTTTCTTCAACCACTACCAGGTTTTTGTCGCTCAGGTTCGCAATATCTAAAGCATGGTTTTCGAGCGACGGTTTTCCGTAACGAACAACTGTACCTGCCGATTGAATAATTCTATTATACGGCAACTGATGAACCGCTTTGTTGCGAGATACCATAAAATCGGAGAGCTCATTAATTTTGTCGGTATTAATAAAATCTACTTTTAACTGAACAAATTGCTCCCAGGCATCTTTAAAATCTGGACTTGCCCAAAATCGAATCGGTTTTTCTAAATCATGTGCGCTTTTTATGGCTGTTTCTAGTTTTGCAAGGTCTTCTTGCTGCAGGGGCCATCTTCTCTTAACCACAAAATTTCCAAAGTCTCCACTTAATAGGGCAATTCTTTGCAACTGTTCTTTGGTATACTCGGTATTAATTCTTCCATCAAACCAAATAAACTCGGGGTATTGATCAAACTCAGCCGGCTTGGGAGCATTTCCAGATATTACAATGCGAATGTTTTTATTATTAATAATTGCCGGATATTTTTTTAATACCTCCACCAGCGCTTGTAAAGTGCTGGCCGCCTCGGATTTAATATCAATTAGCAATTGAAGCTTTCTGGTTGGAGTATAATCGGCTATGGGGGCCAAGTACAAATTCTCAAGCGATCGGCTGGGTGTCAGATCCTTTACATTATGTCCTACTAAAATTGTGCCGTTTACTAAAAAGATATCTGCCTCAATTGACCCAAATAGTTCGTTATAAGCTAACGTAAATGGTTTGTTTTGCTCATAATCGTTGTGTGAGTGCGCGTTGGCTGTTGAATAGGATTGACCATGCACAGCTGCCAAAGAACAAACTATACAGAGCACAAATAGCATTTGCTTCATAATAAACTAATTTGATTGCAAATATTACATTGGTAATAGCAATAAACCTGAGCCTATTGCTTTATAAAATTATTATGTTTCGCCCTATGATTCATTTATGAAGACTTTTGGTTGAAGGGGATGGGCGCTTTATTAATACTCTTTTACCAGAATATCCGTTGGTATACTTAACTCTGTGCTTAGCTTACGAATCATTTCGAGCGTGAGCTTTCTTTTCCGATTCAAGATTTCACTCACGCGGCTTTTTAATCCTATTGCACTTACCAGGTCTTTTTGCTGATAACCCAGCTGCTCCATGCGGAACTTGATGGCATCAATTGGATCAGGAAAATCAATGGGATATTTTTCCTTTTCATATTTATCTATAAGCAATGAAAGCAGTTCTAGCTCATCTCCTTCGCGGGTGCTTTTTTTGGCATCAAAGATTTGTTCCAATCTATTGATTGCCTTATTGTACTGCTTTTCGTTTTTTATTACTGTGTACTCCATATTAAATTGTTTTTGCTTATAGCGAACAGAACAATTTTTATTCCGTAGCTATAGCTTGTCCTGTATGACTATTATATATTTTCCAAAACGGTTTTCAGTATAAACTCATATGCTTCTTCGTTATCATACTCCACTCCAGGCCTCAATATCATATTGATATCGCCAGTAAAATCCCTGTCTTTCATTTTCTCTTCCATATTGGCAATAAATACTTTTTGAGTTGGTGGATGCGCTACGTCAAAATCCATATATGCCCTATAACATTTCAGCAGTTTTTCAGTGTTAACCGAATGGTGCTGATAAGCCCAATACAAATCAAATAAATCCCGGCTTTTGCTCCGCTGATATAATGCCCTTAATTTAGTACCCAATAATTCTTCCAGCTCATAAGAAGGAATATTACAAACTCCATTAAACCAGCCATTCTGTACCTGTAAATCTACTTCTTTAAGCCCCAACACAGTAAAATGCTCCCTGGTATTAATTTCTATTTTTAATTTCATTTTTATCACCGGCGCAATCTCCGATTCAAAGGGATAAATAATTGTATTGTTATGTAAGCTTTGATCTACTTTTCTCTTTGTTCCTAAGAATCCCAGTCTTTCTCTGAGTCTTACCAGCAAAGGCTTTATGGGCCCCTCCTTTGTTTGCACAAGGTCTATGTCTTCTGAATAACGGGCTTGGGGTTTTAAATAAATTTTATGCAAGGCTGTGCCACCACGAAATGCAAGGTTCTCTTTCAGCAACTCATCTGAAAATATTTCTATTAATGCCCTTTCAATAATAAGGTCTTGCTCTACCTGTGCATTTTCTGGCCAAGGGGCATAGGTTTTCCATTCTTCTATGTATCGCCTTGAAATCATATATCAGCCTCCATATTGGTATTATTAATCACTTTCCATTTCTCATCAAATGCGCCGGCTTTAGTTTTGTTATTAGACAAAAGAACGGGAAAAACATTTTTATTTTTCAGCACCTTTAACAATACAGCTCCAAGCTTTTCGATTTTCAATTCTTTGTCTAATATAAATCCCAGCCTTTGTATGGCGGCAACCTGGGGATACTTAGTTGCTGTTTTTTGCAGGTCTGCCGGTTTTATTTCCTGTGTTAATTCCTTTAAAATGGTAACTATATTATTTAGTGATATTGCATCCTTATAAAATAACAGGTCGAGTGCAGTTAATTCCGGCGAAGAAACATTGATATACCCTGCATCTGTTTTTTTCTGAATTACTGATTCCGTTGACCAGTCTTTTTTTACGTAAAAATTGATTTTTAGTTTCTTGTTCTTTATATTTCTTAGTGGTGGTTTTTGCGTAATAACAAAATATTCCATTGGTTGTTGATGGGCAGCACCATGAAGTGCCGCTGCAGAAACGAGACCCACATAATAGCGCCGGTTCAACATCTTCATCATGTCGTCTATAAGCAGCGTTGGAGGCACCATTCCCTGTTTTGTATATTCCGGAGAAAGAATGGCATAAAAGCCTTTCCTTACCTGGGCTACCTTTTTCCTAGCCTTTGCCCGGTAAAGTGCCTGATTAACGGCTTTATCTGAAACCTGTAACGCTTGCTTTAGTTCTACCAGCCCAAAAGAATGCCTTCCCTGTGACCTGGTTTCGTTCAGGAATTTATCTAAGCTGATTGAAATAACTGGCTGCTTGGTCATTTGCGATTCACTACTAAAAACGTAGCTTAATGCAAATATAAACTAAATATATCATAATTACAATGGAAGCATTGTTTGCGAAATACTACTAAAATCGTAGTTTAACGCAAACGATACTGTATTAGGTAAAACTTATTGAATGTAGAACCTTGCAAGGAATGTGAGATCTGTGTACATTTTTAGGGGGTCGTCTGATTTAAGTTTAAAAAATGTATTTTCTTGCCTGAAGTATTTTTACCAAGTTTGTTATTGTATTAAACGACCCAAAGGGAGAGAATTTGATTATTATTAAATTATTTAAGTAGATATTACCCGGCGTTTAAGTAAATAAATTATGAATAATGTAGCAGTACAAACATATTTAAGGATTTTGAGCAAACTAAACCGAGCCTCTAAAAACGGCATTAAAGCTCCGCATAAGCCCGTGCTGCTTCTTTCGGTCATACAATCTATAGCTTGCAGTGAAATAATAGAAAACAAAATTGAAGTTACCCCACAACTGGTAGCACGTTTTAAGGATAACTGGAACTGGCTGGTGAACGACTATTTTTTTAAGCCAACCTTTGCCTTACCATTTTATCACTTAACGTCTGATAAATTCTGGTGTTTACAAACTTATACCGGGAAAGAGATATTGCTTACCAGCTCTCTTTCAATAAGAAGTTTTTCGCAGTTAAGAGAAGCGGTTGCATATGCTTTTTTAGATGACAACTTGTTTGCCTTATTGCAAGATGTAGAAAGTAGGAATGCACTCTATCTTTTTATTTTGGAATTTTATTTTAAAACTTCAAATCCTGCTGAACTTCAGCCGGGACTGTTTGAAGAAGTTACTGAACAAATTTTACATGAAACCTCGGTTGTTTATCAGGATTTGATTGAAAAAGCAGACGAAGAAGAGATATTTATTCGCTGTGGTGTTTTTAAAAGAGTGGTTCCTCAGATTTATAATTATACCTGTTGTATTTCGGGTATGCATATCATATCTGGATATGATATCCAAATGGTAGACGCCTGTCATATTGTACCATTTGCGGTATCACATAACGATACAGTATCTAACGGGATTTCATTAAGCCCTAACATGCATCGTGCATTTGATCGGGGTTTGGTATCGGTAAATAGCGATTATAAGGTTATAGTATCAAATAGTTTTACCGAGCATTCCGCGGATGCTAGCATTAAGCCATATGCAGGGAAATCGATTGTGCTGCCCATTCAAAATACTTATTATCCTTCCCTTGAAAATTTGCAATGGCATAGAGAAAACATTTTTAAAAATTAGTGGTAAGAATGTTTACAATTACTATTACATATTACCTACACCACAAAATGTATGGCTTCAATTGCTCTGAATGATCCTTTCTGAGTTAATTCCTTAACCCTTCCTTAAGCTTCCACAATCGCTCCTTAAATATTCCCTAGCCTCTTCCCCAAACATTCCAATATTCATCCTCATCTAAAAAATATCTTATACTGTCTTGCCTAGCTTAGGACAATTGCTACCCAAACTTGCAATGTTTTGAATAATTCTACACAAACTGTCACAAACTAGCCCTAACTGGAAAGTCGGTTTTTGAGCTGTTATATGTTTGCTGAAAATAAAAACGGGAAAACTGAGTGTAACATCAATTTTCCCTCTTCTGTAGTGTGGCCGGCTTCCGCCCTGCCTGCCGGCAGGGAACCGACTCATGTGTTTTCATAACCAATATTCCTTCCGAAATCAAAAAACCCCAACATTACTGTCAGGGCTTCTGTGGTGTGGGCCGGGATCGAACCGGCGACACAAGGATTTTCAGTCCTTTGCTCTACCGACTGAGCTACCGCACCATTCCTGCACACCTATGAAAGGCGAACGGGGTGCAAATATAAGGACTTGCGGGTTTATTCAGATATTATCCACCGTTTTTTTATGTTTTTATGGGTTCTGCCTAAAACTCACAATTCCTCGGCGTACGCGCAAAGGCAATCACATCTCGGATATTCGTCATGCCCGTTACAAACTGCACCATCCGCTCAAAACCCAGTCCAAAGCCAGCATGTGGCACCGTTCCATAACGGCGCGTATCTAAATACCAACTCATTTCTTCGGCAGGGATATGCATCGCTTGCATCCGGTCTTCTAACTTGCTCAGGCGCTCTTCTCGCTGGCTGCCCCCTACAATCTCCCCAATGCCCGGTGCCAGAATATCCATCGCCGCTACGGTTTCTCTTCCGGGCTCACAGCCATCATCCTGTCGCATATAAAATGCCTTAATCTTGGCAGGATAATTGGTTACTATCACCGGCCGCTTAAAATGCTTTTCCACCAAATACCGCTCATGCTCACTCTGCATATCTATGCCCCAGGCAACATCATATTTAAACTTCTTCTTTTTATAGGCGGGGCTGTCTAACAAAATCTGTATCGCTTCCGTATACGTGATGCGTTCAAAGGGATGATCCATCACAAAACGCAATTTCTCCAACAAGCCCATCTCGGCCCGCTCCTGCTGGGGCTTTTGTTGCTCTTCCTCCGCCAGTCGCTGATCTAAAAATGCCAGATCGTCGGCATGTTTCTCCATCACATATCCAATCAAATACCTAATAAAAGCTTCGGCCAGATTCATATTATCTTCTAAATCGTGAAAAGCCATCTCGGGTTCTATCATCCAGAACTCAGCCAGGTGACGGGCCGTGTTGCTGTTCTCGGCACGAAATGTAGGGCCAAACGTATAAATCTCCGCAAACGCCATCGCGCCCAGCTCACCTTCTAGTTGTCCGCTCACCGTTAGGTTCGTGCTCTTGCCAAAAAAATCTTCTGTATAATCAATCGCACCAGCTTCGGTTCTTTTCGCTGTACCATCCATCGGCAACGTGGTTACCCTAAAAGTTTCTCCGGCACCCTCGGCATCACTTGCCGTAATGATGGGGGTATGCAGATATACAAATCCGCGCTCATTAAAAAACCGATGCACGGCAAATGCCAACGCATGGCGAACACGAAATACCGACCCAAATGTGTTGGTGCGAAAACGCAGGTGGGCGATTTCACGCAAAAATTCTAAACTATGTTTTTTCGGCTGCAGCGGATATTTTTCCGCATCACTGTCGCCCAGCACTTCAATGGTGGCGGCTTTAATTTCTATGGTTTGGCCTTTCCCAACGGATGCCACTACTTCGCCTGTAATTTTTAGTGAAGCGCCCGTGGTGAGGCGGCGGAGGAGGTCGTCGGAAAATGCTCCCAAAGAAGCCACTACCTGTATATTCTGATTGGTGCTGCCATCATTCAGGGCAATAAACTGATTGTTGCGAAACGTGCGCACCCAACCCATAACCGTTACCGTTTCTCCCGCCTGACCCTTTTGCAGCAGCTCTTTAATTTTTGTACGCTGATTAAACATAATATGCTTTTTTTACTTCTTCGCTTCCCGGTTGCCGGATTGCACAGCAAAGATAAGCGCAAGACGCTGCCCGTACCCCCTTCGGGAAGCCCTTTCGGTGGCTTTTTTCATGAATTTTTCTTTTTTCATCAAAATGCCCTTACCTTTGTATCATAATCAACGTCGATCGTCTTAACCGTTCACAGACCTTCCGGCATCTCTTCCCAACCAATTTAAGTTTTTGATTCTACCTGTCTTACCGACTCCTCCCCTCTAACTGTATAATTGTTACTTATCTCCCCCCTATAACCGATTTAAATTACTTATGTACGACATTCTGCAACTGAACGACATGCTGCTGCCCGAATTATTAGATGTAGCAGAGCAACTGAAAATTAACGGTGCCAAAAAATTAGACAAGCAGGCACTGATTTACAAAATCCTCGACGCCCAGGCTACCAGCAATACTCCCGAAACGGCTGAGGAAAGCCGCAAAAAGCCTGCCCGCGGACGTAAGCCCGTTACCCTAAAAACTCCTCATATTACCGAAGAGGCAGAAGTGATGCAGGAAGCCCCCGCAGCCCCTGCCGCAGAAAAGCCGGGCCCTAAAAAAGGTCCGCAGAAAAAAGGCCGACCCAATCCACCAACACCTATTGCCGCTAACCCAGAAGCTTCTTCGGCAGAAACGCCAGTAGATGGTAGTGCCCCCGAGCAAGCCGATCAGCAAAGCGCCCAACCCGGCGAAGCCGAAACAGCTGCTCCCGCTCCCGGCGCTCCCAGCCATCACCGTCACCCCATTAAAAAAGAACCGCTATTTAATATCGAGTTCGAAGGTGTGATTGAAGGCGAAGGTGTATTAGAAATGATGCCCGATGGATATGGATTCCTTCGTTCTTCCGATTATCACTACCTCTCTTCCCCGGATGATGTATATGTGTCTCCTTCACAAATCAAGTTGTTCGGCCTCAAAACCGGCGACACCGTGCAAGGAGCTGTTCGTCCACCCAAAGAAGGAGAAAAATATTTTGCGCTGCTGAAAGTTGATTATATCAACGGCAAGCGCCCCGATGAAGTACGCGATCGCGTTCCCTTTGATTATCTAACGCCGCTATTCCCTTTCGAAAAGCTAAACCTGTTTACTACTTCTAATAATTACAGCACACGCATCATGGACCTGTTTACGCCTATTGGTAAAGGTCAGCGTGGATTGATTGTGGCGCAACCGAAAGTGGGTAAAACCATGTTGCTGAAAGAAGTGGCCAATGCCATTGCAGCCAATCACCCCGAATGTTATTTGATGGTGGTGCTGATTGATGAGCGCCCCGAAGAAGTTACCGATATGGAACGCAGTGTGCGCGCAGAAGTTATCGCATCCACTTTTGATGAGCCCGCAGAAAAACACGTGAAAGTATCTGCCGTTGCCCTACAAAAAGCAAAGCGACTGGTAGAGTGTGGACATGATGTGGTGATTCTTCTCGACTCCATTACCCGTTTAGCCCGCGCCCACAACACCGTGGCGCCTGCGTCGGGTAAAGTATTGTCGGGGGGGGTTGAAGCCAATGCCATGCAAAAGCCCAAACAATTTTTTGGTGCTGCCCGTAAAATCGAAAACGGCGGATCCCTCACCATTCTTGCAACCGCGTTGATTGAAACAGGTAGCAAAATGGATGAAGTAATTTTTGAAGAATTCAAGGGTACCGGTAATATGGAATTGCAACTCGATAGAAGACTGGCCAACAAGCGCGTGTTCCCTGCGATTGATTTGGTGGGCTCTTCTACACGGCGCGATGATTTGTTGTTGGATAAAGACGTGTTGCAGCGGATGAATATTCTGCGCCTCTATATTAATGATATGAATACGGAAGAAGCGATGAGCGAATTACTCAAGCGGATGCGCGGTACGAAAGACAATGAAGAGTTTTTGGCTTCGATGAATCGCTAATTCAATATGCTCACTAGAAATAATTATTACATATGCGCCGCTGGCGCATATTTTTTTGCCCACTATTTTCGGGGAACGCCAATGCTTGTATAGTAACGATTCTGTTCTATTTCTTCGCGCACGGGTTCGGGCACCAGATAGCGAATAGAGTGTCCGTCGCGAATTTGATCGCGCACGGCAGTTGCAGATATGTTGAGAATAGGTGCATCAAAAATTGTGATGCGTGCACCCGGATGTTCTACCACCGGATAGCCGCTGCGCTGATACACATATAATTGGAACTGCGCCATAATCAATCGGGCATTTTTCCATCGTGGAAGATTTTGCAAACTGTCGCTGCCCATGATGATGTGAAAAGAATGTTCTGGATATTTTTCTGTCAAATACGCCAACGTATCAATGGTATAAGAGGGGCGGGGCAAAGAAAACTCAGCATCAGATGCGCGCAAGCGGGTATCATCACCAATCGCCAGCCGTACCAAATGCAGTCGGTCGTATTCGTTCAATAGCGCCGCTTCGGGTTTATGAGGGTTTTGGGGGGTTACTACCAACCATACTTTGTCTAGATCTGTATGCTCGGCAGCGTAGGATGCAATTATTAGGTGGCCAACATGGATGGGATTAAATGATCCGAAGTATAAGCCGATTTTCATGTAAACAATTGATAGTCAACTAATTATGTGCGGCGGGTTCTACAAAAATGCTATGGGCCTCATTCAGTCGCAAGCTCAGGTGATAGCCCGCAACGGAGATAGAGATGGGGTCGCCCAAAGGAGCCACCTGCTCTACCCTTACTATTTCACCGGGCACGCAGCCCATTTCCATCAGCTTAATGAAGATATCGTCTTTTTCAAAAGAATGGATACAAGCCACTTGTCCCACCACCAATTCCGAGAGTCTTTTCAATTCCGTAGTTTTCACTTGCAGGGGTTCAGTAAAGAATAAATAAAGGTAGGAAGCGTTAGTGTACTATTGTTACGATTTTAGGAGTTAACAACAATTTGATGGCAGCTATACACTTTCATACAGCCGACCAGGGCATTTCGCTTCCCGGCAAAACGATTCTTAAAACGTTGCTGTCGGATCTATTCCACAAGGAGGGCCGGCAACTAGCGGGCTTATCAATCGTTTTTTGTTCGGATGATTATTTGCTGGAATTAAACCGGCAGTTTTTGCAGCATGATTATTACACCGATATCCTCACATTTTTGATGAGCGAACGGGGTGCTCCGGTGGAGGGCGAGTTATACATTAGTGTAGATCGGGTGCGCGACAACGCCCGTGCTTTGGGGGTTCCTACTTTGCAGGAATTGCGGCGGGTGATAATACATGGATCTTTGCATTTGTGTGGGTTTAAAGACAAGTTAAAAAAAGACCAGGCGCTGATTCGGCAAAAAGAGGACCGATATTTGCAACTGCTGAAGAAAAGAATGCCTCATGCGTAAAGCCTCGCTGGTACTGGTTTTGCTGATTTTTGTTGGTTCGGTTGCTGCACAGTTATCGGAAGTGGAGCTAGAGGTCAAGCCTGTACCCTCCCCTGCCTCCCGCGACAAAGCCATTATCGAATGGAATCGCTCCTTTCCCGCCTTTGCTTCTATGAATACTCGTGAGCAGGACTGCCTGTACTGGGTAAATTTGGCCCGTAAAAATCCACAATATTTCTGCGACAGTGTGCTCAGTCCCATCTTACAAGCCTTCCCCATCTTGCGTGGTCGAGAGTCGGCAACCCTTAGAAAAGACCTGCTAGCGGCCGGGAGTTTGGCAATGTTTAGTCCACACCCCCTCCTCAACAAAACCGCTCGTGCACACGCGACTGATATTTCCCGTAAAAAATCCCCTATTTCTCATGGTTCCACCAACGGAAACAGCTTTGCCGATCGGATGCGATTGTCTGGCATCAGCACCTGTGCGGGAGAAAATATCAGTCTGGGCAACCAAGGAGTGCTACTTTCAGTGGTTTTATTATACCTAGACATGAACCTAACCCCTGCCGCACACCGGCAAACCCTGCTAAGCAAGCAGTATACGCAGATTGGATTGGGCTGTGTGGACTATGATGCAGACAATTTCTTTCTGGTGCAGGACTTTTCCTGTACCCTAAATACCCGTTTTTAGTCCGGAAACCCGCCCCTTGTTCCACGTGGAACCCTACTTTCTTTTTAGACTTTGCCAATTTCCGAGTTGCCCACCCCGAAACGTTCCACGTGGAACACCGTTTGGTTTGTTTTTCAATAGTTTGTCGGGGTTGTTTCACGTGGAACATGAAACGATTTGGCTTACCGTTTACACGAATCCTTTCTATCTTTGCATCCATGTTTCCAGAATATGATGTGATTGTAGTGGGGGCCGGTCATGCCGGCTGTGAAGCTGCAGCGGCGGCTGCCAATTTGGGCAGCAAAGTGCTGCTGGTTACTATGAACATGCAAACCATTGCCCAAATGAGCTGTAACCCGGCCATGGGGGGAATCGCTAAAGGACAAATCGTTCGGGAGATAGATGCCATGGGCGGATATAGCGGAATCGTGAGCGACAAAAGCATGATTCAGTTTAGGATGCTCAACCGAAGTAAGGGGCCCGCCATGTGGAGCCCCCGTTGCCAAAGCGACCGCATGCTGTTTGCGGCAACCTGGAGAGAAATGCTGGAGAACACAAGGGGCGTGGATTTTTATCAAGACATGGTGCGGGAACTGATCATCGAAAATAATCGCGCTGTGGGAGTCATTACCGGACTAGGCCATCCGATTCGTTCGAAGGCGGTAGTGGTTACCAGTGGAACCTTTTTAAATGGCATCATTCACATCGGTGAAAAACAATTTGGGGGAGGACGAGTAGCAGAAAAAGCCGCGACCGGTATAACCGAACAATTGGTGAGCCTTGGCTTCGAAAGCAGTCGCCTGAAAACCGGAACGCCCCCAAGGGTAGATGGCAGAAGTCTAGACTACTCAAAAATGGATGAACAAAAAGGCGACGATGAAATCGTGGGATTCTCGTTTTTGCCCATCGAAAAAATTAAAGCCGAAGCACAGCGGAGTTGTCATATTACCTATACCAACTCAACCGTACACGAAATATTAAAAACCGGGTTCGACAGAAGTCCGATGTTCCAGGGAAGAATAGACGGCGTGGGCCCCCGCTACTGCCCAAGTATCGAAGACAAGATCAATCGCTTTGCCGATCGCGACCGACACCAACTGTTTGTTGAGCCGGAAGGATGGAATACCGTTGAGATTTATGTAAACGGATTCTCCACCTCCCTTCCAGAAGAAGTTCAATACGAAGCGCTTCGTACTGTTCCGGGGTTTGAGCACGTTAGGATTTTCCGTCCGGGCTATGCAATCGAATACGACTACTTTCCGCCAACACAATTAAAATATTCGTTGGAGACAAAATATATAACCGGGTTATTTTTTGCCGGACAAATAAACGGCACCACTGGATATGAAGAAGCCGCTTGTCAGGGATTGATGGCCGGTATCAACGCGCACCATTCGGTTCAGGAACAGGAGCCGCTCATCTTAAAAAGAAACGAAGCCTATATCGGCGTATTAATAGACGACCTAATCAGCAAAGGAACGGACGAGCCTTATCGCATGTTTACCAGCCGTGCAGAATTCAGAACCTTACTGCGGCAAGACAATGCCGATTGGCGACTGACCGAAAGGTCTTATAAAATGGGGCTGGCTTCCGAAGAAAGGATGCAAGCGCTGGATAAAAAGAAAGCCGAAGTTGCAGAAATTACCCGCGTATGTGCCGAAGACTCTCTGGATCCGGAGACAATCAACCCTTACCTAAGCTCTGTTGATTCTGCGGCAATTATCGAAAAACAAAAAATTGGGCGTTTATTATTACGCCCCAACGTTTCGATCAAGGGGCTTATGGAAAACGACTCGAACCTGAAGACCACCTTGGAAAATCTTTCAGAAACATCCATTGAACAAGCAGAGATACAGCTCAAATATTCCCGCTACCTAGAAAAGGAAGAGGAAATGGCGTTGCGGATGAGTCAACTCGAAAATCTGCTGATTCCCGGCCACATCAACTACGACCAAATTCCTGCGCTATCTAACGAAGCGTTGCAGAAATTCAAAAAAAT
>CAMBUH010000008.1 GCA_945870985.1 Chitinophaga pinensis
GCTATTTGCTGATGCGCCTAACGGGTCTACTACCAATGGTATGGCTTTGAGTAGCGATGAAAAAACTTTATACATTGCCAATGCGGATAATAATTGTCTAGCAGTTTTTGATGTGCGCAAAAAAGGAGAGAGTAAAAGCAAGGGCTTTATTCCGGTTGGCTGGTATCCTACTAAGGTTGCGGTGGTTGGAAAGAAAATTTTTGTGGCCAATGGCAAAGGTTTCCGCTCTATGGCAAATCCGTATGGCCCCAATCCATTTGGTAACAAACAGATTGTGTTGCACCACGAGGGCGATCTCAATAAGCCTCCAGGCTTGCAGTACATAGGTGGTTTATTTCAGGGAACGCTCAGCATCATCGATGCCCCTTCGTTAAAAACGATGGAAGCCTATACTGCTGCCGTGTATAGAAATACTCCTTATTCCAAAGTAAAAGAATTGTTGGTGGCCGGAGAGCCTGGAAATCCTATTCCGATGAAAGTAGGGGATGCGAGTCCGATCAAATATGTGTTTTACATCATTAAGGAAAACCGTACCTACGATCAGGTATTGGGAGATATAAAAGAAGGGAATGGAGATCCGCGGCTTGTTTTGTTTGGAGAAAATATTACTCCCAATCAGCATGCACTTGCCAAGGAATTTGTGTTGCTGGATAATTTTTATGTGGATGGTGAAGTGAGTATGGATGGGCATAACTGGACGATGGGAGCCTATGCAACCGATTTTCTAGAAAAGAACTGGGTGAATAGTTATGGAGGCCGGGGTGGTTCTTATGATGGGGAAGGCAATAGACCGGTTGCAAATAACAAAGGCGGATTTATCTGGGATCATTGTAAAAAAGCAGGTGTGAGTTTCAGAACCTATGGCGAATTTGCCGATAATAATAAGCCCAACATTCCTGTGTTAAAAGATCATATTTGTCCATACTTCAGAGGCTACGACAATTCTTTTCCTGATACGACCCGGTTTCAGCAATGGAGAAGGGAGTTTGATTCTCTTTTAGCACTAAATGCTGTTCCGCAGTTCAACAGTGTTCGCTTTGGCAATGATCATACGGAAGGATTACGGAAAGGTAGACCCACTCCGTATGCACATGTAGCGGATAATGATTTGGCGGTTGGACTGTTTATTGAGCACTTGAGCAAAAGTAGCATCTGGAAAGAGTCGGCAGTATTTATTATTGAAGATGATGCACAAAATGGAGCTGATCATGTAGACGCGCATCGCAGCACTGCTTATGTGGCAGGCGGATTTGTGAAGCGTAATTTTGTTGATCATACTCCCTATTCTACCTCATCTATGTTGCGCACCATGGAATTGATTTTGGGTATTCCACCAATGTCGCAATACGATGCAGCTGCTACCCCAATGTGGCGTTGCTTTTCATCTCAGGCCAACACCACTTCATTTACGGCACGCCCTGCAATGGTAAATTTGAAGGAGGTAAATACTGCTATGAATGAGTGGCAGCGCTTATCTGATAAAATGGATTTCGTAAAGGAAGATGCTGTTCCAGATCTGGAATTTAATCGGGTATTATGGCATGGTTTGAAAGGCGATCATGTTCCCTTTCCCGGACCTAAGCGCGCTGCTTTTTATAAGCCGGTGAAAAAAGTAGATAAGGACGGCGATTAATCAGCGCTAATTATCTTCCCGAAACGATAACAATTTTGGTAGCGAGCTTGTCGGTATTTTCATCGTCTCTGATTAATACCAAATAAACGCCGGAAGCTACTTTTTCGCCTTTATAATTAGTGCCATTCCAAACGGCTTGTCCGCCCTGTGAACGGGTTTGATATACCAATGTGCCATTCAGTTCGGTAATTTTTACTATCGCATTTTCTTTCATTCCCCGAATGGCAATGTTTCCGGTATAACTCGGTGGAACAGGATTCGGAAATACCAGTACCTGTTGCGTTGCGGCAGCTGGTTCAGTAGCCGTACTTCTATAGCTGCATATACCCAAATCGGTAAGCACAAATACTTCCCCCGTTTCTGGTTGGATGCCTACTTGTAGCACATTATTAGACAAGAGTGGACTATTGCTCGCCGTAAATTGTTGGAGTACCTGTTCGCCGGTTTCAGACAATAGCCATAAACCATTTTGTGTGCCAACCCATTTTCTGTTAGCTCCATCCACCGCCATACACTGAACATATTCGTCTTTAAACAGAAAGCCAAAAAAATTACCCTGTTTAACCACTGGCAAGTAAGCGGCACAACCCGATGTGGTAAACACTTCGGAAGGGCAACGAATGATGGCGATGCCCTTGTCGGTTCCCACCCAAATTGAGCCTGTACGGTCTTTTACAATACTCAACACATTATTCGAAGGCAGATTCCCCTGATTGCTTCCCGTTGTATATTTCTTCCACTGATCATCATTGGTAGTTTCAATTTGAGCATATTTGTAACAGATGAGTCCATTGTTTTTAGGACTCACCATCCATACCTGATCGTTATCATCGCATACCAATGCACCGGAAGCCTGTTCGGTTAAGGGGAAGGGAACGCTGAATGCCTGCCACTTGCCGTCTGTTTTTCGAACGTGTAAATTAACCGGTGACCCGTAGTTGCTCACCCATAGCCTGCCATTCGCATCAAATGCCAGTCCGGATACCCGATAACTTCCGGGGTCGCCAATCGTTTCTTGTAAACTGCTGTTACCTTTTTTGTATAGGGTGAGTGCACCAGTGTTGGGAAAGTGTACGAGTCCCCCGCCAAAACTTCCTGCCCAAACACTTTGATCAGCGGGATCAATGGCTACGGTTATAAAATCCAATACCGAATCTAATGCGGGCGTATTAAAGTAACTGAGGGAATTCCATTGATCTGAATAAAAATAAACACCATTCCGGTTGTATTGATAATTCCAGGCACTATTGATGCTTCCGGCTGCCAATACCATCTGTTTGCTGTTTCCTGCAATGGCGCCAGTGGCAATACCGGGTGGTCCATTCGGAATAAATCTTTCTAATCCATTGTTAAATGCAGCTAATCCTCCAAATTGATCAGCCACCCAAAGGGTATTATCTACCAGGGTAGCATCTCTGGGAAAGGAAATTACGCTTGCCTGGCTGGTGGTTTTTTCTATTACTCCGTTTACATTCAATTGCAATACCCTGGCTGCTCCAGCAGGAGAACGCTGGCAAACCAATAGTTTTCCCGTAGCACTGTTCAATCCGGTTATTGACCAATTTGCATCTTTGTACAAGAGCTTCCAACTGCTGCCTGATTGAATCATCAGGCTGTCGTTTTTTAGAACTACCAATTGTCCATTCACCGCCAACACATTTAGTAATGCGCCGCTGGATAATCCATTGGAGCCGCTGATGTTTTGCCAGTTAGCAAAATTAGAAGGGTTGGCATTGGTTACTTCTATTTGTTTTAGTCCTTCGTCGGTGGCTGCGTAAAAAAAGTTATTGAGTTGTGTAAATCCGCTCACGCTGGTTTGTATTCCGTTATTTCCGATTACCCAGGTATCTTTTATTTCGTATTTACGCAGATTCACTACTATAATGCCCAATCCTGTGCTGAGGTATCCCAGTCCATTAGAGCAGTATAGGTTTCGAATGATTTTATTGCCTGGAAAATTACTACGCAGAATGTCGCCTATATTTTTTGTACGGCCTTTTACATCTAGCACATCCAGGTTGCTGTTTTGATAGGCGATCAATAATTGTTCGGTGGCGGCATCCCAACAAATTCCTGCAACACCCATATCGTTCAGGCTGTTTATTTTACTATAGGTTTCATATTCTTTGTTGGCGTCAATAGCAAAAACATGGGTTGCAGTGGAGGCATATATTTTATCGCCCTTTACCACCTGTCGGGTATCGGAATAGTTTAGGTGATCGCGCCAGTAACCAATAGGAGGTATGGGGGATTGTGCTATGGATATTTTGCAATAGCCCAATACGATCAATAATACATATATAAACTGATGTGCTTTCAGAAGCATGATTTGAGCCTTAAAAGTACAAAGGATTTGGGTTAAACCCGTTTAGCTATAAGGTACAGCGAATAATGTTAACGGGTCGGATTATCTTTTACCGATCTGCCAATAGCGATTCTATTGACTACTCCCATTAACAGTATCAGCAGCAAAGCCGCTAAAAGGGTAAGGGGAGAAATCCAGGCCGAAACCCCGATTGTCTTTTTTTGTAGCCACCCAAATAGTAAATATTGCAGTATCGCCACCAATCCCAGCGCAATCAAAACTATGAAAGCATTGGGGGGAAAGAATTTTTTCATCAAAAAGCCAATCATTTGCTGGGGAGATGCGCCCAGTTGAATCAGCAAGCGTATTTCATCTTGTTTGCTAACAATATTGAGTTGTATAAACAGAGAAAGTACCAATGCAGCAAAAACAAGCATCAGCAACCCCGACAATCCCGAAATGCCGGCAATCCAATTCACAATTTCTCTGTACTTGCTGAACCGTGTTTTTTCTTTGTCGGCCTGTAGTTGATTCTTTTCTAAAAACTGATTTAATACCGGGGAGGTAGCGTCATTGGTTTTTATTAGTATACGCGAGGGATTTCGTTTTTCTCCCTGTGCAAACCTTGCATTACACCACTGCATAAATTCCTGCGGCACCAACATCGATTGAATGCGATCGCTGAATCCGGCTACTTTGCCTTTTAATACCACCTCGCCATTAGGCCCCTGGATGCGGATATTGAAAAATATCATTTTTACAACTTCAGGAGTTAACTGGGGTAACTGTTGCGCTAAGGCAAACTGAAAATTATAAAGATCAAGATAAAGCGACGGAACAATAATGGGAACATATTCATCCTTTTCTTGCCAGGTCCAGTGCTCCGGTATCTCGTCGAGAAAATCGGAAGACACGGTTTCAAAACTTACATCAGTATAAAAAGGGAAACGATCACTATTACTGCTAAGCGATGCCTTAAAATATCCGGGTTGGATAATGCCAACAGCCGATACCTCGGGTAGTTTTTTCAGTGCTGCCAATTCTTCCTCGCGTAAACCACCTGAGTTAAGGTTGTTATTGTTGAGTTGCCGATTAATTACCAGGTACTGTGTGTTGGTGTCTTTATTTTGCTTTCCTTGTAACAACTCATTAAAATCTGCCTGCATTTGCACAGCAATGAGTAATAATAAGGCAGCTATTCCTAATCCCAGCGTTCCCATCCAGGCACGCAATCGCCCTTTTCGGCTGTGTAAGATTTTCCCCATTAACAGATGCAGTGCCTGCATAAAATCGATTATAGTTGAAAACTTTGGTGATAAGAAAAATGGTTGTCAGATTCGAGGTCTAACAAAATTAGTCCGGCTCCCCGTTGTGTAATAACGGATTGTATGAGTGTTATGGCTTGATGCTGATTCTTTTTATCTAGATGGCTAAAGGGCTCATCCAACAATAACCAGGCAAAGGGTTGAGCTAAAGCGCGAATGATGGAAGCCCTTTGTTGCTCTCCATAGCTGCAAATACCGGCTTGTGTGTTCAGTAGGTCGGCAATTCCCAACTGTTCGGCCATCCATTCTACGGTGTTTTCACCTATGTGCCGGGGGGCTAAATACGTTTTCAGTTCGATGTTTTCACGGATGGTAAGATGAGGAAATAACCGAAGGTCTTGAAAAACCACCCCCAACTGTTCTCTCCGCCAGATAGCCATTTCTGCCGGCGAGAAATTGGCCAGATTCTTGTCCTGTACAGATAGGGTTCCTGAATAATCGGTGCGCAATCCGATTAAAAAATGGGCCAGGGTAGTTTTGCCTCTACCGCTGGCCGCAGTTATTTTTATGCATTCACCGGAGTGAAACGTTCGGTCGTTGCCCCAAATGTCCGAATCAACTGCTAGTTGTTTTTCCTGCAGTGGAATCGGGATAATTTGTTGAAGCCGAATTTGCATGTATATCGTTAACTAAAGAGGTTACTTGTCCTTTTTCGGTTGTTCGGGAATGGGTAGTTCAGAAAAGTCTGAAAATGTATTTTCATTTTCTGCATTTATTTCTTTGGCAGCAGCGGATAACAATCTAATCATGGAAATCAGACTATTGGTATTTGCTTGCTGCATAATTAATTCGGCCTGACCGTGAACGGTTTTACCATCGAAGTTATCTGAATTTACCACCAGCTCTTTGCAAGTACCTGCTATTTGGTAGAGTAATCTGTTAGAACTGGATTTTGTACTATCGGGCACAAATCCATGAATGGTAGAGGCAATATTTACGTAGAATAAAGTGGAGGAGGCGGTGTACTTACTCAAAGGTGCCTGCGTAAAGAAGCTGTTGGATTTTCCTGCGGATGCCAGGTAATTGTTATACAGGGCAGCGTTGGTGGCAATGAATAAATTTTTATCATCACCCAGCACAAAAAAGGACGAAACGCTATTTGCCGATCCGGGAAGATATTGATTCCCAATCTTTTTTAGCATGCCAGCTTTTACACCTAGGTCCATAATTTTTGTATAGCGCTTACTATCACCCACCGGTATACGCATCAATATATTCGCTAACGGTAAGCCTCTTTCTAAAGAAAGCTCATCTCTTTTCATCATTGGGTCGGGGGAGGAGAAATTCAAATCTGATACTACAACTGCCAGCTCCCCTTTAAATGCCTTGTAAATATCGTCCATCGACAGGCCGTTCTTGTTTAAGAAACTTTCAGCAAAGCTTTCTAACTCTACATGTTTTAAAATGCCGCCGATGATTTCCGGATTAAAGGATACCAGGGATACCAGATTTATATCTTTTGATGGATAATCTTTTACCAATGAAAAGTTTACAAGCGGTCCCGCATATTTGCTTAAAAGATTTCCCAACGCTGGATTAACATAGGTATTAGATTGAACCCGTAGTTTTCCCTTTTCAAAATGCAGCGTGGCAGTGGTATAATTATTTTTTAAAAGTTCTTCCAGCTTTGGAGGATTAAAGGGAAGGTTTTTTAGCAAATTCAAAGAGCTGTTGCTGGAAGAAAAAATATATCCGTCGGCTTTTTCCCGAAACATTTGATTGAATACATCAACGGAAGCAAGTGACTGATTTGTTTTTTGTGAAAAAAACAAATCGGTTTCGGCTTTAGATTCTTTGGGGATATCTACAATCAAAGGTTTTTTAAAAATCATCTCTATCGTGTCGAACACCGGAATGGAGGGGTGCGAGTAATGGGTAACTATACATACTTCTTTGTTCCAACTTACTTGTATATCGCCTGTTCCCTGAAGATAGTTATAAGCTTTCTCTCTTTTAATTGCCTTGTTTTTAAATTCTTCCTGCCGCAGGAGGTATTTTTCCAGTTGTGTAACGTCTCCGAGTGTACCTAACATATTTACAGAGGTAGAGGTACTTTTATCTGAAAAACTTTGTTGATTGGTAAACAGAAATATTTTTTCATTCCAGTTGATACCGGATTCATTTTTGCCTTCCGTCATCATTTTTTTCATTTTTTGAGATGCGCTGTCGTTTCCGAAGGCAATGAAAATCAGTGAGTCGGTTGACATGCCCCCTTCTCTTAATTTTTGTTGAAGTGCAGTCATATCCAGCGTAAGTACGCTGGTAGCATCTTTAGGAATGTATGCGGCTTCTTTGGAAGATTTGTTAGCGCAGGAAGATAAAAATAGCAAGCAGGCAATCAGTTGCCAATAGAAATTTGATTTTTTCATGTGTGTAAGGATAATTGAATATAAATATAGTGGTTAGATATTCGGATTTTGCTGATTGTTGGATATTAGCGAATAATAGCTTGATAAATGGCGTCCTGGATATTGGAACGGACATTAAGTTGGCTAATGAGGTTATTATTTCGGGTGGGCGTTACGCGGTTCGACATAAAAATAAATTGCAGGTTGTTTATCGGATCGGCCCAAACGCAGATACCGGTAAAGCCCGTATGACCAAAGGTTTCGGCGGGTGCGCTGATGGATGGATAGGGATCTTTACGAGTGGCATTGTCTTTTTCGGGCTTATCAAAACCCAATCCCCTGCGGCTGTTCGTACTTCCATAGGCAGTAAACAATTGTATGGTAGATGGCTTCAACAATTGAATGCCATTCAGCGTGCCACCATTGAGCAAGAGTTGGTACAATTGTGCCAGATCATAGGCATTGCTAAACAAGCCCGCATGTCCTGCCACTCCACCCAGTAAGGCAGCTCCTTCATCATGTACATCTCCTCTAACAAGTTGATGTCTGAAATAAGCATCTTTTTCTGTTGGTACTAATTGATTTTCGGGTATTCTTTCTATGGGTTTGAATCCGGTAGTGCTCATTTGCAGCGGTCTGTAAAAATTTTCCTCAACATACTGGTTGAGTGGTTTGCCGGAAACGGCTTCTACAATTTTCCCCAGTAAAATAAAATCGTTGTCGCTGTACACATATTTTCCTTGTTTACCTAGTGGACTTGCAGCAATCCTTGCCTGAATGGTATCCTGCCAATCATTACGCAGGTACATGTTTTTTGCTACCCGAAAGTTGTGTTCTGCATCTGGGATGGCAGTGAAATAGCCGGGAAGGGGTTGTTTGGTAGCAGAGTCTACCAGTTCTTTATAAAAAGTTATAAAGGGCACCAATCCCGCTTCATGCAGCAAAACCTGCCGCAGGGTTAAATTGGCTTTATCGGTTCCTCTCATCCAGGGGAGGTAAAATCCCAGCGTTTGATCTAGCTCTATTTTTCCAGTTTCGTACAATTTCATTACTGAAACCGTAGTGGCAGAAATTTTGGTTACCGATGCCAGGTCAAACACATGATCAGTAATGGTTTTTTCTTGTTGGGTGAATTCGGTATAGCCAAAAGCTTTTTCGTACACGATAGCACCATTCTTGGCTACCAATATCACACAACCCGGAAAAGCTTTTTTGTCAATTGCGGCCTGAGCAAGGGTATCAATGCGGGCCAGCTTAGATTCGCTCATACCCACCGAAGCAGCATTGGCTGGGGCAAAATAGGGATGCCAGCTAAGCCCTTTTCCTACAGGGAAACTATCGTTTACTGAAACCGGGAGACGACCTTTTGTACTAATTTTTCCGATTAGCACATCATAGGCAGCTTGTTGCGTTAGGTCGTCATCTTCGTAGCATGCCAGCAAGTTGCGGGGCTTTTGTAAATATTGAATTGCATAGGGATTTCCGAATACCAGCGTAATATGCTGATATTGCTGCAATGCATTCAGCAAATACAGCGACGGCGCACTGAGTCCGAATTGATTGGCAGGCCGGCGGCTATAATTGTGTAGGCCTACAATTATCTTGTCATATCCTTTTGACTGTAATGTATTCAGCAATTGGTCAACAGCAGCGCTATCGGTTTTTTCAATGGTAGTAACCCCGCTTTGATCATCCATCAGTTGTTTACCGATTGCAGATTTGCTGCCAAATAAATATACATCTGCCCGATAATTGTTTTTAAGGGCGGTTGATAGGGTATTTTCTCCAGGTGCGCCAATACTCACATAGGCAATGCGTTGCTGATTGGTTATTGGGAAAACAGTAAAATTATCTTTTTTCAGCAGGGTAATACTTTCTTCGCTTATTTTTTTCCGAATAGGATTGGTGGCTGCATTCAGGTTGTTGATCAGTCCATCATACGCGATACTGTCTACCCTATGTAGGCCCAGGTTATATTTTACCAATAGCACTTTTTTTACTTTGGCATTTATATCATCCCAGGTAAAATCTCCTTTATCGATGGCTTCATGCACAGCGGCAATCGTACCGGGTACGTCTCCGGGGAGGCAGAGTAAGTCATTGCCTGCTATGATTGAGCGGAGGGCAGCTTCTCCTTTGGGATAGTATTTGGTAACACCCTGCATTTCCAGGGCATCGGTAAATGAAATGCCTTTAAAACCAAGATCGTTTCGTAGCAGTCCATTAATATGTTGCGGAGATAGTGAACTGGGTAAGTGCGCACTGGTATCGATTGCGGGCACTGATAAATGGGCAATCATCACACTGCCAATACCGGCTTTGATTAATTCCCGAAAGGGATATAATTCCAGTTGTTCTAATTGCTCGCGAGTTTTATTAATAACCGGGAGGTCTTTGTGTGAGTCTACCGAAACATCCCCATGCCCCGGAAAGTGTTTTACAGTTCCCATCACGCCCTGTTCCTGAATTCCCTTCGTGTAAGCAATTGCCATTCTGGTAACCCGGTACTTATCTTCTCCAAAACTGCGGTCATTGATTACCGGGTTCAGTGGATTGTTGTTTATATCTATTACGGGCGCATAGTTTACCTGAATACCTATCCTTTTGCATTGCTGGCCAACTGCCTTTCCAATATCATAAATCACGCCATCATCCGCACCGGCCCCCTGCATCAACTGGCGAGGAAAAGGGATTACACTGTCTAGCCGCATACCCAATCCCCACTCTGCATCAATGGTAATCATCAAAGGTGTTTTGGCAATAGATTGATAGAAGTTGGTCAACTTAGCCTGCCGAACGGGTCCTCCCTGAAAAAAGCAGAGTCCACCCACATTATATTTACTAATCAAGTCGGTAACCTGCGCAATATGATCGGCACCCAGGTTGCTATGTGCCCGGATGATCATCAGTTGGGCTATCCGCTGGTCTTTGGAGAGCTTGCGGAATTGTTTTTTCACCCATTTTTTTGCTGCCGGGGTTTCAGAATAAAACGATTGGGAAAAAGACGAAACTGCACAAAATAGCAGCAGGGCGGTTGCGATAGTTTTAATAGCGGGCATAAGGGTTTGTTTCTATCCCACAAGATACAGAATCGCTTTCTTTTCGGGATACCCCCCAACAAAAAGCCATCCGCCGAGGCGCATGGCTTAAAAAATTATAAAAGAGATTAGGCTTCGGCTTCTGCCTCTTCTTCGTCAGCAGCCGGTAATACCGGTTCGATATTGTTGTCGCTGATAATTTTGAACCACTTCACCATCTTTTTCAGATCGCTAGCATATACCCTTCCAAAATCAATCGCTGGGTAAGCTTTTTCAAAATATTGCTTAACGGCTTTATCGTCTTTATCGTTCGGGAGCGCTTCGGCACTTTTTTTCATGGCCATAAACACTTCAGCCAGATTCACATTCTCGTGGGTTGTGTATACTTCAATACTTTCTAGGTGTGAAAACTGGTGCTGCCGGCTGCTGATAAATCTTGTTTGCTGATCAAGTAAAGATTTGGCAATGGCTCCATCCGTTTTACTGCCAACCAGCTCGAATAAACCGGGTAATCCGGATACAGATATCAATTTAGTATATTCCATAATGACTATTTAAAGAGGTGCAAAGTAACGGCAAAAAAAGTTAGTCCCGAAATGGATTGCCATTTCGAGGGTTTTTTAGCTATAATCAGCTGATTTGAAGCATTTTACTCTTTATATCCTGGGCATTTTTACGAAATCTGCCGGCAGAGGGCCGGGTTGGGTTGCCTTTAGAAAGTATGGCCTTTCCGATTACCCAAATATCCATTTCACCGGAAGTATGGCGTGAGTTTGCTAATAGGAAGCGAGGTATTGAATAGATGCTGGGTAAAAAGTATGATATCAGCAAATTAGCCTATTCAGTGGCCTTT
Source organism: Chitinophaga pinensis (assembly GCA_945870985.1). Classification (GTDB taxonomy): domain Bacteria; phylum Bacteroidota; class Bacteroidia; order Chitinophagales; family Chitinophagaceae; genus Sediminibacterium; species Sediminibacterium pinensis_C. Next base: position 11,503 of record CAMBUH010000008.1, read on the forward strand.
GCGCTGAAGTTTGAGGTGTTCTGCCGGCAGACTGGTTAATAAATAGACAGCTTCTTCTGATGAACAAATTTTTTTCGCGCACTTATTTGCCTAACAAACGGGCAAAATTGATATGGGCGCTGGGATGTGTCCGGCTAATTTAGGGTAGATAAATTATCGAAATCTGAGAAAAATAGGTCAATTTTAAGGCATACCTACTTATTAATTATGAAGAATATTTTATGGATACTCGCTCTTTTTTGTTCCGGTATGCTTCTTGCGCAAACACCGGAAGAAAAGATCCAGGCTGCCGGATATACATTATCTAAAGTAAGCCCTCCGGTTGCGAATTATGTGAATGTAGTGTGCAGCGGCAACCTGCTTTTTTTGGCGGGAAAGGGCCCCACACAAGCAGATGGAAAGTACGTAACCGGCAAGCTGGGTAAGGATCTTACCATTGAGCAGGGCTATGCAGCCGCCCGACTAACCGCATTGGCACAATTGTCGGTATTGAAAGATTATCTCGGAAATTTGAGTCGGGTGAAAAGAGTGGTAAAAGTGCTGGGACTGGTGAATGGAACGGAAGATTTTACCGATCAGCCAAAAGTAATTAATGGATTTTCTGATATGATGGTGCTGGTATTTGGCGATAAGGGAAAACATGCCCGATCGGCCATTGGTGTTGCTTCACTGCCCTTTGGTATGGCAGTAGAAGTAGAGCTGATTGTTGAAGTGGAGAATGATTAACTGGGATTGTTTTCGTTCAATACATTTTGTAAGCGTTCCTGAAGCGTAGCGTAATCGGTATAACCCCTAGCAATCAGTGTAAAGGAAACCTCACTGTTTTGCACAAAAACGCAGGGGTATCCGGTAACTTTCAGTTGGCGACAATTTTCAAATTCATCGTGGGCCAGTTGTTTGTATGCTTCATCGTGTAGGCGCGTGTAAAAATATTCTTCCGACAAGCTATATTTTTCTAATAGATGGCGATAGGATTCATCATCTGTTAAGTCGCGACCTTCCCAATACAGGGCATATTGTAAATCGGCAGCAAATGCTACCTGTTTATCGGGATAGATTTCTTTGAAGATGCATAAGGCAATGGCCGGCTTTTCGGAGTTCGGATACCAATCGCTCAAATCGGGATTTTCAATATGCCATAAATAGTCGGCTCCAAATTCTATGCCCGAAAGGGCTTCAACTTTTGGATAGGCCTGGCGAATATAATCGGCAGTTACTTTAAGGGGCACCGGTTTTTCGGGTAAAATCATGCCTCCGGAAAACACTTCTATGGGAATTTCGGGATAGTCGCTGGCCAGCTGCTGCATTACTTTGCTAAAAGCATAGCACCATCCACAATAAGCATCATAGCAATAAATTAGTGAAGCAGCCATGTTGCAAAGATAATTCAGCCAAACGAGGATCCGACCCGTTGATGATAAATGTTTAATATCTTTGCGGGGACCTTACTTATTGAAATTAAAATAACTATTCATGCCTGGGTACGAACTTTTTGGAGCGGAAGAAAGAAAAGAAGTGAATGATGTATTGGAAACCGGTATCCTGATGCGATACGCCTTTGATGGCCCCAGAAAAGGAATCTGGAAGGCCAAGGAATTGGAAAAAGCTATTCAGGAAACTTTTGGTTGTAAGTATGCCCAGTTAACTTCCAGCGGAACGGGGGCGTTAACTACTGCTTTGGCTGCAATGGGCGTGGGAGTTGGGGACGAGGTAATTATGCCCACTTTCACCTTTGTAGCCAGTTTTGAAGCGGTATTAAGTGTGGGTGCCATTCCAGTATTGGTAGATGTTGATGATACCCTAACGCTTAGTCCCGCCGCCGTAAAAGCCGCCATAACTCCACGTACCCGTTGCATTATGCCGGTGCATATGTGTGGCAGCATGGCCGATTTGGATGCCTTACTGGCGATTGCCCACGAAAACGGGATACGCTTGCTAGAAGATGCTTGTCAAAGTATTGGCGGAACCTACAAAGGCAAGGCATTGGGCACTATAGGGGATGTTGGAACTTTCTCTTTTGATTTTGTAAAAATGATTACCTGCGCAGAAGGTGGGGTGGTAATGACGAATGATGCATCCATCTATACAAAGGCGGATGGATATACCGATCACGGGCATGATCACCTGGGGGTTGACCGGGGAGCGGATCTGCATCCCTTTATTGGATATAATTACCGAATTAGTGAATTACATGCGGCGGTTGGATTGGCACAAATCAGAAAACTGCCTAATTTTTTAGCCATACAAAAGCGCAACCATGCTGCATTAAAAGCACATCTGGAAGCGATACCCGGAGTAGCATTTCGTCGGGTGCCTGAGGGGGGAGATGATAGCTGTAGTTTTATCAGCTGGTTTTTACCCACTGCCGAACAAACACAGGCTGCTGTGGAGGAAATGCGCAATCAAGGCATATTGGCCGGCAATTTTTATTGGTACAATAATAACTGGCACTATATTCGCAAATGGGATCACCTGAAGCAAGCTGGGGCCCTGCATCGGCTGTCTCCCGAGCAAACCCATGCGTTACAGCAATTGGGTAGTTCAGATTTTTCGGTAAGTGATGCATTGTTGAGTCGTTGTGTTTCTACTGCGATTTCATTGGCCTGGACGCCTGAGCAGATAAAGGAAAAAGGAGAAAAGATGGCGGCTGCTATAAGAAAAGTGCTGTAAAAGTTTTCAGTATGATAAGATTTGAACTCCCTGCTGTTGAGCTTCCTAAAAAAAAGAAACTTTGGCGTTTGTTGGTCTTTTTGTTTGGGATTTGCCTACTTATTTTTGTTATATTTTTCGGTTTTAGGGGATTTTTTCGGGACTTTTATTTAATTCTCTTAAGTGGGTATTACATTTCAACTTACTTTCCGTTTCCTCCCCCAAAAATAATGCCCTTTGTTGAAATAGATGATCAGCAAATCAGGTGGAATAACAATGAAGGGTTCCGTTGGGAAATAGGTGATCCAGACGTTTTGAGTTGGTCGGAAATCAATCGAGTTAAAAGACTAGCTAAAAATGAATTGATGTTTTTTGTAGAAAACAGTTATTATCGACGATTGTGGTTAAACCATTATCCTGCAGATCAGCAGCAAATAATAATCGATACCATTAAAGCTTATGGGGAACGTTTCTCACTCCGCTGGGTAGAGGAGCAAAAGGAAGCGGCAGTCGCATAGGCTGGTTTTTTCCTTCGAGGGTATTTACATAGTCTACACTTCCCAATCGGAATTTCATAGGCACACCGGTTTTCTTCTCCAACTCCCATTCTCTTTTGCAGAAAAAGGCCAGCTCTTTGCTGTAGCTATCTTGTGGTACTAAACGAATGGGCAGGTATAAAGCGCTATCTCTTAATCGCACGGGGTTGTCGGCAGCAGGCATTTGCATCTGTGCATGCACAAAGCCAGCATATAATAATAATACCGCGAATAAAGAAATGTGTTTCATGGAGCGGTTCATAGATTTGTATGTAAATTTACACTATTATTTTCGCATAAAAGCGATGCAGGGTAGTGATTTTGCCATCCTGATAGTTATTACAGAAAACAGCGCACCAACCGATGTCACTCAGTCAATCTTTTCAACAAAAGCTACTGCAAAAGTTGTCGCCCCAGCAGATTCAGTTGATGAAACTGCTGCAGGTGCCTACGGCTAATTTGGAGGAGCGCATTAAGGAAGAGTTGGAAGAGAATCCTGCCTTGGAAATGGAATCGGAGAGCGCGGAGGATGAATATGAGTTATCCGAGAACTCAGAGATGGAGGGAGATAGTTCGGAGGAGGAAGAATACGGGTCTGAAGAGTTAGACGCACCTGATGTGAGTGAATTCCTGGTGGATGATGATGGAGAGATTGCAGACTACAAAATGAAGGATGATCATTACCCGGAAATGAGCGACGAAAAAGTGATTCCGATGCGCGCCGAAATCAGTTTTCAGGATCATTTATTGAATCAGTTGGGCATGTTGGAACTAGATCCACGCAACCGAACAATTGCCGAGCAAATTATTGGTAGTTTAGATGATGATGGATACCTGCGTTCCGAAATCAGCTCTTTGGTAGATGATATGGCTTTTCGACAGGGCATGGAGGTTTCTGAAAAAGAGGTGATAGAACTGTTGGCACAAATTCAACAGTTTGATCCACCCGGCATTGCCGCCCGCAGTTTGCAGGAATGTTTGTTGTTGCAGCTTACCCGTAAAGAATCGGAAGGAGAAAGTGTTCGTCAGGCCATTCAAATGCTCACTAAATATTTTGATGAGTTTACTAAAAAACATTACGAGAAGATTCAGCGAAGTATGAGTGTAAACGATGAGCAGCTGAAAGATATCATTGCTCAAATCATTCGACTAAACCCTAAGCCCGGTGGGTTGTTTTCGGCGAGTAGTCAGGCAGAGAACTTTATCATTCCTGATTTTTATGTAATCAATAATAATGGAAAGCTGGAGTTAACGTTGAATTCCCGCAATGCGCCTCCGCTCAGAATCAGTGAGGGATACCGCGATATGATGAAAGATTATGAGCGGGGCAGTAAAACGGATAAGCGCCAGAAAGAGGCGGTTACATTTATTCGTCAAAAAATCGATTCGGCCAAATGGTTTATTGATATGATTCGCCAGCGACAAGAAACCCTACTAAATACGATGGGCGCCATTTTGCAGCATCAGGAGGCTTTTCTGTTAACTGGTGATGAAACGGATTTGCGACCCATGATATTGAAAGATATTGCTGAGTTAACCGGACTGGATATTTCAACGGTAAGCCGGGTAGCGAACAGTAAATTTGTGCAAACCGAGTTTGGTAATTTTCGGTTGAAATATTTTTTCAGTGAATCGTTGAGTACGGAAAGTGGGGAGGAAGTAAGTACCCGGGAAGTGAAAAAAATTCTCAGCGACCTGATAGAAGCAGAAGACAAGCATAAGCCGCTAAGCGACGATTTACTAACCGAAATGCTGCAGGAGAAAGGATATAATATTGCTAGAAGAACCGTTGCTAAATATCGCGAACAACTGAATATTCCGGTAGCGCGACTAAGAAAAGAATTATAATATGGATGTAACTGCCATTTCCGAAAATGCCCCGATTGAAAGTCAACCCACTCCTCCGAAATTTTCGGATCGGTTGAGTTGGATATTTGGTCAGGTTGTATCTATAATTTTCCACCCGCTTTTTATACCTACCTATATATTTTGTTTACTCATGGAAGCAGTTCCTTATGAGTTTGCGGGTATTTCACAGTGGCAGTTGACTTTGCGATTTTTTACGTGCTTTTGGTGGACGGCATTTTTACCGGCTTTTGCTATTTTTCTGCTTTGGCGTTTGCAATTTATAAACAGTATTCTCTTAAAAACTCAGAAAGAACGGATTGTTCCCTATATAATTGTTATGTTTTTTTATTGGTGGATGTATTATCTGAGTCGGAATTTTACCGATCAGCCGATTGTTTTGCGGTTCTTTTTTATGGGCATTTTTTTATCGACCGTTGTGGGGCTGATTTTGAACAGTTACTTAAAAATCAGTTTACACGGGATGGCAGCTGGTGGAGCAGTTACTGCAATCGGATTGTTTTCGTGGTATTATGCAATTCCGCTTTGGATTTATTTAATACCGGCTGTTTTGCTGGCGGGATTGATTGCCACTGCGCGTATGTTGGTGAGCGACCACAGTACCCGAGAGATTTACATGGGATTATTGATGGGAGCCGCTTGTCAGTGGCTGGCCTATGTGTTTATTGCTTAATTACTTGCTATCTATGAATTCGTGGATGTAAATTTTTACCAACAGAATGAACAGGGCGATAACGATTGGGCCAAAAATTAGTCCGATAAATCCAAACAATTTTACGCCCAAAATCACTCCAAAAGTTGTTATAAGGGGATGGGTATCTCCCACTTTTTTCTGAATACTCATGCGGAAAACATTGTCAAGTACTCCCATAACAACGGCTCCATATACCAGCATAATAATTCCGCGGGTAGTGTCGCCTTCAGAAAAAAATATCAGTGCAACTGGTACCCAGGCCAGTGCTGCGCCTACCATCGGAATCATAGAAGCTATGCAGGTAACCACCATCCAAAATCCGATATCTTTTACCCCTAAAAAATAGTATCCAATAGCCCCAATCACACCCTGAAACAAAGCAGTTGCGGGTATTCCAAGGGCATTGGAGAGAACCAAGGTATTCAGTTCTTTACCCAGCCGCCGGGTGTTTTCGTTTTGAAGGGGTACATGGTGTAAGCACCAGTTTTGAATGGCTTTGTTGTTAGACAATAAAAAAAACAGTATAAATAACATCATCACCATCGTTAGTAGGGAATCTACGGTAGCTCCAACCACTTTTGGAAGAATACTGGCAAATAATAATCCGATTTTTTCTATGTTTTGATCGCTGATCAATGTAATCTGAAATCTTTGTTCTGTCTGGTTAATCAGGGTAGTTAGTCCTGCCATCACGTTGCCTGAATGCTGAATGGCATAGCCAACCTTATTGTATACAATGTTAAATGCCATGCTAATCGGTACCAGTACAACAATAATTGTAAACAACAACAATGCGGTAGCTGCCAGGCCGGGTGACCATTTTTTTCGATCTGTGAGCCAGTTCATGGGCTTAGAAAGCAACACATGAAAGGTAAGTGCTCCTAAAAATGCCGGAATAAATGCGTTCAGTTGCCCAAGCAGGAAAATTCCAAGGAAAATCAGTAAGAAGTAAAAACTAATTTGACGGATGGATACGATGGAAGTATTCGGCATGGCAATTCTTTTAGGGAAAATACTAAATTTATCAGATTCCCTCCCCCACTCCCGATTTTATTCTTTTCTTTGCCACTAGAATACTAAATTATGTGGTATAGCATTGGCAGGTTCATCCTACAATATCGGCTCAGCTTATTATTGCTGCTTGCCGTTGTTACCGTTTTCATGGGCTGGAAAGCTTCTCAGGTTCAGCTCAGCTACGATTTTACCCGTGCCTTGCCAACCGATAATCAGAAATATAAAGAATACCAAGAGTTTTTGAGAACTTTTGGTGCTGATGCAAATACGGTTGTGGTAGGTATACAAACTGATAAAATGTATCAGCCGGCATTTTTTAATGCAGTGAGTGAATTGCATCAGCAACTTAAAAAAATTAATGCGGTAACTGGGGTATTGTCCATACCGGAGGTGGTGGGTTTGCGAAATGATTCGGCATCGGGCAAGCTGGTTTCTGAAAAACTTTTCCATCCACCCTACACTAGTCAGGCCGCTTTAGATAGCAGCCGACAGGTTTTTGAAACACTTCCATTTTATCGGTCTTTTTTATACAATCCGCAAACCGGCAGTTATCTGATGGGTATTAATGTGAACAAAGACACGATGAACAGCAAGTCGCGTACTCGTTTAATGAATGATATTACCCGCGAATTGGCCAGTTTTGAAAAAACAACTGGTACTGCCCTGTATGTGAGCGGACTCCCTTATATCCGCACAATCATTGGCAATAAGATTAAAGCGGAAATGAACTGGTTTTTGATTGGCTCGCTGGTGCTTTCGGTGATTACCTTGTTTTTATTTTTCTGGTCATTCAGCACAACGCTCATGAGCTTACTGGTAGTAGGGATGGGGGTAATCTGGAGTTTAGGCACTATTGTTTTGTTTGGATATAAAATTACCCTACTCACCGCTTTGATACCCCCATTGGTTGTGGTAATTGGTATTCCGAATTGCATTTATTTTTTAAATAAATATCATACGGCTTACCTGGAAACCAAGAAAAAAGAAGAGGCGTTGATTACCATGGTTGGAAGGATGGGCATTGTAACCTTGTTTTGTAACATTGCTGCTGCTATTGGATTTGCTGTATTTGCGCTTACCCGCAGCGACTTGTTAAAAGAGTTTGGAGCAGTGGCTGGTATCAACATTATGGCCTTGTTCCTGATCTCATTGATTTTTATCCCCGCGGTATTAAGTTATTTGCCGCCGCCCAAAGACAAGCATGTTCGGTATCTTGAAAACCGATGGCTGAAACAGTTTTTGGTGAATATAGAGCGATGGGCGTTTAATCATGCCCGATGGATTTATGGTATTACGCTGGTAGTGTTGATTTTTTCAGTAATGGGCATTTTTCGAATTAAGAGTGTGGGGTATATAGTAGATGACTTACCGCGCAGCAATAAAATTTATACCGACTTAAAATGGTTTGAAAAAAACTTTAGGGGGGTGATGCCTTTGGAGATTGTGGTAGATGCTAAAAAGAAAAAAGGGGTAATGCGCATGAAAACTATTCAGAAAATGGAGGAGTTATCTGCGTTTATTTCTGAAGATTCTGCCACTGCCCGGCCATTATCTTTTGTGGAGGGACTCAAATTTGCTCGTCAGGCGTATTTTGATGGGGATAGCAATAGTTATAGTATTCCTACGGAAACTGATTTGGCATTTATGGCTCCTTATCTCCAATTGTCTGGAAATGAGTCAGCAGCTTCCGGATCGAAAGGTGTGGCGGGATTGTTGAATAATTATATGGATAGCAACCGACAAATGGCTAGAATCAGCGTGAACATGAAAGATATTGGCAGTGCAAGACTACCCGAGCTACTGAATAAATTTCAGGTAAAGTCAAATGAAATTTTCGACACGGCTTCTTACAAGGTAACCTTTACGGGCAGTAGTGTAAGTTTTTTAGAGGGGTCGGGATTTATTATTCGTGGACTGAAAGAAAGTATTGCCTGGGCCTTTTTGCTGATTTCGCTGTGTATGCTGTATCTATTCCGCTCTTTTAGGATATTAATTTGTTCACTCATACCTAATCTGGTGCCCCTGGTGATTACAGCTGGTGTTATGGGCTGGGCGGGCATCGCCCTAAAACCTTCTACCGTATTGGTGTTTAGTGTTGCCCTGGGTATTGCCATTGATGTAACCATTCGCTTTCTGATAAATTATAAGCAGGAGTTGAGCTATCATCAACATGATGTGGCTGCTACGCTGGTGCAAACTATCCGACATACCGGCATTAGTATTTTATACACTTCGCTGGTGTTGATTGCCGGTTTTATCATTTTCTGCTGGAGCGATTTTGGTGGCACTCAAGCATTGGGATGGCTTACTTCGCTCACTTTAGTAGTGGGCACACTTACCAACCTGATATTATTGCCGGTTTTGATACTCAGTATTGCTCCCGGAGAAAAGAAGAAATAATTGATTGACTTATTTCAACACCTCGGCTAATTTTTTGTCGAGTTCATCACCTCGTAAGTCGGCAGCAATAATTTTTCCCTCCGGATTAACCAGCACATTAAAGGGGATACCCGTTATTTGGTAGAGTGGAACCACTTTGCTTTCCCATTGCTTCAGGTCGCTCACATGCGTCCAGGTAAGTTGATCGTCTTTAATGGCCTGCAACCAGTTTTCTTTTTCAGCATCCAGTGAAACGCCGAGCACGGTAAAATTTTTGACACTATATTTTTTAAATGCAGCTACTACATTGGGATTTTCTTGTCTGCAAGGTCCGCACCAACTAGCCCAGAAATCAACCAACACATATTTACCGCGGAAGCTTTTCAGCGAGATATTTTCACCCGCAGTATTGGGCATTGAAAAGTCTGGAGCTTCTTTGTTAATCAGTGATCCTTCAGCAGCAGGGGCAGGCGTAGGTTCTGTTAGTAAAGTTTTAATTCTTTGCAGTCCGCTGTGTTCTGGAAATTTTTGTAAGGATGCATCTGCCATCCTTACGATTTCTTCGCGCTTCATAGTACGGGTAGCAATACCCATCGCATAAAAGCGTGCGGCAGGACTGGCAGATTCCCGAACAAAATTACTCACCAGTGAATTGATATCACTGATTCTGCGGTCTCTTTCTTGCTTACAGGGTAGCGAAACACTGTCTGGAACATTTTTTTGTTGTAAAGAATCTAGCATCATAAAACAAACTGCTAAAGCAGAATCCTGGCGACGATAATTTTCAAATAATTCATGCAATTGAAAGCTAGCAGGAGAGCCCTCTACCTGATAGTGCGTATAGTCTTTCATATCAACCAATAACTTGATGTTTTTCTGATCGTTGATTACAATCACATCCATACCCATGTCTGTGTTAATCCGGTAAAGGCTTTCTTCTTTGCCTACTCCTCTTAATACAAAATTTCCTTGCTTGTCGAGAATGGCCGAATCAACGGTGATGGGCTGACGACCTCCAAAAGGTAATTCCTGCAAAAATATTTTTAGCTGACCTGCATTTTTAAATTGTCCACTCACAGTAAATGCACCATATTTTTTTTCACTGCAGGATACCGCAAGTATGCATGCGATAAAAATCAAAATTTTTGTTTTCATGTTCTATTTTTTGATGTAGGGTTGTTTAGGGTTGATTGAGTTTTTCTTGCAGCAGTTGAGTTACTTTTTGTGGATCGGCTTTTCCGCCACTGATTTTTTTTATTTCGCCTATAAATACTCCCAGCAGTCCTTTTTTACCTTTTCGGTACTCCTGTACTTTGTCTGGCATTTTATTCATCACTTCCCGAATCCATTCTGCGAGCAGACTTTCATTTGCCGTTTGCAAAATATTGAGTGTTTCGGCCAATTCGCGGGGAGATTTTTTTTCTTTTATCAATGCCGGTAGTAATCGGCTTACAGCGGTTGAGAAACTAAGCTCCCCCGATTCAATCATATCAATCATTTGCGCCAGGTTGGCGGCTGAAACGGGCACCTGAGAAAAGTTGAGTTGATTGTCGTTGAGCCACTGACGCAACGGACCGAGCATCCAATTGGCAACAGATTTCTTATTGCTAGTATGTAAATTCACCTCTTCGAAATATTGTGCGGTGAACAGGTCATCACTCAATTGTTGTGCATCATATTCGGTTAGCTCCTCCATTTGCAGCAACCTTTGGTGCAAGGCATTGGGTAATTCGGGCAGTGATGCTTTATAGGATTCAAGCGCTTCTGCAGAAATTACAAAGGGAGCCAAATCGGGGTCGGGGAAATAGCGGTAGTCATTGGCTTCTTCCTTATCGCGTAAGGCAAAAGTGGTATCATTATCGGCATTAAAACTGCGGGTTTGCTGGATGATGGGTTGCCCTTGTAATAAGCGTTCCGTTATTCGGCTAATTTCGTATTCAATGGCTTTTTTAATATGCTTGATGGAGTTCAGGTTCTTCACTTCTACTTTGGTTCCTAAAGTTTGGGATCCGGCGGGGCGGAGGGAAATATTTGCATCACACCGAAGGCTCCCTTCTTCCATATTTCCATCAGATACCCCCAGCCATCGAACCAGTTTTCTGATTTCAGCCACAAACAGTCCGGCTTCTTCGGCAGAATAAATATCGGGTTCGGTTACGATTTCTACCAGTGGAGTTCCTGCCCGGTTCAGGTCGATAAAGGTTTTGGTGGGATGTTGATCGTGTAAACTTTTGCCGGCATCCTCTTCTATGTGAATTCGGTTTAGGCGAACGGCTCTGCTTCCAGCAGTTGTGGTGATGCGAACATTACCTCCCTTGCAAATAGGACTGGTATGTTGGGATATTTGATACCCTTTGGGCAGGTCGGGATAGAAATAATTTTTGCGGGCGAAATAGTTATTTTGTTCAATGGCACATTCACACGCTAGTCCCAGTTTTACTGCTAATTCAACCGCTTTTTTATTGGTTCTTGGTAATGTACCCGGATGCGCGAGAGAAATGGCACTTACCCGTGTATTGGCTTCACCACCAAACAAGTTACTGTCTCCACAGAATAATTTACTCTGTGTAGCTAACTGGGCGTGAATTTCAAGACCAATTACTACTTCATATATTGGAGTATCCTGCATTACCGACAAAAATAGCCAACCTTGGGCACTAAGTCAATTCTCAGATAACAAATATCAGAGAGAAAGTATTTTTTCTTTGTCTTCTTTCGAGATGGTTAATAATCCCGCGGGTTCTAATCGGCGGAAAAGTTCCTTCCAGTTCTTGTCTCGCACAAATATTTTCTTCAACATTGGCAAAGCCTTGTTGAGTTGTTTGTTATTGGCAAGGGTAACTGCAGTCCAGAACTGCATTTCTAGATTTTCGGGGAACAGGCGCATGGCGGCATTGTATTCGTTCATTGCCTCCGTTATGTCTTTCTTTTCGTTAGCCAGGTTGAGGTTGTTCATTTTTTCATAGGCCAAGTCGCCACTATTCATGTGATCGTATGCGAGTTGCATGTTGTACAAGCGTCTAAGTTCTTCTAGGGGTTGGGGTGAGTCGTCTACCCGGAGGTCAATCAGGGTTCTTTCCCAAGGGGTTGTATATCTGCCCGGAACTACTAGGATAGCGGCTGCTTGCATGCCTCTGATGTCTCCGCCAGCTGCCTGTCCTGCTTCCAATGCCAGCAGAATGCGTTCTACAAAAGGTTTATTGGTGCTCATTTCAAAGGCTTTTTTCATGTATTCACATACCGAATCGCCCAGCATCATGTTGCTTTGTACGCTGAAGCTTTTCCCTTTGATGTGTTTGGCTACCTGAATACATTTTGAACCGGTATGGGTGGCTACATTCCCTTTAGTATCCAAAATGGCTACCTGGCGCATTTCTCGTGAGCTATCTATTTTTAGCAGACTGTCTAAGGTTTGTTGGGGGGTTAGTCCTCTTTTTAACAGCCCCAATGCTTTTGGGCCGTACGATTTATTTACAAAAGATTGGGTGGCAACAACGCCTACACCTGCTTCTACCCAAGGCACCAGGGTGCCTACCCCAAACCAGTGACTTTGAACGGCCACTGCCATATCACCCGTTTTTTCATCCCTTGCTACAATGGAAAAAGTATGAGCCAGGGGTTCTTTTTTGGAATAAACTTGTGCAAATGAGCTGGTGGGGATTGTACAAACGAGTACTAACAGGTATAGTAGAAATTTCATAGTGGGTGGTTAAACATTGCCGGAAAAGGGAATGCGCTGCAGTTATTAACGAATTCGCGCCTAATTCATTGTATTGCCCACATCAAAAAGGCACACCAATTGGGTGTGCCTTTTTGATGTGCCATGTTTTGTGAATTATAATTCGGCAGTTTTCAGCTTTTTAGGAAATACAACCTCTGTGTTACTCTTTTTATTTCCTCTCTCGTATTCAATTTTCCATTTATCTCCCTCTTTGGAATTGTTTAGCATTTTTCGCAGGTCGTTAATATCGGTTAGTGCGGTGCCGTTCACAGAAAGTAATACATCATCTTTTTTAATACCGGCTAGGGCAGCTGGACTATTCTCCGTTACAGAAGTGATTTTTACGCCTTTGCTGTTTTCCATATCTTGAATGCCTACGCCCAGCTGAAGTTTTCGAGGTTTGGGCGCCCATTCGTTCCTATCGGGAGGGAGCATTTTAAACATATCATCCATATTGAACACCATTGTATCTATAAATTGATAGTTGCGGTTTGCTTCTCTATTGTTTGTGGCGAGGATTGCTGTGGTATTTTCGGTTTGCTGGTTGCGCAGGTAAGTGATGGTTATTTTGGTATCCGGCAGGTATTTGCCTACTTCCTGTGTTAATTCCTCGGCACTGTTAATGGCTACTCCATTGATAGCGGTAATGATGTCATCGGCTTTGAGACCTGCTTTTTCTGCGGGAGTACCTTTCATGATTTCTCTAATAATAGCCCCTTTTTCATTTTTTTCCGTGAAAACGCCTAATAAAGCTTTGTTTTCATTTATGTTACCGGGCCGCCGCATCATAATATTTGGGTTGAACTCAAGAAGTTGCTTTCTGAATTTTTCGGGTACGCCATTTTGAAAGTTTTCGATATCAATTACCAAATCATCCCCTTTCACTATGGTGGTATCCCCATTTCGGATGATGAGCATTTTTTTTGCTTTTTCCTTTGATAGGGCTGGGGGTACAGGAGGGGTAGGCTGAGCAATCGCAGTTATGGCTATCAGCCAAGTGAGCGCAGTTGCAAACGTAATCTTGTTAATCATGCTGAATAATTTTAATGTACGAAATATTTTGTACTTCAAAGCTAGCAATACTCAAAGTACGAAGCTCTTCGGAAATGTTAAATATTATTGAAGATTAGTTTAACAGGGCCCGGATGCTATCAATTACCTGCTGGAGATTTGAAGGGTTTTGTCCGCCAGCGGTAGCCAGTGTTTTTGCCCCACCGCCCCCACCTTTTATAAGGGGGGCAACGGTTTGCTTAATCATTTGGCCGGCATCCAGCTGTTTTTCAGCGGCGGTTTGGTCGTCTATTAATATTGCCACCTGTGCTTTACCTTCTATATTGGCAGTAAGTACTACCAGGTATCGGGAGAGGTGATTTTTAAGCTGGAAGCAGATTTGTTTAAGTGCATCGGCTTGTGAAACTTCTACTATTGCACCAATAAATTGAATTTCGCCCAGTTTGGTTGCATGCTTAATCAGTTCCGGAACGAGTTGGTTCAACTGCTTTGTTTCCAGGCTTTCGATTTTCTTTTTCAGTTCGGTATTCTCATGTAAAACCTGCTGAAGTGCTCGGGTAATTTCTGCCGGATTTTTTAGTGCCTGTTTCAGTTCATTAAGGGTAGCTGATTCTTGAAACATGAGTTGCAGGGCAGCTTCTCCGCTCACGGCTTCTATTCTTCGCACTCCGGCCGCAACGGCTGTTTCGTGTTGTATTTTCAAAAAGCCAAGCTCACCGGTTCTGCTCACATGTGTGCCGCCACATAATTCTAACGAGTAATTTGGATCCATGGTTACTACCCTTACTCTTTCCCCATATTTTTCTCCGAACAGTGCCATTGCCCCTTTTGCCATGGCTGTTTCTTTTTCCATTTCCTCTATCTGTACCGGAATATTTTTTCTAATTTTTTCATTCACCAGTTTTTCTATTGCCTGTAATTCTTCTTCAGTCATTTTACTGAAATGAGAGAAGTCGAAACGGAGCTGGTGTTCGTTCACCAAACTTCCCTTTTGCGCTACATGGGTACCCAGCACATTTCTAAGCGCTGCGTGCAAAAGGTGGGTAGCACTGTGGTGTATGGTGGTTGATTGGCGTGTAGAGGCATCTACGGTGGCCAAAACTTCTGCGCTAGGTTGGGAAGGCAGTTGGGCAGTAACGTGTATAATCAGGTTATTTTCTTTTTTGGTGTCTATTACCTGGATATGCTCATCCCCAAACCGTAAGTTGCCCCGATCGCCCACTTGTCCGCCACTTTCTGCATAAAAGGGAGTGGCTTCTAAAACCAATTGATAAGATTCTTTCCCTTTCGATTTCACCTTTCGGTACCTCACTAAACGGGTAGTAAGTGAAAGTGAATCGTACCCAACAAAGGCGGTGGCTGCATCTTCATGAAGAATGATCCAATCTTCGGTATCCAACGAAGTAGCAGCGCGACTCCTATTTTTTTGTTGCTGCATTTCCTCGTCGAATTCTTTTTCGTTGATGCTCCGCCCCTGTTCCGATGCGATCAAGCGAGTTAAGTCTGGAGGAAATCCAAACGTATCGAATAATTCAAAAACAGATTTTCCGGGTATCTCTTTTTCATTCGTTGCAAGCATATCATCCATTCTTTTCAACCCCTTTTCCAGGGTTTTTAAGAAGGCTTCTTCCTCTTCCCGAATTACTCTGCCCACAAAATCTTGTTGTTGAATTAATTCAGGAAACACCTGTTCAAATTGGGCAGACAGTAATGGGATGAGTTGGTATAAAAGGGGCTGGCGATACTCTAAGTAAGAATAGTAGTACCGCACTGCTCTGCGAAGAATTCTTCTGATTACATAGCCAGCGCCGGTATTGGAAGGCAGTTGGCCATCCGCAATGGTAAAAGCGATTGCGCGGATATGGTCGGATAAAACCCGAAATGCAACAGCCTGTTTACTATCACCGGCATCATAGGTTTTTTGGGTAATCCGCTCAACGGCAGCGATGGTTCCGGAGAAAATATCGGTGTCGTAGTTGCTTTGTTTTCCCTGAATCACCCGAACCAGTCGTTCAAAGCCCATACCGGTATCCACGTGCCGGGTAGGCAGTGCCTGGAGGGTTCCATCCTTTAACCGGTTGTATTGGATAAATACATTGTTCCAGATTTCAATTACCTGAGGATGATCTTTATTTACCAGATCTTTTCCGGGAATTTTTGTTCTTTCTTCATCTGAGCGGCAGTCAACATGAATTTCCGAGCAGGGTCCGCATGGGCCGGCATCTCCCATTTCCCAGAAATTATCTTTTTTATTTCCAAACAGAATTCTTTCTGCTGGCACTAGCTTTTTCCATTCTTCCAGAGCGATGGTGGAGGCGGGGATACCTTCGGATGCATCTCCCTCAAATACCGTAACATACAGCCTGTCTTTATCAAGTTTATAAACTTCAGTAAGCAATTCCCAGCTCCAGGCGATGGCTTCGGCTTTAAAATAATCGCCAAAGCTCCAATTACCCAACATTTCAAACATGGTATGGTGGTAGGTATCAACGCCTACTTCTTCTAGGTCGTTATGTTTACCGCTAACCCGCAAACATTTTTGGGTATCAGCTACCCGGGGATATTCGGGTTTTTTATTTCCCAGAAAATAGTCTTTAAACTGATTCATCCCTGCATTGGTAAACAACAGGGTTGGGTCGTTTTTCACAACGATAGGGGCTGAGGGTACGATATGGTGGTTTTTGGACTTAAAAAAGTCTAAAAAATGTTGTCTTATCTGGGCACTTGTCATCATCCGTAAAAAAAGTTTACTCCCATAATTAGGCCGTTAGAAACTATATTTGGGGCTGTTTTGGGTTGGCAAAGGTAAGGAAATGGCTCCGGAGAAAAGGAGGTTGCCTGGGCAAATATCCTTAGAGTTTATCTGATATAATTGGCAGATTGTAAAGCGTTGGTTCATGAAAAAGGTCAAGTATTTCTACAATACCCATACCCTCCGCTTCGAGAAGTTGGAGACGCCCTTGCGCGTTCGTTTGTTAAAAGTGATAGGTTTTATTGCTGCTTCCATTGTAACTGGATTGCTCATTTACACCATTGCCTTCCGATATTTTGCTTCTCCCCGCGAAAAAATTCTGCGCCAGCAGAACGAAAGTTTTCAAGAGAACTATACCTTGCTAATGGAGCGGGTAAAACAGTTGGAGTTGCAGATGGATGAAATTGAGAACCGCGATAATAATGTGTACCGAACCATTTTTGGCGCCTCGCCCATTCCAGATAGTGCCCGGGTAAAGGATATGGAGCGCCGAAAAGAAGTGAAATTAGTTCAAAGTATGGGAGAGGATGCCTTGATTATAAGCATCAACACGCAATTGAACCGCTTGGCTTTATTAGAAGCCTATCAACTGAAATCCTTCGATGAAATTACCCGGCTGGTAAAGAATAAGGAAGTATGGCTGGCATCTATGCCCTCTATTCAACCAATCAGCAATAAAAATCTTACCCGCATTGGTTCTGGTTTTGGGTATCGGATTGATCCGGTATATAAAGACAGGCGGGCACATAAAGGAATTGATTTTACATCCCCGTTGGGTACCCCCATTTATGCTACCGGTGATGGAAAAGTGGTGGATGCTGGGTTTAGTACGGGCGGACATGGGAACAGGGTGGTAATCAATCATGGATTTGGCTATCAAACCCTTTATGGCCATATGTATCGGATTAAAGCCCGGGTTGGGGATGAGGTAAAGCGGGGCGAAGTGATTGGATATGTAGGTAGTACCGGGAAAAGTACCGGTCCGCATGTGCATTATGAGGTGCATCATAATGGTGTAGAGGTAGACCCTATATATTTCTTTTATAATGATTTGAGTCCGGCCCAGTTCGACCGGATTTTAAAGTTAGCTGCTACCAGTAACCAGAGTATGGATTAGGTTTTTTTGAACAAAAATCCCCTTGAGTTGTAAGATAGAGTCACTGAAACATACGCTGTGGAACCGGGCATACGTCAATACTTAATCAGAATACTAAATACCCTAGGCATTGGGCTCCTTTGGATGGGCATCAACACCACAGTCGGCATTATGTTAGGATACGGAATCATTGATGGAGGGTTCCGACTGGGAAATGGTATTTTTTATACTTGGTTTTTCCTCAGTATGGGTGTTTTTATTTGGTGGATCTATCGCATCTGGCGCGAACCGATTCAATTTGAAGAGTAGGACGCCTTTATCGGAACCGCTTTAATTTTTCCCATCTAGTATTACCGGCGTTTTTCCTCCATTCATTATAATCACTTTCGCATTGGGAGAAGTCATTAATCCCTTCATCGCCTGAATCTGTTCGTATTGAAGTTGCTTATCACCCAAGCCTGAGCTGATAATTTTCTGATAGTCGGCAATACCTTGGGCTTCTACCCGCTTTCTATCGGCTTCCTGTTTTTCTTTCTGCAGCACAAACTCCATCTTTTGTGCATCTTGTTCGGCTTTAATTTTTTCTTCGATGGATGCTTTTACTGTGTTAGGCAGGGTAATATTTCTAACCAACAACTGTTCTAAAATCAGGCCTCTTTTTTTAAAGTCGTCTTCTATGCTCTTGAATATTTTTGATTGAAAAACATCCCTTTTGGTAGAATATAAATCAACTGCCGTAAAATATACTGCGTTGTCGCGCATCTTCGTGCGGGTGAGGGGTCGGATGATTTTGTTTTGATAATCTATACCGGTTTCTCTAACCAGTCGCGGAGCTTCCAGGGGTAGAACGCTGTAGAGTACGGTTAAATCGATGGTAACTTCCAATCCATCTGCGGTTAGCACACGAATCGCATCGTCACCTTCTTTTTCTCCCTCATCATGCACGCCACTCATGGTGTAGTTTTGGGTTTTTACATCTACCTCCAACACATCCATTAAGGGATTAATTAGATTCAATCCACTAGGTAATACATTACTTTGAATTTTACCAAACAGTGATTGAACGCCTACTTTACCGGCATCAATTTGCTTAACCGAAGACCAAAGCAATCCCAGAATGCCGATGATGAGTCCGCTCCAGTAGAGACCTTTTCCTATAGTTGCTAATTCTGCCCGATTTTTTTTCAGTATCATGCCTACTAAGGCGATGAGGAGTCCGATGATAATGATAGCCATACAATTTTCTTTTAATAATTAGTATACTGGTTCGTTTATATATTACAAAGTGCAACCAATCAACTGGTATGATCGGCAATAATCAGCCATTTTCCCTTGATTTTTCGTAGCCAAAGGGTAAAATAGCCACTAGCGTTTCCCATTTTTCTTGTTAGGAGAAATTGGCCCAATACAAATCCATGAGTGGGGGAGATCTGTTCGATTTGTAAAAGAGTAAACTGTAGCTTACCCATAACAAGGGTATCGGGATAATTTTTTCGATAATTAAGTAATGTGGTATTGTATCCATATACCGGGCCATTTTTGCCAACGAACAATAAGCTATCGCTGTTCCAGTATCCATTCATAAACTCAGCAATATCTCCCCGGTTCCAGGCAATGGTTTGGTTTTGCATGATTTTTCTGGTAGCTGCTTCAAAAGAATCTTGTGCGTTACCCTGTAGGCCAACAGATAAGTAGAAGCACATCAGGAGTGTATATTTCATAAAAAAGTTCTAGTGGTTTTCTATTGTAAGGTATGAAAGGAAAACCAACTAATCCGGAGTTTTATGGGAAAGCTTCCCCAATCTAATGGGATTCGTATCTTCCCACCAATAATTATTACGAATGTATTATCGTAAACACCTTCGGAAAGATCCGGTGCTGGCACTTCTGGTAGTAAATGTAAGGGAATTGCCGGGAGTGCAGAGTAATATTCCAGTTCGCTTAATGAGTGCCATTGTTAGTCAGCAACTTAGTACCCGGGTTGCAGCGGTAATTTGGAGTAGATTTTTGGGTTTGTACAATGGGCGGGAACCCTCTTGCAAGCGGGTTTTGGAAACTCCCTCCGAAAAACTACGCTCGGTTGGGCTCTCTGAGGCCAAGGTGAGTTATGTGAAGTCGGTCGCTTCGTTTTGTTTGGAGCATACAATAACGGCTAAGCGATTAAGCACCCTATCGGATGAGGAGGTGATTCATTTGCTTACGCAGATTAAGGGAGTGGGGGTATGGACGGTTCAGATGTTATTGATGTTTTCGTTAGACAGGCCCGATGTTTTTGCACCGGATGATGGGGGCATTCAGCAGGCAATGGCCGCTCTTTACGGACTAGATTATACAAATAAGCGGCAGTTGAAAGAAAGCATGAATGCTATTGCCGAGCAATGGAGACCCTATCGTTCGTTTGCTTGTATTCACTTATGGGAATGGAAAGACCGTGACCGAAAAAAAGACGGTTAAGCAGAATTACGCGCTGCGTTGATGATGCCAAACATGGTTCGGGTAACTAGTTTTTCCAGCACCTCTCTGGTTTCGGCGTCTATCGCGGGCTGTTGTAAACGATGCAAGGCATATTGCTGAATGGTTAGCAGTGGCAATACAATGGTATCACGCAATTGAATACTTGCCCGGCCGGTTTTGTCATCCTGCATCAATTCTCGACTATCACTTAGTTCTAGCACTAATTGTTGTGTGAGGTCGAATTCCTGTTTAATCAACTGCCAAATAGCACCAAACTGTGAATCGTACTGAACATTTTGTGTGAGGGCAAAATACGACTTTAGCATGCTCATCATGCTATTATCGATGAGGGTTTTGAAGAATAATACATTCTTAAACAAGCTTTTCATATCTGCCCAGCAGGCCTTGTCTTTCATATGTTGCAGAGCGGTTCCCACCCCAAAAAATCCCGGAACATTTTGTTTCAATTGACTCCAGCTACCAACAAATGGAACTGCGCGAAGGTCTTCGAATCGAAGTTCAGTCTGGCCGCCACGTTTGGCGGGCCGACTGGCGATATTAGTTTTGCTATAATAGTTTAGGGGGCTAAATGTTTGCAGGTACGGAAGAAATAGGGGATTACATTTAAATGATTGATAGGCGGCATAACTAACTTCCCCCAGTTCGTTTAGCAGGTTTCGTTCGTGTTGAGAGAGTTGAGGTTTTTGCGAGTTAAAAATTTCGTTACGAATTCCGGCAGAAAGCAGTTGTTCGAGATTGTATTGTGAAGATTGGATGGTGCCGAAATTAGAGGTGATGGTTTGTCCCTGAATAGTTAATTGAATTTCTTCGTTTTCAATCAAGTTACCTTGGGATGCGTAAAACTGGTGGGTTTTTCCTCCTCCTCTGGAGGGCGGGCCTCCTCTTCCATCAAAGAAGCTGGCTTTGATATTGTATTTATTAGAGATGGCGGTAAGGTTTTCTTTGGCACGGTAAATGCTCCAATTAGCTTGCAGGTAGCCACCATCTTTGGTGCCATCGCTGAATCCCAGCATTATGGTTTGTTGCTGATTTCTTAGTTTCAGATGATCGCTATAAAGCGGGTAGCGGTAGAGCGCTTCCATAATTTTTTCTGCTTCCTGTAAATCATCAATGGTTTCGAACAGGGGAATGATGTCAACTGTTAGTTTCTGTGATTCCCATCCACATAGTGTAAACAGGGCCATTACTTCCAGCACATTTACAGCACTTTGGCAATTGCTGATGATGTAGCGATGGCAACCGGATACTTCATTGTTTACCTGAATGTCTGCGATGGCATAGATGCTTTCGAGGGTATCTCGGGCTATTCCGGGTTCGAACAGTTCGGCTTCCAGTTGTCCGTGCAGGGTTCCCAGCCAGGTTATTTTTTCCGTTTCGGAGAGGGAAGTATAGTTGTCTGGCAGAATTCGGGCATAGTATTTTTGTTTACACTGGCGATCTAGTTCGAGTAATACCTGAGTATGAATACGGCTATCTTGCCTGATATCGAGGGAGGCAAAATGGGTGCCGAAGATGCGTACTTTATTTATCAGGTTATCGAGTTGCGGCAGGTAGAGTGAATGGTGGTATTGAACAATAAAATCTCGGATGGCAGTAAGTTTTTCTAGCAAGCTGGTTTTTGTGATGCGTTCAGCTTCCGAGGGGCGAAAAACATTTTCATAAAGTAGCGATTCTACTTCTGTAACCAATTGTTCAACGTTGGAGAAGGTAAGGCGGCGCTTTAGTTTTCGAATATCGCGGTAATAGCATACGATTATGGCACTGCGAAGTGCTTCTGCTACTTTGCGGGTAGTGGCGGCATCAACAAATGGGTTACCATCCCGATCTCCTCCTGGCCAAAACCCTAATTGAATAAACGGATTATCGCCGTTATATTCACCCTCAAAAATTTCTCTGTTAATGAAGGAATAAATATTTCCTATTGAGTGGTAAAAAATATTTTCCAGGTACCACATGAGGTTAACTGCTTCGTCGTAGGGGGTGGGTTGTTTTTTATTAAAGAAGGGGGTAAGTCCTAATTGTTGGATATATGAGTTGATGGTTGGGAAATCGTTTTTACTGATAGCATCCTGCATATCGTGAATAATTCCCAGCACAGTACCGGGATAAAACTGGGTGGGATGTGCGGTTAATACGATGCGAACAGAGAATTTTTTCAGTTTATTTTTGAGGGCTTGGGTTTTCCCAGAAAAATTGGCTTCATTTAACAAAGCGGTAAGTGTACCCGGTCCATACATGTTATTGGTACTGGTAAAAGCGGCATCTTCAATGGCATCGAATAAAACCACCTGCCGTTCTATGTATTGGGTAAATTTGAACAGGCGATTTAGTTTTTCGGCATTGGTGGAAACCTGGGTATGTTTGGCAAAAAAGTGGTCGACAATTTCGGTGGCGCTTTTTCCATCTTCCATCCCTTCTTTACAGGATTGAAGCAATAGAGGAAGCAGGGCGCCCACATTGGCTATGCCGGAGAAGGGGAGTGCGGCAAAGAGGCTGTTATAGATGATGTATTTGTCGGCTACATTTCTTTTAAATTGATGAATATATTGAGAGGAGGGCATAAGTGGTTGGTTGTGAATGCGCAGGGTTTGTTTGCGGTGGTTTCGGTGCTTAAAGATAGCCTGAAAAAAAATAGCCGGAAGGAGCGTCTGCAAAATCAACTCTTTTAACTTTTGGAAAGTTCAGAACTTTCCAAAAGTTCTGAACTTTCCAAAAACTAAGGTTATCATTTTTTTTAATGCGTTAAACT